>JAUXHN010000001.1 GCA_030621515.1 Deltaproteobacteria bacterium | reverse complement strand
ACCAGGTTTAAATCTTCGGTTTCTTGGTCTTCTTCTGCTTCGGCATTGCTGCGCCTGAGCTTGACTTCAAACCCAGAGTCTTTGTCCTCCATCAGCAGTAAAGCCGCGACGTCCGCTCGGGATTCTTTCAAGGTTGTACTGACAATGATCTCCAGGACGTGATCCAGCAAGAGCGTCTTGGTCAGCACTTCGGACATTGTGTAAATCGACAGGGCTTCACGTAGCTGAATATTCTCCTGTTGCAGCTGCTGTTTTTCGAGCCCACGCTGAACGATGTGGATGACCTCTTCAACCTTGAACGGCTTGAGAATATAGTCGTATGCGCCTTTTTTCATCGCTTCGATCGCGGTTTCCACCGTGCCGAACCCGGTCATTATAACCGTGAGCACGTTCTTGTGTTCCGCCTGAATTCTACCGAGCAGTTCCAGGCCGCCCATGTTCGGCATCTTGAGGTCGGAGATGACCATGTTGAATGGTTTTTCGTACAGCCGCTCGAGGGCGGCTATTCCGTCCGGTGCTGTGGACACCTGAAAACC
Organism: Deltaproteobacteria bacterium; assembly: GCA_030621515.1. GTDB lineage: Bacteria > Myxococcota_A > Polyangia > JAAYKL01 > JAAYKL01 > JAUVAN01. The sequence goes on along the minus strand of JAUXHN010000001.1, from coordinate 61,834 downwards.
CTCGAGAGAAAGAAAATCCGCCAGTATTTCCCTGATTACTTTCTCGTCGTCGACAACGAGAACGCGGGCTGCCTCCGCCGGCTGGCTGGAATCCTGAAAGCGCATCATTTTGTTCTATTTAAAGTAACCCATTGTGAAGTACTTGATACCGTCCGCCGAAATCCTGTAGCGATAAATTGTGCCGCTTCCCACTCCTTCCGCATGCACGTCCACATATTTGTCAAGACGCATGCGGATGACCTTGCGAACGTTCTCGTGGCGGATGGAGAGACCCATCTCGACCCCGTGCTGGGAAATGGCCTTTGCCGACATCGGAGCATTGTTGCGCTCCTTTGCATCCCAGAGGATCGCCAGCACCTTGAACTCCTGTTTTCGCCTGTTGCCGGTCGCTTCGATGGCTAGCGCCAGTCTGGGATCCAGTTCGAGATCCGATCCGGGCCTGTCCGGGTCGGTCCCGGATTTCTCCGCCGTCGCGTCGGAGTCGCTTTTCGCAGGTGAGGGCGGCGCCGGGTACGCCGTTTCCACGTGTTGATCCGTTCCGCCGGCCGCCTGCTCCTTCTTGAGGTATACGGTCAACAGGTCGAGCGCTTCCTCGGCGAGATCGGCGACAATCAGTCGAGGTTGCTTCATGGGGCCCGGAGCTTGCCTGAATTTTTCGAGTAGAAACTTGATCATCAACAACTCCTTCTAAAATGCAAATCCGAAGGCAATCACTTTACATTAATTGCCGGGTATTTGTCATTATCCCAATTTGTCGTTCTTGTCGAAAATTCTGTCACATGGGGAGAAAAGCAAGTATGTACAAGGGGATATGCGCTAATCCATAAAGTTGTGTCTAAAATATATCCGGCCAATGAGGCACAACCTCATTCAGAGTCGATTTGATTATCTCACTACCCGCAGAGCTAGGGGTGGATTCCCGAGTAATGCTGTGATCTTCAAGGGTTCCGTCGATGCCCCGTACCACGAAACTCGCCGAAGACGTAAGTGCATCCAGATCGTATCCTCCTTCGAGAAAGAGAGTCAGGCGTCCTTTGCAGATCTCGTCTGCCAGGCCCTTGATCCTTGCCGCCATCCGGCCGAAGCACTCGCTGGTCGCTTCCATGCCGCTCAGTGGGTCGTTTCTGTGGGTGTCGAAGCCCGCGCTCACCAGGATATGGTCCGGCCGGAATGAACCGAGCATGGGCGTGAGCACATCATCGATTACAGCAAGAAAATCACCGTCCCTCATTCCTGCGGGGAACGGAAAGTTTACGGTCTTGCCTCGGGCTTGTGAACCGCCGATCTGATCCGACAATCCGGAGCCGGGATAATGAGGCCACTGGTGCATGGACATGAAGAGGAGGTCGGGATTATCCCAGAATTGGTCCTGAGTGCCGTTTCCGTGATGAACGTCCCAATCGAAGATGGCCACGCGTTCGACATCTTCCCTCGCGAGCAGGGATGCCGCAGCCACTGCGATATTGTTGAAGATACAAAAACCGCCGGGCGCCGAGATGCTCGCGTGATGGCCCGGAGGGCGCACAATGGCCCATCCCCATTCTGCCTTCCTTTCGTGGACCGCTGTCACCAGGTCTATTCCCCCTCCGGCGGCGCAAAGAGCGGCATGCCGGGTTCCCTCGGAAAAGAAAGTGTCGGGATCTAGGTTCCCGCCGCTCCGGTTCTCCAGGGTTTTCTTTGTCGTTTCCACGTAACCCGGGTCGTGTACGCGCTCCAGTTCCCCGTCGTTTGCCGGTCTGGGTTCCACGCGGTACGCCGGTCCCCACGCTTTTGATTTTTCGAGGCCTTCCACCACTGCGTCCAATCGCTCCGGACGCTCCGGATGGTAGTGCTGGCAAGCATGGTTCTTGAAGCTTTCGTCAAACAAAAAAGCAGCGTTCATCACATCTCCTTCCGTCTCTCAACCTTGACTTGATCACTAGCTGGTGATAGGCAATTTTACTCGGAATCACAACCAGAAATCAGAAAGAATGGGGGTCGCGGAGACCCGGGAAGAAGGGGATTACCCTATGCGAGCAAAAATCATTCTGCCGAATCTTTTGGTGGTCCTTGTTTTCGGGCTGGTTTCGTATTTTGTGATGAGTTCCAACATGGAAAAAAACACAATAACGCGCATTGAGGAGCAGCTCCGAACAACCGGCAGCCTGTTCGCTCGTTCAGAGGCGCTTCGTGGTTACGAACTTCTTTTCGATGTTCGCAAGCAGGCGATGACCAAGGATGTCACCCAGGCGTTCGCGCCTGTGGAAATAGCACCCGAAGAGGGCCAGACCGAAGCACAAATTGAATCCAAGATCAGGAAGGAATGGTTCAGGGCAGGGGTCCTGGCGGTCGAGATGTATGCGGAGCTGTGGGTAGCGCGGGGAGACAAGAAACCGGAGCTGGTTTTCATCACCGATCGCAACGGGGTCGTCATCGCCCGAAATACAACCCCCAACGCATGCCCTGCGGGGAGAAATGTCTCAGGCGCCATCAAGGTGGTAAAGAGAGCCCTGGACGGGGAAGCCACCTACTCACTGTGGTCCGTCGACAACTCACCCCTGGGCAAATCAGCCGCAAAGGATGACAAGTACTGCGCCCTGATGAACAGCGGTCTACTGGAGATGGCCGCCGCGCCCATCTGGGTGGGGGATGACGTGGCCGGAGCCCTGGTCATCGGATTCGAGGTCTCCAACGGCGTCGCAAAGATCAAGAAGGAGAAGCTCGGGTTGGATGTGGCAGTGCTCGTGGCGGACAGTATTTACAGCTCTTCTTTTGAGACCGACACGGCACGCCAGAGCCTCGATCAGCAGCTCAAGAATGTAGCTTCCGACAAGGTCGCCGGCGCCCTCGGCAGCGGTCGTCCCTCGGAGGTCTTCGCGCTCGACATCGAGGGAGCGAATCACCTTGCCATGGTCTTGCCGTCCATGAATTCGGAGAAAAAGGATCGAATTGCAAACGTGATCATGGGGTCGGTGGATGACGCGTCGGATCATCGAGCGTGCCTGTTCCTGGTCCTCGTCATGATGGGGATCGCGTCGCTGTTGGTTATAGTGGTTGGTATGCTGCTCGGGAAACACTTCCTTCGGCCGGTGGTGGAGATTGAGGAAGGTCTTCTCAAGGTCATCAATGGCGAGTTCGAGTACAGATTTGACGTCAAGTCGGCGGAAGTAGGCGGCCTGGGTTACAGGATCAACCAGCTTATCGGCGTTCTCACGGGTGAAGATGAAGAGCAAGAAAACGGTTCGGAAAACGGGTAGGGCTTCAGCATGGGTATCTTAGATTTTTTCTCCAAAGAAAAGAGGCGCCTGTGGAAGGTCGAAAAACGTATCAAGCGAGCCAACAACAAGTTCACCCCCAAGGACTACCGCCAGATTGCCCTTGCCGAAGTGATTGATTTCGCCAGGGAAGGGGACGAGACGGCCATACGAGGAATGCTGGCCAGGTTCGGGGTCAACGCGGAACCCTCGAGCGAAGATGAGAAGGAGAAAGAGTGGGTAAGTGAGGCGCTCATCGAGATCGGCCAGCCGGCGATCAAACATATTTCCAGAGCGCTGCGATCCGCCGAGTCGGTCAACTGGGTGCAGCGAGTGTTGCGGAACATCATTTCGCCGGAGGATTACAAGACGGAGATGCTGGACGTTCTGAGCGAGTTCGACACGGAATATGAGAGAAATCCGGACCGAAAGATCCAGACCATCATGGCCCTCGCGGAGATTCCGGGCAAAGAAGTCGTCGAGGCGTTGATTCCTTTTCTCAAGGACGTCGACGAAACCGTCAGGTTCCAGACGGTGATCGCTCTGGCGCAGCATGGAGACGAGCTGTCCAAGGAACCCCTCCTGGAGACCATGTGCGAAGACGAGAGCATCCGGGTACGCAACCAGGTCATCGAGGCGTTCGTGAATCTGGGATGGGGAACTCAGGGATACAAGAAGAAGGTGGATGCGATCCTTCCCAGGGGATACAAGCAGGACAAGAGCGGAAAGCTAGTGAAGCTGGGCTCATGAAGATGCTGTTCTTGTTAAAAAGAATACGGTTCGATTGGTTTTTGAAAAAATAGTACGTAACGTCGTTTGATGGGGTTTACATCCCCCCGTCTATTCTCTAAAATTGCCTGCTATTACGTGTCTCTACAGAACAGGAGCAACTCCATGAGTAAGAAGCTGATTTTGGTTGTTTGCGCACTCGCTACCCTGCTTACTGGTGGGAAATGTAGTCGCGAGCACGTCCACTCAGTCGAGATGATGAACAAGTGTGTGGAGTACCATCGCAGGAAGCTATTTCCGCAGGCAATCAGGGATTGCAGCAAGGCCGTGAGCCTCGATCCGGAAAACGAGAAGGCGCACCACAATTTGGCGATTGTATATATCGAAACCAAGGAGTTCGAGCAGGCCGCCAGACACCTGCAGAAGGCCATCGCACTCAACGACGAATTGGCGATATATCACTATCAGCTCGGCGAGGTATATCAATGGATGGGGCAGTACGAGCAATCAGAAACGGAGTTGAAGCGCACCATTGAGCTCGATGCGAAACTGTACAAGGCGCACTACCGCCTCGGCAGGGTTCTCGAGGAGATGGACCGCCCCGAGGAGGCGTTGCAGAAGTACACCGATTCATTGAAGGTCAACGGGAAATTCTTCGACGCCTATCGCGAACTCGGTTCCCTGTATCTGGATTACAGTTTCCTCGGGCAGGGGGAGCAGGTGCTTCGTGAGGGCATCAAGGCTCTCGAAGGTCGCGGCGATGAGTTGGCGGTGTTGCATCACAGGCTAGGTACGGTCCTTTCCGAAAAAAAGGAGTACGAGAAGGCTGTCGTGGAGTTCAGGCAGGCGCTCGAGATGAAGCCGGATATGGAAGATGCCATGTTCAGCCTCGGCTGGTCGTACTCATACACAAATAAAGAGAACGCCAAAATATGGCTCGAGAAGTTCCTCGAAACCGCCAATCAAAAGACGCGAATGGACTATATCTCGGCGGCGAATGCGCGCCTGGCGGAGATAGCGGTTGGATCGCCCATGCAGTAGCGGTCGGAAGGCAATTAGAAGAGATGACGAAGCGACCACATCAGGGTTTCGAGAACTGGACGGACTATATCCTTCACCTGGAGGAACAAATCGAGGGTCTCGATGATCCGGCCGAGTGCTGCGAGATGCATATGGCCGTCGCGAAGCTCTGGGAAGACAAGTTTCTCCAGAAGGCGAAGGCCATCGTTCATTACCAGCAGGCATTCAAGGCCAAGGCCGACGCGGTGGAGGCGTTGCGCGAGGCCCGACGGATATACTGGGAGATGGGTCGACTGCCGACCCTCGAGAAAATTTTGGTTCTTGAACTCGAGATCGAGGAGAACCCTGCGAGCCAGGTGACTCTGTACAGGGATTTATCGGAGTTCAACCTGATTTTCTGGAAAAAGGATGAACTGCAGCAGACATGTGCGAAGATCATCGAACGAGATCCGGACAACGATTGGGCAGTCAATGTCCTGCGGGATCTCGAAACCGGCGACGAATGGGAGACTCGTGCGCAGGAGTTGGCGGATAGTGCCGACGACACACCTGCCGGCGCCGAGCTGTTCTTCAGGGCGGCCATGCTTCATCGAGCCAACGGCTCCGACAAGATGGCCGAGTTGCTGCGCCGTGCGGTCCACGCGGATCCCGATCATCGAGGAGCCGTCCTTGTCCTGGAGCAGGTGCTCATGGAGGAGGAGGGAGATGCGGGGCTGGCGGCGTTTCACGCCGAGGTCCTGCAGTCGAGATCCGCGCAAGAACGTTCCGGTCTCATGTCCAGGATCGGGCAGAGGTGGTTGCTGAGGCACGGGAATGTTCAGCGCGCGGTACCGTTTCTCGATCAAGCCTGGCGCGCCGACACGACCCAACCGGGGATTCTTGGATTTCTTTTGGATACCTATTTGGAGGAAGGCGACACCAGCGCGGCCGCCGACCTTGTGGAAGCCGGCATGGAGCAGACGCAGGGCGAGGGCCGGGTAGATTTGCTCGAGGCGGCGGGGCGGCTGTGGGGAACTGTACTGGCGGACCCATCACATGCAGCGCGTTACTACCAGGAACTGTGGCGTATCGACCCCGAGAACGATGCAGCGGGGAGATTCTTCGAGGAGAACGAGATGCAGAACGATTCCGGATCGGACCCCAAGGACCAGGTCGAGGACATGGAAGACAGCTCGGTGGATAGCGAAGACACCGATGAGGAGCGCGAAGACGAACCGGGGGAAGAGATGACCCTGGATCGCACCGTTTCTTCAGAGCTGGAGGAGGCCATGCAGGCCGCGAGAGATGCGGAGGCAGACAGCGCCGACAAGGCGATCAAGGCCTGGCAGGATGCGTGGTCGAAGGCTCCGGGGCATCCGGACATCATCGATGCGCTTCTTTTGCTCTATGCCGATACCGGGAAGTGGTCGGCCATGGCCGATTTCCTCAAGCGGCAGAGCAGAGGAGTGGAAAATCAGGCGTACGCCGTCAACGCTCAGATGACGCTGGCAAAGATCTACGATGAGCACCTCAATCAGGACGTGATGGTGGTCAACACGTACCAGGCTGTTCTGAAGGTCAAGCCGGGTTACCTGCCGGCCCTGGACGCCGCCATCGATAAGTACGAGGCGATGGAACGCTGGCCCGATCTGGTGAAAATTCTCAAAGTGAAAGGCGAGCAAGCAAAGACCGACGAGGACAAGGTCAGTATCTGGCTCAAGGTCGCCCAACTGTTCATTCAGAAATTCTCCAACCAGGCCGAGGCCATCAAGGCCTTTGAGCAGGTGATCGCCGCCGATCCCAATCACGAACAGGCCATCGAATTCCTCAAGGAAATGTACGAGAAGCGCCGCGACTGGGAGAAATTGATCGGCATCATGAAGAAGGAGGCCGAGGCCCAGGAACCGGGGCCGGAGAAATCCCAGGCTCTCGTGGACATCGCGAAGATGGCAACCGAGCGACTCAAGCGCCCTGCGATCTGCATCGAGCTGTGGGAAGCGGTTCTCGATGAAGATCCGGAAAACGCCGAGGCTTTCGGAGATCTGGCGAGCCTGTACGAGCGCGCCAAGGAATGGGAAAAGCTGACCGGAGTTCTCGGCAAGCAGGCGCAGATCGCTGTCGACACCTCGGAGCAGGCCGCGATCTACCAGAAGCTCGGAGTGGTTTTTGGCGACAAGATAGGCGATGACGCTCGTGCAGTGGAGGCCTGGAAGTCGCTCATCGAGATCAACCCGGACGACAGGCGTGCGCAGGAACAGCTCAAGAAACGCTACCTGGCGATGCGCGCGTGGGACGAACTCGAGGAGTTCTACGGCTCCACGGGCAAGTGGGACGAGTTCATCCGCGTGCTGGAGAGAGAGGCGGACAAGAAGGGTGCGGAGGTTGAAGACAAGATCGGTCTTCAGTTCAAGATCGCTCAGTTGTGGAGAGACAAGAAGGAACGCATCGATCGGGCGTCAAAATGCTACGAGGCCGTGCTCGATCTCGACGGAAAGAACCTGGAGGCGGCCCAGGAGTTGATTCCCATCTTCGAGGAAAGCGGCAAGGAGCCGGTCAAACTGGCCAATGTCCTGGAAGTCACCCTCGAGCACATGGAAGACGACGGCGAGAAGCTTGCGATGCGTCAGCGGGTCGCGAGGATCGCCGAGGAGGAGATCGGAGATGCGGATCGAGCCTTCGAGGGCTTCCTCAAAGCCTTCGAGCAGATGCCCGCGGATTCTATAACCCAGGATGATCTGGAGAGATCCGCCGGGAAGGCCGGCCGTTGGGAAGAGGTCGTCGAGGCGTACGGGAAGGCTTTTATCAGCGTTGAAGACAGCGATAAGTTCGAGATGCGCCTCAGGCTTGCTCGAGTTCTGAACGAGGAGGTCGGAAGACCGGAGGATGCCCTCAGTCATTACGACTCCATCCTTCTGGAGGATCCCAAGAACCCACGCGCCGTCTGGGCTCTCGAGAAGATTTTCGCCCAGATGGGCAGGTACGAGGAGCTTCTTGAAATATATGCCAAGCGCATAGAGATGGCGGAGGACGATGAAGAGAAGAAAGAGATTTTCTACAACCAGGCGCTTCTGTGGGAAGAGGAAATAGGTGATTCGGACAAGGCCATAAATGTTTACAACAAGATAATAGAGATGGCCGGCGACGAGCCCAAGGTTCTCGCTGCCCTGGATCGTCTTTTCACAAAAGAGGAACGCTGGGAGGATCTGTCCGGGATCATAGATCGGGAGCTGGAACAGGGCGTCATGGGGGAAGACGACGAGCTGGATCTCAAGTTCCGCCTGGGACAGGTTCTCGAAGTGCATCTCGGTGACAAGGCTCGGGCGCTCAATTGCTACAGGGAAGTTCTGGCCGTCAAAATCGATCATGAGATGTCGATAGCCGCCCTCGAGGGTCTACTCGAGGACGAGTCGCAGCAGGCGGAAGCTGCCTCGGTCCTTTCTCCGTTGTACGAGGAGGCAGAGGATTGGGAGGATTTGATCAAATCGATAGAAATTCTGTTTCAACATTCGGATGATGATTTTGAAAAGATCGATTATCTCATGAAGAAGGGAACGATCTTCTCCCAGCGTATAGGCTCTCCGGAGCGCTCCTTTGTGGCGTACAGTCGCGCATTCAAGATCAACCCGGAGCAGAAAGAAGCGCTGGAACAGATGGAGGAGATCACCGCGATCCTCGATTCCTGGAACGATCTCGTAGTTCTTCTCGAAGAAGGCGGGCAAAATGCAGAAGATCCTGAAGTCGGGAAAGACCTGTGGCTGAGGGCTGCCAGGATTCACGACACCCAGCTCGAGAACGTCGACAATGCGATCGCCGCGTACAACGCCGCCCTGAATCTGGATCAGCAAAATGCCGAGGCCATCGCAGCCCTCGAGCAGATCTATTCGAGGACGGAGAAATGGCCCGAGCTGATAGAGGTGCTCAGGAGCAAGGTCGAGGCGACCGTGGACGCGACTGAGAAGGAACAGATCTTTCGTCACATGTCGATGATCTTCGAGGAGATGCTCGAGCGGCCCGAGGATGCGGTGGGTTGTCTCAAGGAGATCCTCAACATCGACCCGTCCAACTCGAACGCGCTGCAGGATCTGGACAAGCTCTACGTTCAACTGGAAAAATGGACCGACCTGGCGGACAACCTTCAGCAACAGCTCGGCCTCGAGGGAGATCCGGACAGGATTGTGGATCTCAAGCTTCGCCTGGCTGGACTCAGGGAAACACGGCTCGATGAGTTGCATGCGGCTGTCGAGATATACCGCGAGATCATCGAAATGGATCCGCAGAACCAGCCGGCGATCGATGCCCTCGAGCGAATCATAGAGGTGCAGGAGTTCCGCAAAGAGGTCGCCGAGATTCTCGAGCCGATCTATCGCACTCTCGGAGTGTGGGAGAAACTCATAGGGGTTTTTGAGATAATGATCGCTGAGGAGGAGACCATCGCCCGGAAGGTCGATCTCCTGCACGAGATAGCGGGGCTATACGAGACAGCCGGCGACGAGCCGGAGAAGGCGTTCAAGACTCTGGGCCGGGCCCTGGCGCAGGATCCGTCCGAGGAGCGAACAAGAGAAGAACTCGATCGATTGGCGCGCGTGCTGGTGTTGTATGACGATCTGGTCGTCATTTACGCGTCCACGATCGAAGGCATGGACAACATGGACCTGGCTGCCGACTACCACCTGAAGATCGCCGTCATCTGCGAGGAGCAACTGCAAAATGTGGACAAGGCGATCGAGCACTATAGGGAGGTGCTCGCCATTGATCCGATGCACATCGAAGCGGCCACGTCGCTCGAGGGTGCTTACCAGGTAACCGAGAACTATCCCGAGTTGGCGAACATCTATCTCAAAAAAGTAGAGATGGTCACCGATCTCGAGGAGCAGAAGGGGTTACTGTTCAAGGCCAGCCAGATCTATGAAGAGATTATCGAAAACACGGATCAGGCCATCAGCGTCTACATGCGGATCCTCGATATCGACGAGGATGATCTAAACGCCATCGCGCAGCTCGAGGGCCTCTACTTGAGGTTGGAGCGCTGGGACGATCTTCAGGGGATTTACAATCGCAAGGTGGATCTTGTCTCGACTCCCGAGGAGAAGAAGGAAGTGTTGTACATCCTCGGCGCCATGTACGAGGGCGAGATGAGCGACATTCGGAAGGCCATCGAAACCTATCAGAGGATAATCGAGTTCGACCCGGATGATTTCCAGGCAATACAGAGGCTCGACGTTCTGTTCACGGAAACCGAGGAGTGGCACGACCTGCTGTCTGTTCTGGAGCGCGAGGTGGAACTCACGGGGGATCCGGACGAGGCTATTTCGTACAAGTATCGTATCGGTGAGCTTTATGTCCAACACCTGGAGGATATCCCGCGAGCCGTGGAGTATATCAAGGATATTTTGACGATCTCGCCGCAGCACGAGCCATCGATAACCATACTCGAGGAACTGGTGGCAGGCGAGGATGAGCAGTTGCTCGCAGTCGAGGTGCTCGAGCCCATCTACCAGGATCTGGCCGAGTGGCGAAAGCTTATCGGTGTGCTCGAGGTCAAGCTCATGGTCACGGAGGATAACTGGCAGAGGGTGGAGATCCTCCACCAGATAGCGGAGTTCCTGGAGAGCGATCTACACCTGGACGTTCCCAACGAGGCTTTTGACATCTACGCGAGGGCGCTGGCGGTGGATAATGTCAACGAGAAGACGCTCGAGAGGTTGGATGATATCGCCGACCAGACCGGAAGGTGGGAGGATCTGGCGAACCTGTTCGATCAGCAGCTCGTGGATGTTGTCGAGGCCGAGAACGCCGTGACGATCGGGTCCAGGGTTGCCGCGATTTACGAGGATAAACTGGACCGTCCGGATGACGCCATTATCAGGTTCCAGAAGGTTCTCGAGTTCGATGTGGAGAACCGCGAGGCGATCCTCCGCCTGGACAAGCTGTTCCAGATAGCCGAACGCTGGGAGGATCTCGCTTCCACGCTTCAGAAGGAAGCGCTTATCATGGAGGATCCCGAGGAGAGCCTCGGTGTGCAGTTCCGGTTGGGTCGACTCTACCAGCAGGACCTGGAGAACGTCGAGAAGGCGGTTGAAACCTACAGGGATATCCTGGCGGCCGAGCCGGCCCATGATCAGTCCGTAGCCGCGCTGGAACTTCTGTTCGCAGAGGGTGAGAGGAGGGGAGAGATAGCGGAAATTCTGGAGCCCCTGTGCCGCATGAATGCGGAGTGGGAGAAACTGGTCAATCTGCACGGGCAACAACTCGAGGACATAGAGGAGGTGGAGGAACGCGTATCCTTGATGCACCGCATTGCCGAGCTGTACGAGGAGCGTCTGCTGGATGGTGTCGAAGCCTTCAACTGGTACTGTCGTGCCTGTTCAGAGGATCCGTTCAACGAGCATTCCGGCGAAGAGGTGGAGAGGCTCGCGGGAAGCTCCGACGCCTGGACAGAACTCGCGGATCTCTACCAGGATCTGTTCACCAAGAAGGAAGACGTTCAGGTCAAGCGTTTCGTGGCCAAGAAGCTCGCGCGGGTCGCCGAGGAGGAGCTTCACGACGCCGCCAGGGCAGAGCAGGCCTACCGCGGATGCCTGCAGCTGGGCGGAGACGACAGGGAGGTCCTCTCCGCACTCGATCGGATCTACACCCAGTACATGGAGTGGGAACGCCTGGTCGATATCCTGGAAATGCTCGCCAATACTGTGTCTTCAGAGGAAGAGCAGGTTGCATACATTCATCGGATGGGCAATGTGTACGAGTCACAGCTTGACGAGTTCGAGAAGGCCAGGGTCGCCTACCATCGCATTATCGACAATCTGGACCCGGGACACAGGGAGTCCCTCGATCACCTGGAGATGATCTATGCCGACAGGGAGGCATGGGCGGAACTGTACACCATATATGAGAAGATGAAGGACGCGGTCGAGAGTGAAGCCGCCCAGGCCGATCTCTTTGCCAAGATGGCCACCATCTCCTCCGATTGTCTTGGTAACATCGCAAAGTCGGTGGAGCTGTGGAGCAATGTGCTCGATATCCTCGGTGAGGACGGCATGGCCCTCGGAGCTCTGGCCGACCTTTACTCGAGGGAGGAAAACTGGAGTGAACTGGTCGACGTGCTGGAACGCGCGGTCACCATCGCCGATGAAGACGAGACCCGGGTCAAACTATACAGCCAACTTGGTCTGGTGTGGGGTGAGTGTCTTGAGAGAGATCACAACGCCATAGACAACTGGCAGAATGTTTTGAGCATCGATCCGGACAACATCAGCGCCTTGCAGGCCATCGCGAAGATCCACGAGGCCAACCAGGAGTGGGAGGATCTCATCGAGATCCTCGATAGAGTGATAGAGGCTGGCGCTGCCCAGTTCGAGGCAGAGCAGATTAAAGAATATTACTCCAAGATGGGGACTATCTTTTCGGATACGCTCGAGCGACCCATGGACGCCATCGACGCATGGGTAAAGGCCGCCGATGTGGATCCGGTGGACATCAATCCCACAATTGCGTTGGAAAAGCTCTACGAAGAGCAGGCCATGTGGGAGGAGTACGTAGAAGTGCTCGGGCGAAAGGGCGGGTTGCTCGAGGGAGACGAGCAGGTGGGTACCTGGCTCGGACAGGCGCTCGCCATCGAGGAGAAGCTTGTCGAGCCGCTGCGGGCCAAGGGGCCGTATGCGCGCATCCTGGAGATGTCGCCGCTGCATGAGCATGCCTTCGACCGCATGGTCGAAATAATGACCGAGGAGGAGACCTGGGAGGAGCTCATCAAGATGTACTCCACCCGTCTCAATTACGTGGCGGAGCCGGCGGACGAGGTGGTGTTACTTCACAAGGCGGCCGCTATTTATGAAGACAAGTTGGACCAGACTGAAAACGCTTTCGAGGTCATGCAGCGCGCTTTCACAACCGACTATTCCAATGACGAGACGGCAAAACACCTGGAGCGGCTGGCTTCGGTTACGGACAAGTGGAACGATCTGCTCGCGTCGTGCAACCAGGTGCTTCAGTCCATGGACGACAAGCCCACCCAGATCAACCTGTGTCTCAAGATCGGCAAGTGGTACGCAGACGAGTTGGGTCATCCAGAGTACGCGATAGCATATTACCAGCAGGTGCTGCAGCTCGAGTCGGACAACGTTGCGGCGCTGAAGCTCATGGGAGAGCTCTATCGTGGGACCAAACAGTGGGCGGAGCTGGTGGAGGTTCTGAAACGAGCCATCGAATCCGAGCAGGATGACGAGGGCAAGAAGGGCATACTCGTTGAGTTGGGTCAGATCTTCGAGGAATACCTGGATGATTTGCCGGAGGCCAGGCAAGCCTACAAGAAGGCGCTGGATATCGACCCGAGCCTGGAGCCGGCGCTTATCGCGTTGGAGAGGATTTTCGGGGCCGCCAGGAACTGGCGGGAGCTCATACCGATCCTGAGGCGCAAGATAGATGTGCTGGAGGATCCTGAAGCCATCGTGGCAACTCATCTGCGGGTCGCCGAGATCCAGGAGGACAACCTCAACGATACCAACGCGGCCATCGAGGAATATCGCAAGAGCCTGGAGATCGATCAGAGCAACCTGCCTTCACTCAAGGGATTGGAGCGGTTGTTCTCCAAGATCGAATCCTGGCCGGACCTGCTCGATATACTGGAGTTGCAGCTGGAATATGCAGGCAGCGAACGCGAACGCATAGATCTGCTCACTCGAATTGCAGCGATGCTCGAAGAGGAGTTCGTGAACCTGGATAAGGCCGTCGAGCGTCTGGAAGAGATTCTCGATATCGATCCGAGCCATGAGAGCGCATTGCAGGCTCTCGAACGCCTGTACAGGCAGACGGGTCGCTGGCAGGATCTGATAGGAACACTCGAACGGCACGTGGAAACCATTCACGACAGGGAAGCGCGCGTGGTTCTCTACGAGGTCATCGGCAAGACCTATTTCTCCGAGCTGGAGGATATGGATCACGCGATGGACGCCTACAAGGAGATCCTGGATATCGAGCCGGAGCACGAGTCCGCGCTCGACGAGCTGGCTAAACTGCAGACCTTGACCGAAGATTGGTCTGCGGCTCACGATACCTTGCATCGGCTGGCCCAGACGGTCGTGGAGCCGGATCGGAAAGTGGATCTGTATTACCGCCTCGGCAAGTTGAACGCGGAAAACCTCATGGATCGCGTAAGCGCCGTCGAGCATTTCAGATCGGCGCTGGATATCGACTCCGGCCACCTGCCGTGTCTCGAGTCCCTGAGGAATATCCATATCGACGATGGAGAGTGGCTCGCGGCGGCCAGAGTGCTGGAGGCCGAACAGGAATTTACCGAGAACGATCGCGCCAAGTCCAAGCTCCAGTTCATACTGGGAGATCTTACCCGGAACAAGCTGGGCGAAGAGGACGCGGGCATCGAATGGTTCGAGCGATCACTGCAATCCGATCCGGATAACCAGGAGGCGGCGGAGCCTCTGGTGGATGTCTACATCAAACAGGAGAGATGGGAAGACGCGGAGTTGATGCTGGATATGTTGGTAAGGTTGGGCGGCAAGCGCGAATCATCCGAGATGCAACCGCTCCAGCGCAGGCTCGGAATGGTGGCGGACCGGAGAGGCAACCTGGAGAAGTCCCTCAAGGCCTACCAGTCAGCCTACGACATGGATACATCGCACCTGCCAACCTTGCTCGGGCTGGCTGATATTCTTTATCGGATGGAGGATTGGGACAAGACGTTCAAGCTCTACCAGATGGTGCTCGTCCATCACAGGGACGACCAGGGCAAGGAAGAGATCGTCAATATCTTCTACAGGCTTGGACACATCAAGGCGCAGATAAAAGAACGCCGCAAGGCGCTCAACATGTTCGACAAGGCGCTCGAGATCGATCCATCTCATGAGCCCACGCTCGAGGAGGTTATCGGCCTACACGCGGAGCAGAAGAACTTCGAGCAGGTGATTCATTTCAAGAAGATACTCATCGATGCGGTGCAGAGCGACGACCACAAATTCGATCTCATGGTGGACATTGGCGATATCTGGCAGGAGAGGTTGAAGAATCCACAGAAGGCTATCTCTTCGTATGCCGAGGCCTCGGAGTTGAAACCGGAAAACAGGCCGGTGCTTCACAAGATGCTTCCACTCTACCAGACCACCAAGCAGTGGCAGAAGGTCGTGGAGATCATCCTGAAGGTCACGGATATGGAGCAGGATGATATCAAGCTCGGTCGGCTCTTCTATTCCATGGCGGTCATCTACCGCGACGAGATCAAGAGCGCCGAGGACGCGGTGGATTTCTTTAACAGATCGCTGGACGCGAGTCTGGAGAACCTGAAGGCCTTCGAGGCCATCGACAGAATACTCACCCAGAAAAAGGACTGGAAGAACCTGGAGCGCAACTACCGCAAGATGCTCCATCGCGTTGGCGGAGGTGACAAGCAGGAACTCGAGATCAACCTATGGCACTTCCTCGGTGAGATCTACCGTACAAGGATGGGGCAATTGGAGGCGGCGGCCGAGGCGTTCAAGATGGCGGCCGGCCTTGATCCGGACAACATGATGCGACACGAGATCCTGGCCGAGCTCTACATGAAAATGCCCGACAAGCTCGACGACGCCATTGCCGAGCACCAGGCCCTGATCAACAAAAACCCCTACCGGGTCGATTCCTACAAGGCGCTTCGGAAGCTCTATTTCGATCATCGCCAGTACGACAAGGCCTGGTGCCTGTGCTCAACCCTGGCCTTCCTCAAGAAGGCCGACACCGAGGAGCAGCAGTTCTTCGAGCAGTATCGCACAAGGGGCAGTGTCAGGGCCCAGGCGAGGCTCGACAACGAGCGATGGATCAAGGATTTATTCCACAAGGAAGAATCCGTTTACATCGGCAAGATCTTCGAATTGGTCACCAGGTCGGTGCGCACTATAAAGGTTCAGCCCATCAAGGCGTTTGGGCTCAAGAAGAACCAGAAGCGACCGGTAAATGATACCCTGACTTTCTCGAAGACCTTCTTCTACGCGGCCCAGGTCATGAACATCCCGGTAGTGCCGGACCTGTATATCCAGGACGACAAGCCGGGCGGGCTCAACTTCGCGGTTACGGATCCCATGGCGTCGGCTTGTGGGGCGAGCCTGCTGTCCGGGTACTCGCCGCAGGATCTGTTGTTCATGGTCACAAAGCATCTGGCTTACTACCGGCCTGAGCATTACATTCGCTGGGTCCTCCCGACCCGCGGTGAGCTCAAGAACCTCCTGCTCGCGGCCATGAAGATCGGCCAGCCGGACTTCAAATTGCCCAAGGACAAGTCTGGATCTCTGGCCCAGTACGTTCAGGCGCTTCGTCAGAACCTCAACCCGATGGAAACGGAGAATCTGTCCAAGATCGTCAAAAAGTTCATCAACTCAGGTGAACAGGCGGATTTGAAGGTCTGGATCAAGACCGTGGAGATAACCGCTTGTCGCGCAGGGTTCCTGCTGGCAAACGATCTGGAGACGGCCGCAAAGATGATCCAGGCGGAGACGGGTGGAGTGGAGGAGATTCCGGCCAAGGAGAAGATCAAGGAACTGGTCCTGTTCAGCATCTCCGAGCAGTACTTCAAGCTTCGCGAGACACTCGGAATAGTGATCGGAACATAGCTCCTGGCCCCGAAGGGGCGTTACATACCAGCCCGGGGCAACGCCCCGGGTATGGGAAGGACATAGACCCCTGGCCCCTTTCAGGGCCTTTTATCACACCCTCCCTTAAAAGAAGGTGTAAATGCTATTACTTACAACCGTCCGGCTTGACGCCGCCGGTGAGCAGGTAGGTATCGTTCATATCGATCTCCGTCCCCCATTCCTTCTTCAACGCTTTCGCCATATCAAGAGCGTCTTTCCCGGGGATATTCTTCCACAATCTGATGGTCCCTTTGAAATTCGCGAGAATTCGCGGTTTCTCGCCCGCCGGCACCTGTTCGGTGTACAGGAGCTTGCCGCCGGCGCCCATGATCTTGGTGACGTAATGGACCCGCTTCGTTTTGGCATCCTGCCAGACCAGCATCTTGGGGTCGGCAATTCCCGCCATGCCGACGAGCTGATCATCGGGGACCGGCTTGCCCGAGGACATGAAATCCGTAGCCTCGCCGAGATCGAGGAGCTTGCATCTGGCAGGGTCCTTCGGCGCATCCACCGCGCTCTTATCACCCTTGCACGCCGTTGCGCACGTGAGGGAAACAATCAGCATGGACAATATGGCGATTCGTGCCGCATCGATGGTCATTGTCTATCTCCGTATGATAATACTTGACAACCAAAGGGTCGGGACTAAAATAACTCGCAGAATTAATCATCGTTCTTGCCGCTCCAGGTTTAAAAGAACGACACCGCAACACAAGTGTCAAGATAAGCAGCAAGACAGAAGAAAAACAAGTCTCCCCGGCTTACAGGCAATTCCAAAAAACCGCGAGACAGCGGTATCACAAGAGTTTCTTAGACAAAGAACCAAAAAGGGAAATGACATGCATTTGAGGGATCTCAAGAAAAAACCCATCTCCGAGCTGACCGCAATGGCAGACGACTACAAGATCGACGGCGCCGCCGGAATGCGCAAGCAGGAGTTAATCTTCGCTCTCTTGCAGGCCCAATCCGACAAGGACGGCGCAATCACCGGCGAGGGGGTCCTCGAGACGCTCCCCGACGGGTTTGGCTTTTTGCGAGCGCCTGATTACAACTACCTTCCGGGGCCCGACGACATTTACGTCTCGCCCTCGCAGATTCGCAGGTTCAACCTGCGCACTGGCGATATCGTGTCCGGCAACATCAGGCCGCCCAAGGAGTCCGAGAGGTACTTCGCCCTGCTCAAGGTGGAGACCATCAACCACGCCCCGCCAGAGGTAGCCAGGACCAAGATTCTGTTCGATAACCTCACGCCTCTTTATCCTGACGAGAAGTACAACCTCGAGACGCCGGCAAACCAAAACGACTCCACCAGGATCATCGATCTTCTCTGTCCCATAGGGAAAGGCCAGCGTTGCATCATCGTTTCCCCGCCCCGGGCAGGCAAGACGGTGCTTCTCCAGGATATCGCCAACGCCGTTGCTGTAAACCACCCCGAGGCCAAACTCCACGTGCTGCTCATCGACGAGCGCCCCGAGGAAGTGACAGACATGGCCCGGAGCGTAGACGGAGAGGTCATCAGCTCCACGTTTGACGAACCGGCCCAGCGCCACGTGCAGGTTGCGGAGATGGTCATCGAGAAGGCCAAGCGCCTTGTCGAGCACAACCATGACGTGATCATCCTGCTCGATTCCATCACGCGTCTCGCTCGCGCCTATAACACTGTAGTTCCACCCTCCGGCAAGATCCTCTCGGGTGGTGTCGACTCCAACGCCCTTCACAAGCCCAAGAGGTTCTTCGGCGCCGCCCGCAACATCGAGGGTGGGGGTAGCCTGACCATTATCGCGACGGCGCTCGTGGATACGGGCTCACGCATGGACGAGGTGATCTTCGAGGAGTTCAAGGGAACCGGCAACAGCGAGATACACCTGGATCGCAAGCTCATGGAGAAGAGGATTTTCCCGTGCCTGGACATCAACCGCTCCGCCACCAGGAAGGAAGAGCTTCTTCTCGAGGATTTCGTACTTCAACGCGTATGGTTGCTCCGGCAGCTTCTGCATCCATTGAATGTTATTGACTCCATGGAGTTTCTGCTGGATAAGCTCAGGCGGACCGAGTCAAACCAGGAGTTCCTCGAGTCCATGAACCAATAAGAGGTCTTTTAAGATGAAGAAGGGAATACACCCGGAGTACACAGAGGTTACTATCAGTTGCGCCTGCGGCAACCAGATCAAGACCCGCTCCACCAAGGGTAAGGATATGACTCTCGAGATCTGTGCCGAATGTCATCCGTTTTACACCGGCAAGCAAAAGCTGATCGATTCGGCGGGTCGTATCGAGCGCTTCCGCAGGAAATACGGCCACAAGGTCACCACTTCTTAGCTATTATCAAAGAGATACTGGATCCGGCGCGAAGTTAGGGTAGAACTAACTTGGTTGGGCGTTCGGGTGGAAGCTCGTTCGGGTGTCGGTGGATCGGCCGGAGGAACCATGTCAATCATGAGCAAGAATACAAAGGTACAGGTCGGAGGGCAGGCGGTCATGGAGGGGGTGATGATGCGATCCCCCAACAGTTTCGCTGTGGCGGTGCGCCGACCGAACAACGAGATAGTTATCAAGGAAGATGTGTGGCGTTCCATATGGGACAAATTGAAGTTTCTGAGGTGGCCCTTCCTGCGGGGAACCATCGTGATGCTCGAAGCCATGATGAACGGCATGCAGGCCCTCAGTTTCTCGGCCAGGGAGGCCATGCCGGAAGAGGAGAAGTCTTCGGGCGACGAGGATAGCCGGCTCGTCTTCATTTTACCCATGCTGTTAAGCGTCGTCATGGCCATCGGGCTGTTCAAAATGCTTCCACACCTGGCCGCGACGTACACCGGCATGCTCTTTACGGGCAAGGCGCTGACGGTCAATGACGTGCTCTATCACGTGGTGGACGGGGGCGTGAAAATCCTCATCTTCGTGGGTTATATCTCGGCGATCAGTCTGTTCAAGGACATCCGCAGGGTGTTCATGTACCACGGGGCAGAGCATGTTTCCATCTATACACACGAAGCCGGCGAGGATCTCACCGTGGAGAACGCCCGCAAGAAGTCCACTCTTCATCCGAGGTGCGGCACTGCGTTTATAATGGTGGTTATTCTCGTTTTCATTGTCGTGGCGGCGGTGTTGCTGCCCTTCATGCCGGAGTGGGCCAAGCCCGGAGACGGCAAGCCCTGGTACAACCACATCCTTGTGGTGTTGATAAAGTTGCCGCTCCTCATCCCGGTCGCAGGAGTGTCTTACGAGTTCAACAGGTTTGCCGGCCGCCACGTTGACAACCCCTTCTTGAAGCCGCTTCTGTGGCCGGGGCTGGCCATGCAACTGCTGACCACCCGTCGACCAGACGATGATCAGATCGAAGTAGCCCTCGTCGCGCTCCGCACATCACTGTGGAGGGAGAAGGTGGGAGAGTCGGTTCCCGCAGACGAGGAGTTGCTGGTTTTCAAGGATTTTGAATCTTTCGTTCACGCCGTTGACGATCTCAGGGGCGCTCGGACAGAGGTTCAATCAGCACAGGAGTGAACGGATGTTGCTGGACAAGCTGGCCAAGATCGAGAAGCGCTTTACGGAGATAGAAACCAGGCTTTGCGATCCCTCGGTCATCTCCAATCGTGATGAATTCACCAAGCTCTCGAAGGAGCGCTCCGATCTCGATGAGATCGTGCCGACGTACCGCGAGTTCAGGACGTTGCTGGCGGATATCGAGGATTACGAAGGGGCACTCGAAGGCGATGACGATGATCTGAAGGCGATTGCCAAAGAAGATTTACCGGGGTTGAAAGATCGGCGCGGGGCCCTCGAAGAGAAGATCAAGTTATTGCTCCTGCCAAAAGATCCCGACGATACCAAGAATGTCATCATCGAGGTTCGTGCCGGCACTGGTGGTGACGAGGCGGCGCTCTTTGCTGCGGACCTGTTCAGAATGTATTGCCGCTTCGCTGAATCTCAGGGGTGGAAGGTGGAGATAATGAGCGCCTCCGAGACGGATGGGGGGGGCTACAAGGAGGTGATAGCTTCCATTTCCGGCAAGGAGATCTTCTCGCATTTCAAGTACGAAAGCGGCGTGCACAGGGTTCAGCGGGTTCCGGTGACCGAGAGTCAGGGAAGAATCCACACTTCGGCGGTTACCGTGGCGGTGTTGCCGGAGGCAGAGGAAGTGGAGCTGAACATCGACGAGGACAAGGATCTGCGGATCGACGTCATGCGCGCGGGCGGCCCAGGTGGGCAGTGCGTCAACACTACCGACTCGGCGGTGCGAATAACACACATTCCCAGTGGCCTCGTGGTGATTTGTCAGGACGAAAAATCGCAGCACAAGAATAAGGCGAAGGCGATGAAGATCCTGCGGGCCAGACTCTACGACAAGATTCAGGCAGAGCTGTCTGCGGAACGAGCGA
This sequence comes from Deltaproteobacteria bacterium, assembly GCA_030621515.1. Lineage (GTDB taxonomy): Bacteria > Myxococcota_A > Polyangia > JAAYKL01 > JAAYKL01 > JAUVAN01. Next base: position 40,885 of record JAUXHN010000001.1, on the reverse strand, counting down.
CCCAGAGACGAAACCAGGTGGGGAGCGGAGATCGATCGGAGCGCATCAGAACGTACAATTTCCCTCAGGGGAGGATCACGGATCACAGGGTCGGATTGACCGTTCACAAGTTGGAAGCGATGCTCGGGGGCGAACTGGGCGGATTCCTACAATCGGTCCGCGCGCACTTTCAGGCAGAGGCGCTCAAGGACCACGAATGATCGTCTAGTTCCTATCCTCTCTGAAGTCGTAGAACACGATAATGGTGATGCAGTGGAACTCGTTGTCCGAGCTCTGCCTGACCACCGTGTCCTTGATAACGAGATCGGGGTTGTCCTGGATCCATTCCGTGAGCGCATTCCCCAGTTCTACACGCTCCCTGGCCTTTGTCGCCGAGAAGACCTTGGCCCCCTTGTATTCCATGACACTGTCCTTTCGTGTGTTCTAATGTCTACTATGGACGTGACTTGGAAACAAGCCGGATGATTTTTCTTGAGATGAGATAGATTACGGCTTACGGATCCATTCTACGGAATTCCAGGGATGAGGTTAGTATTTCCATGAACACCACCGACTGTATCTTCTGCAAGATCGTCAGGGGCGAGATCCCCTGTGAGAAACTCTACGAGGATGATGAACTGCTCGCCTTCGAGGATATCAACCCGGCGGCGCCCGTGCACTTTCTGTTGATCCCCAGGGAGCACATAGAGACTCTGGACGACGTGGAGGAGCGCCACAAGGCAATGCTGGGCAAGATGATGCTCGTGGCCACAAAGATCGCGCGGGACAAGGGGATCGGCGCGACGGGCTACAGGCAGGTCATCAACTGCCGCAAATCAGCAGGGCAGGTCGTGTTTCATCTGCACCTGCACATTCTGGGCGGCCGCGACATGCGGCAAATGGGTTGAGCGAAAGCAACGTGAACGAAATCGAACAAGAGCCGATCAGGCGAGCATTCAACATCCGCTGGATAGCCGCCGGTGCGATAATATTATGGGGGCTGGTCTCCATCGGTGAGGTCCTCATCACAAGGTACATAATTGCTCCGAACGACGGACTGACAGAAGCGATGGAGATGGCGGGTGAAATCCAGCAACGTAAGGATCTCGCGAGTTCGGAAGACGAGAAGGCGATGGAGAGCCTCGACGCTGAGAAAGACGAAGTGCGCTCCATCCTCCTGGGCAGCATGGGTGTCGTCCTCAGTCTCGTCGTTCTGCTTTTTTTCATTCCCTTCGCGGTGGGTGTTGCGGTGGGTCGTTTCTCGGGTCGTATCGTGGACGGAGCGCTGGCGTGCAGCGTCGGCATGCTGATTGTGGCCGTGACGAGAGGTACGATGATCGGTGCGGCCGTCGCGCTGGTGATATATCTGGGCATCGGCGCCCTCGGCGGACTCGTTGGCCGAAGGTTTCGTCCGTCTCCCTCCTCGGATACAGTAAACCACTGAAATCTCGTTATTTTATGACCTGTTAGGGGAGGTCGCTGTTGACCGACAACAGCACTTGTGATAGACGGTTGGTAGACGAAATAGTCTTTTTTTGATGGGGTTGTTCTCCATCGGGAGGAACGCACGGACCCCGCCGCAAAGAAGATGTGGAGACAGGCGAGTCGGTATGGGGCCGTCGGTCTGGAGATGGGAATTGCGGTCCTCATCGGCATCGTCGGAGGACAGTATCTGGACGATTGGTTGGATACGGAGCCCGTGTTTTTTTGGGTAGGCTTTGGTCTGGGGATGGGTGCTGCGGCCAAGGCGATCTACGACGCGGCGAGGTCCGCAAAGAGGATGTTGAGCGGTAATGGAACGCCGTCTTCTGAGAAAAATTGATCTGTACGTGTTCCTCTGGGGAGCGATGATCACCATTGCGTCCACGCTTTTCGGGGATGTCCCGATCTTCCTCGGCGCGCTCGCGGGCTCGGTGTTGGCGGCTCTGAACTGGCTGGGCTTCAGGTGGGCGGGCATTCGCATGGCGGCAGCGGGAAGCAAGAAACGGTTTGGGATTTTTCTCGCCATCAAGACCCTCGCGATCCTGGTGGCCGTCGTTCTCGTGATGGGCACCGGGCGCGTGTCGCCGGTCGCCTTTCTGATAGGGCTTTCTTCTCTGGTTTTGGGTATCCTGACACGGTCCGTACACCAGGGCCTGTCGGAGGGCAGCGCGGCCCTGAGGGAGGAACAGTAGATGCCCCACGGCATGACGTGGTTCGATCTGCTTTTCACCGACCTGCAGGCGTGGCGCCTGCAGCTTCAAGATTTCATCGGCACTTCGTACGTCAACGATGCTGATATCAGCATACAATTCGTCGTGGCGTTCGCCTTTGTCGGCTTGCTCCTGATAGGGCTCGTACTCAGCGTACATCCCAAGATCAACAATATTAGCAGGGCGCTGATCCCCGACGGGCGATTCACTCTTCGCACCTTTTTCGAGATGATGATCGAGGGCACCCTGAGCACCATGGAAAAGAGCATGGATCGCAAGCCGGCGCTCTTCTTTCTGCCGCTGATAGGGAGCTGCGCCTTCCTCATCTTCTTCTCCAATTTACTGGGCCTTGTTCCGGGGTTCGAGCCGCCCACGGCCAACCTCAACACCACGCTGGCCATGGCCATCGTCATCTTTTTCACCACACATATCTACGGGGTCAAGAATCACGGCATCGGCTACTTCGCGCACTTCTTCGGTCCTATCCGCAAGTGGTACGCGTTGCCCCTGATGCTGCTCATGTTTTGCATCGAGTTGATAAGCCATCTGGCACGGCCGCTCTCTTTGAGCGTTCGTCTCATGGGTAACATGTTCGCGGATCATAAGGTTGTGGCCACGTTCACCCTGCTGGTGCCGCTCCTCGTGCCGGTCCCCATGCTGCTTCTGGGCGTGGTGGTATGTCTCGTACAGGTGGCAGTTTTTTGCATTCTTTCTATAGTGTACATTGGGATGGCGATCGCCCACGAAGAGCACTGATCTCTGAGTGGATTCAAAAGGAGAACCGGACATGCAGATTCGCAAGCTATTCACTTTCCTCACTGTGACGATAGTCACGTTTATTGCTTCGTCGACGGTATTTGCCCAGGAGGCAGGCGTAGAGAGCAGTGGTGAGGACATCGGTTGGAAGGCGATGGCGGCCGGGCTGGCAATCGGCCTCGCTGCGGTTGGAGGCGCCTTTGCCCAGGGGAAAACAGCCACTGCGGCCCTGGAGGGGATCGCTCGCAACCCGAACGCTGCGAGCAAGATCTTCACCCCGATGATTCTCGGCCTGGCGTTGATCGAGTCCCTGGTAATCTACGCTTTGATTATCGCGATTATGATCAAGCCGTGATCGAGCATCGCCGGTTTTTTGCCGTCCGTCGTGCAAGGCATCTCAAGGGCTCGCTATTTCTGATAGTCGGTTTGTTATGCCTGCAATCCTGCGGCAGTGGTCAGGGTTCTTCTGCGGCCCCTGAAGGTCAGGGGAAAGCCATTCAAGGGGATCCGGCGGGCCATGCTGCCATGCCGGTACCGCTTGAACTGCCATCAACACCGGAGATCACCCATCGTGTTGAGATAAAGACGTCGATGGGCAGGATCGTGATCGGTTTGTACGGCAAAGGCGCGCCGAAGACCGTTGAAAACTTCCTGCGTTATGTCGATAGCGGATTCTACTCGGATAAGATCTTTCACAGGGTCATCCCCGGGTTCATGATCCAGGGCGGCGGATTCGACTCCTCGCTGGTCAGAGCGCAGGCGGACTCACGGGTGACTCTGGAGATCATTCCTGGTTTCAAGCATGTTCCGGGAACCGTTTCCATGGCCCGTACCAACGATCCCAACAGCGCCTCAAGTCAGTTCTTCATATGCGTCGCCAGTGTTCCGCAACTCAACGGCGCATATGCCGCTTTTGGTGAAGTTGACGAGGGGATGGAGGTTGTGAACTCCATTTCATCCGCCAAGACGGAACGTGTCGAGCGGGAGAACGGGACAATGGAAGATGTGCCTACGAGCGCGGTGATGATAGAATCAGTTATTCGGCTCGAATAGCAACGCCTATTCGTCGAGGTAGTCCCAGTCCACAAATACCTTCAGCTCTTCAGAGAAGGATCTCAGATCCGATTCCAGGATCTTTATCGCAAGTCCGCCGGTGATGTTGTAGGCGTTCAATCCGTGTTTCCGGATCCAACGTCTGATGGTTTCGTTGGAAACCTGGCACATCTTGGCAACGTCCTTGACTGAAAGAACACGGTTTTTTTTCTTGGGGGTATTCATGTGTCGCCCTTCCGTAGAGAGTGTAATTTTATACAATAGTAGTACTTTTCTGTCAGGTAGTCAAGGGGGATGATTCCAGACTGGCGGGGGAAACCACATTTGCGAAGTGCGGGAACTAGTTATCTGATGCAGCTGTTGCGTTTTGGCAGGTGTGAAGGTAAATTAATCGCTGATCTGTCCGTCGAAATATTCCGAGATGATGTTCCAGTTGTCGATGGTGCGAGATCTGCGACATCCCCAGACGTTGCACAGGGCCAGGATATGGCTGTCGTTCAATGACGAGTTGAGATAGAGCTTGATGATATCGCCCTCATAGCCTTCCTTGTCGCAGCGGCACCTCGCCAGTTTGGGAAGAACGATATCGCATTTGGGGCATCGCACCTCCATGCGGGTGCCGTTTTCCCAATCCAGATCGCCTTTTTTGGAATCGTCCCCGTGAAAAGGTGAGAGAAATACCTTGCCGGTTCGATTTCCGGAGACGAGTTTGAGCCCGATTCCCGGGTAGCCGTCAAACATTTCGTTGTCGGTGGTCACCAGGTTGTGGTTGTTGGGACAGAACGCCTGTGTGACGACGATGAAAACGTCATCGACCTTCTTTATGGCGGAGGGAGGTGGCGGGACTTCGGTGATCCTCACGTTTTCTTGTTCCACGTCCCGTTTTGCCATGGTGACCTCTTCGTCTTGATGCATGAATACTTCAGTATATTTGAGAACTATTCCAATCGACGCCCCTAAGTCAAGGCAAACGATCTAATTCTTTTTGGGGCTTGTGAGCGGGAGGAGAAGTGGTTGTCAGGAGAGCGGCTACTTGGGGTGTTGCCGAATGAGCTTGTTGTAAACGTGATTTCCGAGGCTGTCGATCATCAGGCGCTCCACCTTGGTTTCGATATCGGAGCGGCGGATCCCTCCCTCGTACAGAAATTTGATCCCCATCCCGGGCGGTGTGTCGTCCGTTGCCTCTTCCGGTGTGACGACCCACTGCACCTTGCCCTTGAGGACGATGGGCTCCTCGAGGGTGGGCACCTGGAGCTTGAAAAGAAACTCCGTATCGACATCCAGGGGTTTGTTCGTCTTGATGAACGTGCCGCCGCGGCTGATGTTCCTGGTGTAGTCCGCGAAGAACGTGTTGAGGCGTCGATACTCTACTTTCAGCTCGATGAGAGCACGGGGAGCGCCTCTTCGGTTTTCGTCATCAATAGACAAGGCATTACTCGTTTCGCAGAAGACAGCAACAATGCAATATATCTCATTTGGTGCCAGGATATCCAGTCTGGTGCGATTTCCGATCGAAAAACTGTTCTGATTGACCGGAGCATAAAGATAAGACAAATACTTTCGCGATGAAATTATACATCAAGACATTCGGTTGTCAGATGAATGTCCACGATTCTCGCCGGATCGAGGAGATCTTCAGCGCCGCGGGTTACTCCTTGACCACCGATCCCCGTGAGGCCGATGTAGCGCTCATCAATAGTTGTACCGTTCGGGAGAAGGCCTGGCACAAGGCCATTTCCCAGACGGGTCGCCTGAGAAAGTTAAAGAGAGGAAGGCGCGATGTGATCGTGGGGGTAGTAGGTTGCGTGGCTCAACAGGAAGGCGAGCGCATATTCGATCTGCTCCCCGGGGTCGACATCGTCGTTGCTCCAGATCATTACGGGAGGCTGGTCGAGCTGGTCGAAGAAGTGAAGTCGCGGGAAGATACCCTCGCTCTGACGGGTTTTGATCGTGGACGTCCCGAGGACTTTCTGATCGCGGGACCGCCGCCGTCGAGGCGCGAGGCCACTGCATTCGTGACTATAATGAAGGGATGCCAGGAGCGTTGTGCCTATTGCATCGTGCCCACTGTCAGAGGTCCGGAGCGCCACAGGCCGATCGAGGATGTGGAGTCGGAGGTCAGGGACCTGGTCAGCGGCGGCGTTGTGGAGGTCACCCTGCTCGGACAGAAGGTCAACGCCTATCGAAGCGGTGAGGCGGGTTTCGCGGATCTCCTGCGCTGCCTCGATTCGGTGGAGGGCCTCGAGCGACTGCGCTTCACGTCTCCGCACCCGAGGCACATGACGTCGGATGTCACATCGTCCTTCGGCAAGCTGCGGAGCCTTTGCGAGTCCATACACCTGCCTGTGCAGTCGGGATCCAACCGCATCCTTTCAGGGATGGGGCGCCGTTACAATGTGGAGGACTATCTGCTCGTGGTTACGAGGTTGCGCGAGGCTTGCCCATCCATAGGGATCTCCACTGACCTGATCGTCGGCTACCCCGGGGAGACGGAGGAGGACTTCGAGGAGACGCTCGCCCTGATAGACCGAGTCGGTTTCTGCGGGGCCTTCTCGTTCAAATATTCTCCCCGACCGGGGACAAAGGCGGCGCGTCTCGATGACGATGTGCCTGCAGACGAAAAGGCCCGGCGCCTCGACGCGGTGCATGAGCGCATCGAGAACCTGGAGCGGCGCTGGAGAAGATCAATGGTCGGGGCAAGGTTGGAGATCCTGGTTGCAAGCGCGGGAAGAATGCCGGGGCAGGTCTCGGGGCGTGCCAGGAATAGTCAGATTGTCAATTTCGTTCCGACGGATGGAAGGACCATCAAGGATCTGGTGGGACATTTTGTGGAGGTGGAGGTGACCGCGGCCCATCCTCACAGCCTCGAAGGGAAGCCGGTTATCCGATGACTCCAAGGTGGCGAGGGAGAATGTTCTTTGGGGCGGTTGCGCTGTACGTAGCGGCCATCTTCGTTCTCTCACATTTTTCCGGCGCGTTCTTTCAGGATTTCGGCTTGAGGATCTGGGACAAATCGATCCATGCGCTGGAGTATCTGCCAATGGGATTCCTGCTGACCGGATGGCTCGCCAATTGGAAGCGTCCTCCACGTGGTCGCGTCGTTTTAGTTGTCATGGTGCTCGCCATGGTCCTTGTTCTGGGCGCCCTGGACGAGACCCATCAGTTCTTCGTTCCCGGGCGAACCGCGTCCCTCGGAGATCTTCTCGCCGATGTTGTAGGGGGAATACTCGGCGCGATCATCGGTCTTGTCGTGTTCAGCCGGTGGCGGTCTTGAACCACTTGGTAAACTCGATTCCGATGAGCAGGAAGAAGCCGTCGAAGTTTTCGCCGGTGATCCAGGAGGCATTCACGACGGGCGCGATCGAAAAGAATCTCGTTACCCTGAATTCGTAGAGGACCGCCAGGGCCAGACAGGCCGGACCGCCGCCGCCGAACTCCCAATCGTTCTTTCCCGAGGCGAAGCCGAGTCCGATGCCGACCGAGGGTCGGATCCCCAGGCCCGCGTACGGATAGAAGGAGGCGTCGAGCATGAGTTCGAAGGCGCCGATGGAATCCTCGTCCGATCTCTTGTTGGTCAGGAATACCTGAAACCCGACGGCAAACCAGTCGGCGAAGGCGTCGCCCACCCTGAATGCCAATCCCCACGTGTGGAGAGGGCCGAAGCTGAGGTCGTCATGGTCGTCGGTCTCCTGGGCCCATGCGCGGGATTGAACGTAGGCCATGGTGCCGCCCAGATATGAACCGGGGCGGCGCTTCAACTCCGGATCGTTGCGCCAGTCGGTGGTCTTCTTTTCGGACTTTGCCTCGGTCTCTACGTCCTTTGATTCGACCTCGGCCTCGCCTTGTCCGGCCGCAGCCGTGGCAGCGTACAGGGAGATGATGCAGGCGCTCAGCACGCGAAAAGGTATCCTCGAAATCACTTTCCTGTCAGGCCTTTCATTGCGCACTTGCCGAGCGCGGTTTGCTGTTCATCGGTCAGCTCCGGCGCATGCATGATAAAATCACCGAATCGATCCCATTGAAATCCGTGCGGGCGCCTGTTGGACCACCATATCATGCCCGCGCGCCCCTTGATGTTGTCAAATGGAACCGATCCCCAGTATCTGGAGTCGTTGGAGTTGTCCCTGTTGTCTCCGAGCACGAAGACCTGATCGTCAGGAACCTGGATGGGTCCGAAATCATCCTGCCGTCCATCCGTTTCTTCCACGATCGTGTAGAGATATTCCCCGTGCTTCTCCACCCACAGGTCGCCCTCGTGGTCCTCCCACTTGTTCCGGTAGTGGTTGAGGGAACGGTAGGTGCGGGTGCCTACGCGGCACCTGGGAATCTCCTTTTCATTGATGAAGAGAACGTCCTGTCGCATCTCCACCGAGTCTCCCGGGAGTGCCACTATGCGCTTTATGAAATCCTTCCCGATCATCTCGTAGTCGTCGAGGAAGTCCGGCAAGCGGGCTGCAGCCGGCGAACCGGTCTGCTCCTGGAGGGAAGGCTTGACGAAAACAACGACCTCTCCATGGTTCGGATCCGAGAAGCGAACAAGGCGCTTGTTGGTGAAGGGCAATGAGATGCCGTAGAGGTACTTGCTCACGAAGATGTGATCTCCCACCATCAGTGTAGGCACCATGGACTCGCTCGGGATCTTGAACGCCTCCACCGCGAATAGCCTGAGGAAGACCGCGACCAGTACCGCGACGCCGATGGACTCAAAATACTCTCTCGCGGCGCTCTTGCGCGCGAACGGCATGTGCCGGTTGCACTTGTTCTCCAGCTTCTGTGCCAGGTTGGAGATCCTGTCGTGATCTTCAGAGTCAAGGGCTTTTTTCAGGGATCCGATGGTCGTGTTCAACTCCGTTCGCCCGCGCTCCGAAACCTTGTAGCCTTTCTTGTCGAGAATCTTCTCCACCCGCTTGAGGAGGTGCGCGGCTGCTTTTGCCCTGTAGTTTCGGTTGAAGGGGCTGTCCTGATAAGTGTCCCGCCAGAAGGGGAGCCGAGCCCGCAGTGAGTAGACCACCACCACCAGCACGGCGAAGAACGCCAGCACGTACCAGGGTTCGAACTCGTCCACGACCTCTAACCGATCAAGAATATCGATCACCACCCAGGACACCACGAACGGGATGAACACAAACCACACCAGGTACCAGAACTTGTACGCGAAGTATCGGAGATTCAAGACCTTTGCTCCTCGAAACCGAATTGTGGTTTCTTATATCCCCCATGTGGCAGCGGTATCAAGAAGGAAACCATTGTCTGGGGGTACTATTCCACCTCACCTCCTGGTCCCCTCACGAGCCTCACCCCCTGACCCCCTCTCCATCAGGTGGAGAGGGGGGGCCACTACGGGGACGGCGTGGCCAGATCAATCGAAGTGTTCATTTTTACGGCCGAGGTGGTTGCTTGCCGCGCGTTCCTATCCTCAATCGATCGAGCACGAAATCGGATTGTCTTTCCTTGTAGCGCCGGTGTGAAGCGTGCCCGCGTTCGTTAGCCCTGTGGGTGCGGCGATCGAGGATTTGCACCTCGGCCCGGACGTAGATTACCGGGCGAGGGATCGGGTTGATGCCGTCGGTGTTGTACGCGTTGCGGTAGTCAGGGATCCGAAGAGGCATGTCCGCGACCCAGTGGACCACCTTGTAACTGGGTGACGAGTGGGTGTTGGACATGGGTTGGAGAGAGTTCTCGATTTGGGGATTCATTTGTGAACGGTCCATCAGGTCCGACAGATGGTCGTTTTTTCTGCAGTACGTCCCGAATGGCAGGAGGGTATTGGTCGATTCTTTCGCCAGCACATAGTTGAAGGGGAACAGGTTCCTGCATAGGAAAGCGATGGTAGGGAGGACGTCGTCCTTGGTGGCGGTCACCACCCGGAACCTCATCTTGTCGAAGAGCTGTGCCGAGAGAGGGTCTGCCTTGGAGAGAAGTTTGGTCACCATGCTCGATCGCTGCTTGCGCCCTCCCATGAACTCTACCACCGGGAGCTGTTCGGCCATCATCTTGCTGACGGTCTTGTAGATCAGTTCCTCCGCATAAAAGAAGAGCGACTGGTCGGTCATCTCCAGGGCTTGTCTGGCTTCGCTCGCGTCGAAGTGATTGATCACGTGCATTGCCTTGAGGAGCGTGCAGGCACCGAGCTGTCGATGGCGGTTGGATAGATCACTTGCTATCTCCAGCAGGTCGGGAAGTGACGCGATTCGCAGCGGTTTGGGAATGGGGAAATCGAACTCCCGCTTGAGATAAATGATGGCTTCGTCGCGAATCCGTTCGACCAGGGCCAGATCCTCCGGATTATCCAGATCGAGGCGATGCGACCTGATCAGTTCCCGTATCTCGTCGCCCGTGAGGCTCAACTTGACCCAATCGAGTATGCTTCCACCCCGCAGAACAAGGCGAGCCATCTCGAGATCGAAAAGCGAAAAGCTGTCCAGAGGACGGTACTTCATCGGCTGGATTTGTGCGTTCGGGTTCACGTAATTAACTCGTTGGAAACGATACGGAGGGCTCGGTGAGAGGCTCAGGTCTTGTTGTTCGCCAGAACTCTACTCTCCTTCGGAGGGGGGCATTGTCCAAGGGAAATGGTGCCGAAAAAGATGCCGGAAACTATGAACAGCAAGAAGACGTTACCCCACACGGTGCCCGTGCAGAGTGGAACCAGTGCTGCAAGAAGAAGAAGTGCGACAGGTGCGAGTTTCAAAATCATGAGGTTTCCTTTTCTGCGGCTCTCTCCGACACTGACTTACCTGTAGGATAAAATACCACCCAGGGCCGCCTCGTGTCAAATTTCATCTCTTGTAACGGGCTGGGTCCGGCCATGCAAGGGAAAAAGAACCGTTTTTGAAAATGCGCTTCATTTTGCCTGAAATGCGCCGATTTGACAGTACGCGAAGTTTGGAATTACTGTGTTCCGCACGGTAGAATCAAGGATTGAAAACACGCGAAACAATTTGAAATGACAGAAAAAAAGCTACCCATACTACCCCTTCGGAACTCGGTCATGTTTCCGGCATCGGTGGTGCCCATCAATGTGGGACGTGAGAAATCGATAAACATCATCGAGTCGGTTTCCAACACAGAAGATCAACTCATCGGTGTGCTGAGCCAGAAATCTGCGCAGACAGAGGATCCCGATTGGTCCGACCTCTACAGGATGGGTACCATCGCCCGGATCCTCAAGGTGATCAAGCTGGGTGAAAACAACTATTCTGTGGTCCTTCAGGGGGTGGAGCGATTTCAGATTATAGAGGAGATCGACCGGGATCCCTTCCTCTCTGCTCGTGTGCTCAGCATGCCGGACGAGCCCAACGAAGACCTGGAGATCGAGGCCCTCGCACAGAGCCTGAAGGAAACCGGGAGACAGTTGATAACGTTGCTGCCGAATCTTCCCAAGGAGGCGACAGGGATACTCGATCACGTGACTGAGCCGGGCATCCTGGCGGATCTGGTCGCGTCCAACCTGACCGTGGACGTGGCGGAAAAACAGGAAGTAGTCGAGGCGGTCGACGTTGGACGGAGAATTCGAATCTGCCTCAAGCTGCTGACCAAACAGCTGGAGATGCTGAAGGTCAAGAAGGAGATCACCTCGTCCGTGCAGGAGGAGATGGGTCGCAGCCAGCGGGAGTACTTCCTCCGACAACAGCTCAAGACCATCAGGGAAGAGCTCGGTGAAGGCGAGGACGACGAGGACGAGATCGACGAGCTGAAGAATCGCATCTCGGAAAGCGGCATGAGCACGGAGGCCGAGAAGATGGCGTGCAAGCAGCTGAGCCGGCTTCGGCACATGCAGAGTTCCTCTGCGGAGTACACGGTTTCGCGCACCTACCTGGACTGGCTCCTGGAAATCCCCTGGAAGAAGGCCACGGAAGACAAGCTGGACGTTGAGAAGGTGCAGGAGGTTCTCGACGAGGATCATTATGACCTGGAAAAAGTAAAGCGGCGCATCATCGAGCAGCTCGCGGTCCTCAAGCTCAACCCAAACAAGAAGGGCCCCATCCTGTGCCTGGTCGGGCCGCCCGGTGTGGGCAAGACATCCCTGGGTCGTTCCATTGCGAGGGCCATCGGCCGGGAGTTCGTGCGGATATCCCTGGGGGGAATTCGCGACGAGGCCGAGATTCGCGGTCATCGCAGAACTTACGTGGGCGCGCTTCCCGGGCGGGTTATCCAGGGTATGAAGAAGGCGGGGACAGTGAACCCCCTGTTCATGCTTGACGAGCTGGACAAGCTCGGGGCGGATTTCAGGGGAGATCCGGCGTCGGCGTTGCTGGAGGTGCTCGATCCCGAGCAGAACAACTCCTTCTCCGACCATTATCTGGAGGTGGTGTACGATCTTTCCAAGGTGATGTTCATCGGCACGGCGAACACCCTGGCCACCGTTCCCCACGCCTTGCTCGACCGGATGGAGGTCATAGAGATTCCCGGTTACACTCGCGAGGAGAAGAAGCGCATCGCATTCGGCTTCACCATCCCCAAACAGACCGCCGAACACGGGCTCGGCGAGGACAAGCTTCGATTCAAGGACGATGGGGTGCTCCGGATTATCGATTCGTACACCCGCGAGGCGGGCGTGAGGAATCTCGAAAGAGAGATAGCTGCCGTGTGTCGCTCCGTCGCCGTGAAGGTGGCGAGGGGGCAGGGGGAAGGGGTGTTCGAGGCGAACGACGACTTCGTCACGGAGGTCCTCGGGCCGGTTCGCTACATGCCTGAGATGGCCGATCGTTGCGCGGTGCCCGGGGTGGCCACCGGCCTGGCCTGGACCCCCAACGGAGGAGAAATCATATTCATCGAGGCCACCAAGATGAAGGGCGCGGGAAAGATGACGATGACCGGTCAACTCGGCGATGTCATGAAGGAGTCAACACAGACCGCGCTCTCCTACGTCCGGGCAAACGCGGTGAGGCTGGGCCTGGATCCCGATTTCAACGAGAAGTTCGACGTGCACATTCATGTTCCCGCCGGGAGCGTCCCCAAGGACGGGCCGAGCGCGGGAGCGGCCATGCTGACCGCTCTGGTCTCCCTGTTTTCAGACAGGCGGGTCAGGCCCGACGTGGCGATGACCGGGGAGATCACCTTGCGGGGGCTCGTGCTTCCCGTCGGCGGCATCAAGGAGAAGGTGCTTTCCGCCCATCGAGCCGGCATCAAGACCATCGTGCTTCCGGATCGCAACAAGAAAGACAAGCCCGATATCCCCGAGGAGATCCAGAAGGATCTGAAGCTCGTGTTCGTGCATCGAATGGAGGAGATTCTGGACGTGACCCTGGAGGGCGAGACCGGCGAGGCAAGGAGCGGGTGAAACCGGATCTCGACGGGAGTAAATCGCCAAAACCGTACATGGATGTTCCCGTGTTCCCACAAGAAGGGCCGATCCACCTCGAGGAGATCCTCGGACGCGGCAGGCCTCTGGAGCTGGAGATAGGTTTCGGCAAGGGGCACTTTATCATGGAGCGCGCCCTGTATCGTCCCGAGGCAACAATCCTGGGAATAGAGACGAGGAGAAAGTGGGTTCACCTCGTTGAATCCAGGGCTCAAAAGAAGGCCATCGGGAACATCGTCGTTCGTCACGGGGATGCCCGCGCCCTGCTGAAGCGGATGCAGCCGGATCGGTGCCTTGAACGTGTCTTCATCAACTTCCCGGATCCCTGGTGGAAGGCGAAGCACGCAAAGCGGATGGTCGTCACCGGGGAACTGGGGAGGGATCTTGTCAGGCTGCTCGTTCGCGGCGGAGAGATCATGATTCAGACGGACGTGGATTTTCGCGCCGATGTCTACCTGGAGGAGCTTCTCAAAGTGGAAGATCTCGAGCCTCTGGGGCAAGGCGGCCGGGTCGATGGGAATCCATTTCGCGCCAGATCCCTGCGCGAGATTCGATGCGAGGAGATCGGCATGCCCGTTTATAGAATTCTTTTTGCCAGGAAATGATTACGCGTCATTGTCGTCATCTGCGGTGCTCGACACCGCTGGAACAGATATGTCCAGCTTGATGCCGCCTTTTTCTCCCGTGGGATTGTCGTTGGGAATGAAGCGGACCTGGGTCTTTACCTCCAGGGAGATCTTGGAGGCCATCTTTACGAGTTCTTCTGAGAGGTTGGTCTTTTCCAGAAAGAGCCGCGTCTCGCGAGCGATGACGGCCACCGCCGCCTGCTTGGTTTCGTCGACCTGGGACATCATGTGGGCGGCGATCTCCTTGGGCAGTTTGAAATCGCCCATCAGGGACTTGAGGCGACCGTCCTTCAACATTGACTCCACTCCGGCCTCTATGCGCCGCTTGAAGCCCTCGGGCACCATTTTTTCGAGAAGGGATTCGTCGTCATGATCCGTTGGAGAGGAGTCGTTTCCTTCTCGTTCGGGGTCGTGCTGGTCAGGCATGGTTTCTCCCTCAGTATATGATGGGTTGGGGCGCCACAGGCTGACTGGGAGGCGCGGGCTTTACGGGCGCGGGCGCGGCGGGCGCCGGGGGAGGGGGAGGAGGGGCGAGTGGTTTTGGAGGCTGCGGTGTCGCCTTTTTGATCTTCTTTTTGGGTGGGGCAGGGAAGTCAAGCGGCCTTCCGCTGCCGGCCTGTGCCTTCATACGGGCAACTCTGTTCTTGATTCGGGCAGGGTCGCAGCTGAACACAGTGACTCCAACTCCCGTTCCGCCGCCTCCGCCTCCGGACTCGCCCCAGGTATGGGCCGAGTGAAGCACACATCGTTTAAGCCCGTGATCGTAGAAGACGGTGTACAGGGGTGTGCTGTGTATTGGCTCCAGCAGGGGGTCTTCAGCGGCCGCCTTGGAGAAATAGTGCTGGGAGTCCATGGGGGAATGGCACGCCGCCAGGATAAGGAGCGCGCCTCCCGTCGCCAGCAGCAGTAGCCAGGACGGAGCGCACATCCGGTTGTTTTTTCGACAGCTTCGCATGGGTGATCCTCTATTACGATCACCTTAGCTTATTACCGCGTCAAGCGGCCAGAGTCGAGTGCGGATTCTGATTGTCTTTTGCAGGGGGCCTGTCAGGATGTCTTCGACGGGAACAATTCAAAGGGTAGAAGAAGGAAAAAATAATGGTCAGGGTACCCAAATTCAGAGAACCAACCCATCCGGGTGAGATGCTGCTTGAGGAATTCCTTGTTCCCATGTCCCTCTCCCAACGGGATCTGGCAAACGCTATCCATGTGCCGTACCAGCGCATCAATGAAATCATTAACGGCAAAAGGGGAATCACCCCCAGCACCGCACTGCGCTTCGCAAAGTTTTTCGGCATGACTGAAGACTTCTGGATGAACCTCCAGCTCCGCTGGGACCTGTACCAAGCGAGAAAGTCCGAAGAAAAGGAACTGAAAGCCATCAAGCGTTATTCCCCTTCGGATACTCCCGCACACGTTTGAACGAACGGCTGCGCCAACTCCATGGTCAGTAGAAGGCTCCTGATGTCGATCATCGTGGCCCGTTTCCATCTTTCAACGACGCGACAAGTCTATTGAGGTTTTCGAGTTCGGTTTCGAGGCGCTCGGTTCGCTTTCGTTCCTCGGTACGTTTTCGTTTCTGATCTTTGAGAACGACTAACCACACGAGGGACATGGCGGCGAGTCCGACTGCAAAGCTCACGAGAATTACCGCAAAGGCGGTGGCCTCGAACGCCGCCGCGCTGGGTTCGGGGTTCCAGGGGGCGGACGGGATGTTGATGGCCACCCACGAGTCGTTGGCGATTATGAAGAACAGCGCGAAGATCCCCAATACGGCGCCGGCGATAGCGGCGACCAGGGCCTTCAGGCGCGGCGTCCCTGTTTTAAAAAACACTCTCAGCACTGGTTGGATCCCAGCTTTTCGAAGAACGGAACCAGCGTCCTGTAGGTTTCGTCCATGTGCTCGGGCATGACCCTCGCGTCCGCCAGCAGGGGCATGAAGTTGGTGTCGCCGTCCCAGCGAGGGACGATGTGAATGTGAAGGTGATCCGCGATTCCCGCGCCAGCAGCTTTCCCCAGGTTCATTCCCATATTCAGGCCTCCGGGTTTCAGGGCTTCCCGGAGGGCGGCCTGCGCATTTACCACCAGCTCGAAGAAAACGGACTGCTCCTTTGGTGTCATATCCTCCAGGTTGGACAAATGTCTGGTGGGGACGACCATGATGTGACCGTGGGTGTACGGATAGCGATTCATTATCACGAAAGCCTCCGGGCACGCCGCCAGAACCATGTTCTCCTCGCGGCGCTCTTCGCCGCCCTCGCACGCTTCGCAGAACACGCATTTGCCGGATTTCGGTCCCAGGATGTAGTCCATCCTCCATGGAGCCCACAGGGTCTTGCTCATATCATTTCCTTTAAAGTAGTCATGGTTAATGCCAAATTGTCGGCAAAGCATTATACTTCGGCTTTGCAGATGTGGAACAAAGTAATTACATGCGGTCTCCTGTCGGCGCTGGCGCTCCTCGCGCCACGGATAGTCGCGGCGGATAATCCGAGCGCAAAACCCGCCCGATGGATCGTTCAAATGGACCGGCCGTCGCTGGTGGCGGCTGTCCGTGAAGGGTCGATATCCGTTCCCCGATTGCGGGGCGGCAAGCTCGATCTCAGTAGCGACCAGGCCCAAAAATGTCTCTGGCACCTTTATGAGAGCCATGGCGAATTCCGCAAGGAACTCCATGGGAACTGGCCGGAAGCTAATGTAGAACATGAGTACTCGATACTCTTCAACGGCCTTGTAGTATCCGGCGTTTCCAGGGAGGAATTGGCGCGCCTTCCCGGTGTGAAATCAGTAACGCGAACGGATACGATCCTCTACACCCCCACCCTGGACGCGACCCTGGACATGATCGGCGTGAGCGACTACTGGCAGAGCCTCGGAGGGCAGGAGTTCGCAGGGGAGGGCGTACGCGTTGCGGTCATCGATACGGGGATAGATATTCTCAATCCGTTCTTCGATCCCGCACAGTTTTCGATGCCTGGGGGATATCCGCTGGGAGAAACCGCATTCACCACCGCAAAGGTCATAGCGGCGCGGGCGTATTTCCGATCGGGCGATCCCGTCAATCTGGAAAAGGATACTGAGGATCCGGTGGATCACAGAGGTCACGGCTCCCATTGCGCGGGTATCGTGGCGGGTAATCTGGATACGGTCTTCGACCTTTCCGGTACGCCGGTGACGGTGAGCGGTGTGGCCCCGCGTGCCTACCTGATGAATTACAAGGTCTTCTATACCGCCGAATCGGGCCAGTCAGGAGCTTACGATCCGGAACTCATGGCCGCCTTCGAGGACGCTGTTGCCGACGGGGCTGACGTCATTTCGTGCTCCTGGGGCGGGCCCGACGACATGGTGGAAGGTACGGCGGCGTCAGTGGTGTATACCTCGGCAATCGACGCGGGCGCCGTGGTGGTCTTCGCGGCGGGAAACGAAGGCGGTGGACCGGGTACGATATCCCATCCGGGCACCCTGCTCGAAGTGTTGACCGTCGGATCTTTCGACGCGGGGCGGTACTTCGCTGGACTCGTGGAAGTGATTACTCCGGATCCGGTGCCCGCCAACCTGGCAGGTATGCCGGCCATCAAGGGCAATATCAGCCCTTCCTTCGATGACGATCCGGTCGGGCCGCTTCAGGTTGTCTCGGCCAGAACGGCAGGCGGGGGAACGAACAACGACGGATGCCTCGCCTTCCCGTGGGACGCCTTCGACGGAGCCATAGCGCTCATCGAAAGGGGAAACTGCACGTTCTCCTCAAAGGTGACGAACGCATACCTGGCAGGAGCGCCGGCGGTGATCATCTTCAATAACGTGGACCACGCCGAGCCAATAACAATGGGCGGCGTTTCTGTTCCGATCCCGGCGGTTCAGATCGGGAACATCGACGGGATCGAGTTGGAAAAATGGGTCATCGACAATCCCGGCGCAACAGCGACTATCAACGATGGGATGCATTCGTACTTCAGTGCCGGCTCGATGGAGGCCATGGCGGGATCTTCAGGGCGTGGCCCCACGGACGACCCTGTGCTCAAGCCGGATATCGTGGCGCCGGGGGTGAGGGTGCTGTCCGCGCAGGCGCATTCGGTCGGAAATAGCGGAGATCCCTGGGATTTGAAGTCGGGGACATCCATGGCCGCTCCCCACGTGGCAGGCGCTGCTGCGCTGGTAAGACAGAGATATCCGGACCTCGATCCTCGGGAGGTGCAGTCCACACTTACTGGGAGCGCGCGTCTGCCCCTCAAGCGATACTTCCGGATACTCGATATCGGCGCGGGACTGATGGATCTGGCAGAGGCGTCCGATGCGCTGTCTTTTGCGATCCCTTGCGCCTTTTCATTTGGGGAAGGACATGCGGGGACGCTCTTTGCGGCAACGGTGCAGATCGGCGGCCCGTTCGCGTCTGACGGCGATGTGGAACTGGAGTGGCATCACCTCCAGGATTCCTTCGATCCCCAGGTGGCTCCGACGAGCGGAGATACGATCGTGCTGACGGATGGAGCGCTGACCGTGGCCCTACAGGCGCCACTCGACGCTCCGGCCGGGGAGTATACCGGGCGCGTGCTGCTCGAATCAGGGGCTCGACAAGTGACCATCCCCTACCACTATCGCGTGTTTCCGCCACTGGAATACGAGCTCATGCTGCTGGACATGTCCTTTCGCCATCCCGACGATAAAGCGTTGATCGATTTGTACACGGAAATGGCGCAGGAGGCGGGACTGGCCTACACGGTGTACCAGTTACACGATGGGATCGCCGCGCCCACACTCGAAGAGCTTCTACGGCATTTTGTGGTGCTGGTTTTCACCGGTGACGACCAGGTGTCCCACAAGGGCACTATCGCAAGGCACACCTTCGATGCCCTTTCTACATACGCATCGAAGGGCGGAAACATCGTCATTACTGGGCAGGGGCCCTTGAGGGAAAACGAGCACTCGAGGATCCACGGGTTCATGGGAGGCATGACGGGCGGATCCTTCCCTCTCTACGATCAGTACACCCAGGATGTGGTGGATCTCGACGACTATCTGGTACACCCCATCGACGGGGCCCCCTCCATGGTGGGTATGCCCCTCGACATCGGTCCCGAGACTGATGGAATCGGGGATCTGGTCATGGCAGGTGAGATCGGGTTGATAATGGGGCCGGGGCTTCCGGATATTTTCCTTGAACCGTTCCTGCAGATGTACGGCGATCCTTTTGGGGGGGGAGTCGGGGCAATGGGCGTGCTCTTTGACCCTTATATCGGCTACGGCGAGTACATGGAGATGGAGACGCTCAAGTATCGTGCGGCGCTGTTGAGCTTCGGCCTCGAGAGGGTCGGCAGCGCCACCCCGTTGACGGCCGGGCGTCAGGAGCTATTCGAGTCGTTGATGTGGTGGGTTTCCGAACGAATCGACCTGTCCGTCCAGGCCATAACCACGGACAGATATCTCATCCTGGACGTGGAGTACACCGGCGGTCCCCTGGAAAGCCTGGAGATCGATTTCGGCGACGGAGCCGATCCGTCCTTCCACGATGCCGGGACTATATATTACGAGTATGACGAGCTCGGCGAATATACGGTTGAAGCTCACGCCCGGGCGCCCATGGGCGCTGCGGATATCGAGAGGGTGCAGATCGCTCTCACCGAGGCGCAACAACCTGTCGAGGCAGACGCAGGGCAGGGACAATCGATCCCCCTGAGCGAGGGGGTCGAGCCGCGATTCCGTGATTGTGGGTGTGCTCAGGTGGGGGTGGGTGGCAAAGAGGAGTCGTTACTTCTCCTTCTTCTTCCACTTCTTCTTCTTTTTTTCTTTTGACTTCTTCTTCACTTCTTCTTCCTCTTCGCCTTCCGGCGCCTTTTTTCCGAGTCGTTGCCCGGCCAGCGTGACCTCTTCGTCCTCGTCGTAGACGCGAACGCGGATGGACCTGGAGAGGTGTCGGAAGCTGGTGAGGATGTAAGTATCGCCCGATTTTACCCCCACGAGCTTG
Organism: Deltaproteobacteria bacterium; assembly: GCA_030621515.1. Lineage (GTDB taxonomy): Bacteria > Myxococcota_A > Polyangia > JAAYKL01 > JAAYKL01 > JAUVAN01. The sequence continues at coordinate 21,013 of JAUXHN010000001.1, read as the reverse complement.
ACGTAGCTGCGGTTCCGCTTGGGGTCGTTCGCGGGGTCCTGTATCTGCTCCACCGAAACGATGGTGGGGTCCTCGCTTGCCCACTCGGGTATCATGCCCTCGATGTAGGCGCCCTTTTCGCTCTGAACCCAGGAGCAGACATTCTTCTTGACCTGACCGGTCCACAGTCGGAGTTTCTCGTGAGACAGCTCTATGGCGCTGGGGATCTTTACCCTGACGGGAACGTCGAGCTTGATCTTGGTGCCGACCACTTCGATCTCCACGTTCGCCTCGCCGGAGGCCTTGGCCTCTATTGTGCCGTCCTGCTGACCAAGCCTGATGATCTTGGTATCAGTCGAAAAATAGACCACTTCCAGGCCTTCGGTGATCTTGTCGCCATCCGCATCCAGGATAGAGACTTTGATCTGATCCTTGGCGCCGGCCTCGTCCAGAATGTAGTTCTCCTTCTCCGTTTTGATCTCGACAGGTGTGGGAGAGCACCCAAGCGCAAAAAAAGCTATCGATGTAATCAGGGCAAAAGCCATGGTCGATTTCATTTTGGTGCCTCCCCCTCTTTCTTCTTGTTCACGGTCAATGGTTTGCCCAGCGGAGCGTTGATTCCGCTGACCCCGCGGTCTCCCCGTCGTATACCCCCTTTTCGCATGTGGGGCTGCCTTCCGGGGAGACGGTTCGAGATGGTGTAACGGATGTCCACTTCGGACTCGTCCGGATCGCTGGTGAAGACCTTCAGCGCATGTCTTGAGGGCTTGCTGTAGTCCCCCTTGGGATCCGCTACTTTTGTCTTCACTATGGCCTTCTTGCCTTTGGGAACGGAGATATCGACTCCCAGAAGACCGTCCGAATCTTCGACCTTTTTAATGTGAACGTTCTTTCCGGATCGCGACGAGAATACGATTTCTCTCTCGATGTAGCCGTCCCCTTCCCTGTGGAAGTAGAGGCTTTTCGTGTACTGGAGATCGCCGACGACGTTGACCCGCGCCGGAACCTTGGCGTTCGTAACGTCGGAGCCGGTGAAGCGCACCTCGACGCTGGCCATCACGCGCCCGACCTTCCTGGTTCCCTTGAATGTGATCTCCCAGCTGGAGTTGGACTCGAGAATGCCGTCAACCTTTTTGAGAACGAACCGATCGTCATCCATCTTTACCTCGACGACCTTGACCTTCTCGGGTTCTCTGACTGTGATCCTGAACTCGCGCGTTGCTTTCTCGTTCTTGCTGAGTTGGCCGAAAGAGAGATGCCTCGGGGCGACTTCCACGTCCACTATGACTTCGCCTTCGATGTTCAGGAAGAATGTCGGTTGTTCGGTGTCGTTGGAGAGTACGCTGATGCGCTTCTTGAGCTTACCGGAACGGCCCCTCGTGTTTACGGATACCTTGATTTCACCTTCCCCGCCCGGGGGAATCGCGTCCGTCGAAACGACGGTCGCTGTGCAACCTCACGAGCCTTTGGCGCGCTCGATAATCAAGTCCGCCTTGCCCTCGTTCTTTACTTTGAAGATGTGCTCGACCTTCTTCCCCTGTTTGATCTCTCCGAAGTTGAAGGTGGGCTGTGCCGATGCGATCTTGGGAGCCAATGTGGCGTCCGCAGTTGCCGACTGCTCGCCAGTCGACGCGTCCTTCTTTTCCGCGTCCGCATTGTCCCCGCCGCAGCTACAGAAGCAGAACGCAGCTGCAAGACAGAGGGCAGCGACGCCGGAGAGCTGTTTTGTTCTCCTGGTCATCTGGTCTTCCTCCCTTGGGCGATGTACCCGCCCGAAAGTTGTAGATTTTTAGTGTCAGGCTTTTATTTTACTTCGTCTGAGGTGTCCGGAACAGCGGGATTATCGGCGGTTGCCGTCCCGGAGTCCGTCGCTCCCGCGGCGCCGGCGTCTGATTTGACTTTCGGCGAAGCGGCCTCAACGTTTTTTTTCTGATCGGCTTCTTCTGCGGGAGATTTGTCGGAAAGATCCGCGATATCGACCTCCTCGCTTTGCCGTTCTTCATTTTCCAGCGCTCGTTTTTCGAGGCTTGTGCTCTTGGACGATGAGAAGAAGGCCAGTGACAACGAAGTGATCATGAAAAGGGCCGCGACCACGCCGGTCGCCTTTCCGATGAATGAACCGGCTCCCCGTGGCCCGAAAACGGTGGAACTGCCGCCGCCGCCGAAAGCAGCACCCATTCCCGCGCCCTTTCCGGTCTGAAGCAAGATCACCAGAATGAGAAACAGGCAGAAGATAACATGTAACACTGTCAGAAGAGTAATCATGGGTTGGTTTTCTACCCTTCGACTTCTGTCTATGTCAAGAAGGTTCCCAATGATGTGGCGCAATTGATATAATCGATATTGAGCGACAATCTTCACCTATTCGGGCGAATCAGTGACCCATCGGGGTCAGTAAGGCGGTGACACATGGATACACGGAAAAATCACCGGGTTCTCGTGGTTGCGGCGATCGCCACGGTGACACTGATAATCGGCGCTTGCGATTCGGTCAAGGAGCCGCCGCGCCCGCTGACCGCCGAGGAGCAGGCTCTGGTCACGGCGAGCAACGGTTTCGGTCTCGAGCTCTTCGACGCGGTCATTGACGAGTCGGATGGGGACAATCTATTCATCTCGCCGTTGAGCGTCTCCATGGCGCTGGGCATGGCCTACAACGGCGCACTGGGAAGCACCGAGGAGGGGATGCGCGAGGCGCTGAGCTTTGGAGATCTGACCAGCGATCAGATCAATGAGAACTATCGGAGTCTGATCGATCTGCTCATCGGTATGGACAGAAAGGTGACCATGGAGATCGCCAACTCTATCTGGTACAGCGACGAATTCACGGTGTTTGATGAGTTCATCGCCACCTGCGAGGCCTACTTCGCCGCGGTGGTCTCGTCTCTTGACTTCGCAGCGCCGTCCGCGTCGAGCACGATCAACGACTGGGTCTCCGAGCACACCGGCGGCAAGATCACCGATATCGTCGACAGTCCCATCGACCCTGCCACCGTGATGTTCCTGATAAATGCGGTTTATTTCAAGGCGGACTGGACCTGTAAATTCGATGAGGAAGCGACCTACGACGAAACCTTCCATATCGACGACGAGACCGACAAGACGGTGAAGATGATGGTGCTCGACAGCGACGGCCTCATCTCCCGCGTCGATCAGGAGCGGTTCCAGGCCTTCTCCCTGACCTATGGCAGCGGCTACTTTGCGATGACGATCCTGCTGCCGAAGGAGGAGGTTGCCCTCGACGACGTGGCGGCGGAGCTGACCCCGGAGATCTGGCGGTCCACCCTCGACGGGCTCTACGAGAGCGATGTCACGTTCAAGATGCCCCGGTTCGAAATGGAGTTCGATACAAGCCTGGTGGATGTGCTTTCAACCCTGGGCATGGAGGTGGCGTTCATTGAAGGGGAGGCCGACTTCGGCAAAATGAGCCCGGACCAACAGCTGTTTATCAGCGAGGTGAAGCACAAGAGCTGGATCCGCGTGGACGAGGAAGGGACCGAGGCAGCCGCGGCCACCTCTGTAGAGATCGATGCTGGAGCATCCATGCCCGAAGAGATCGTGATCGACCGACCCTTTATTTTTGTCATCCATGACCACCACTCCGGCGCCCTGATCTTCATGGGCAAGGTGGTCGATCCCCCTTCGGTGTAATCCCCGATACCCCTGCGTCTTTTGAGGGTACGTTTGAGGTGTTACAATTTTCGGGGCAGTTTCGTTTTCATTCTTCCGAAACGCTCGATGGAACCAGAGGCTCAAGCACCGTTACCAGCGCGGGGATAGACTCGGTGGCAAGGATCCACATTTTGTCGTCCTTGATCTCTCCATAGTCATGGGCCAGCACGTTACGCATTCCGACAATCCCACGCCAGGGAATCTCCGAGTGAACATCTCTGAACCCCTCCGAAACTCTTTTTGCAGCTTCCCCGATTATCTCCACGTGCCTCTCCACCGCGCCGCGCAGCATCCTATCTTTTTCGTAGTCCCGATGCGCCTTGCCGCTGACAAACTCTGTTATTGCCTTTGCCGCATCAAGCATATCCCATAGATAGACGGTGTCGTCCTTCTCAAGCGGCATGAATCACCTTGAGATTTTCCATTATCGCCCTTCGTCTAAAGGGGTTCCTGATGGCGCCCTTTTCAACGAGGTCTACCTCGCGACCAAAAATCTCTTTCAGTTCTTCAATCATCTCTACCCAATCGTACATTCCGAGTTTTCGAGATGAATCCAGTTCGATCAGGAGATCGATATCGCTGGCTGGACTGAAATCGCTTCTCAGGACCGATCCGAAAACCGCGAGTTCCTGCACTCCCCACCTCGCGCAGAAATCGGCAATTTTTGTCGACGGAATGGTTATCTGAAGATTTGACACGGTCAGACCCCCTGCATCGTTAATGCCGGCTTCCATCGAATCCGCACGAACCGATCACATTATGCGGAGATTTGTACCGCCGGGTCAACGAAGTTCATAGAAACCGGAAGATGCCTCCGTGCGCTCGTCAGGCGCCGTCGATGATCCCGAGAAACGAGTCGACTTTTAGAGCGGCGCCGCCCACGAGGGCGCCGTCGACGTCCGGTTGCGCCATCAATTCGGCGGCGTTGTCGGGTTTTACGCTCCCCCCGTACTGGATGCGCACCCCGTCGGCCACGTCGCGATCGAAGATTTCGGCCACCAGGTTGCGGATGAACTTGTGAGCATCCTGAGCCTGAGCGGTGGTGGCGACCTTTCCCGTGCCGATGGCCCACACCGGCTCATAGGCGATGGTGACATTCTTCATCTGATCGGAAGAAAGCCCTTCGAGACCGGCCCGGATCTGGATATTCAGGCGTTTCTCGGTCTCGTTTGCTTCCCTCTCCTCGAGCAGTTCGCCCACGCAAAGGATCACGTTCAGGCCCTGTCCGAGGAGAGCTTCGAGTTTCTTGCGAATGATCTCGTCGGATTCCATGAGGACATGGCGTCGCTCGGAGTGCCCCACCAGGGCGAAACGACAGCCCGCGTCGGCGAGCATTCCGGCCGAGATCTCTCCGGTGAAGGCGCCGGATTTTTCGAAATAGACATCCTGCGCGCCGAGGTGAACAGGGCTTCCCTCGATGACACGGGCGACCGCCGGTATGGCCAGGAAGGGTGGGATGACCGCCACCTCGACCCCCGTGTCGGCGGGAACGCCGTCTGCCAGGGCTCTGGCCAGCTGCTCGGCCTGCCCGATGGTCATATTCATTTTCCAGTTACCGGCGATATATGGCCTGCGCATTCTCAAACCTCCGAAACCAGGGCTGTAATGCCTGGTAGAATTTTACCTTCGAGTAGCTCCAGGGACGCCCCGCCTCCGGTTGAGATATGGTCGAACCCGCGCCCGAGCCCGGAGCGTTTGACCGCCGCAACGGAATCGCCGCCGCCCACCACGGACAGTGCCGACGCACCGGCGATGGCCTTTGCAATTGTTGTGGTGCCCGTGGAGAACTGCTCTTTTTCGAACATTCCCATTGGACCGTTCCAAAGGATGGTGCCTGCCCGTCCGAGTATTTCCTTGAAGACGGCGCTGCTCTGAGGTCCGATGTCGAAAGCTATCATATCCTCCGGGACCTCCGAAGCCGGAACAACCTGCGTTGTCGTGGAATCGGGATCGCCGGCCACAACTACATCTGTCGGGAGAATAATCTTCACGTCCCTGGTTTGCGCCCTCGCGAGCAGATCGCGGGCCAGTGGGAATTTGGACTCCTCGACCAGGGATTTTCCAACAGCCCCGCCGGTGGCGGCGATGAAGGTGTTGGCCATCGCTCCACCGATGATGAGGATGTTCACGCGTTCGAGAAGATTCTCGATTATCCCGATCTTGCCCGATACTTTCGCGCCTCCCAGAACGGCGATGTACGGCTTTGCGACATCTCCGAGCAAGGCGCTCAAGGACTGGATCTCCTTTTGCATCAGGAAGCCCGCTGCCTTGTCCCTGACGATGGACGGGACGCCCACGGTGGAGGCATGAGCGCGGTGTGCGGTTCCGAAAGCGTCGTTGACGTAAATGTCTCCGAGGGCGGCGAGTTCCTTGGCCAGGTGAGGGTCGTTAGCGGTCTCGCCGATGTGGAACCTGAGGTTTTCGAGCAGGACCACCTGTCCGTCGCGCATATCACGAACCACTTGCCTCGCGCCGTCCCCGACGCAGGAATCCGTCAGGGTGACTTCGCCCACATCGAGGATTTCGGCCAGGCGCATTGCGACCGGCTCGAGGCTCAGATCGGGATCGGGCTTGCCCTTTGGACGCCCGAGGTGGCTCATGAGGATCACTCTCGCTCCGGCATCGAGGAGATAGTCGATGGTCGGCATCGCCGCCCGGATCCTGGTGTCGTCGCTGATCACACGGTCGTCGAAAGGCACGTTGAAATCCACCCTGACCAGGACTTTCCGTCCCTCGATGTTCAGATCGTCGAGGCTGGAGATTCTGGATAAGTCCATGTCTACCTCAGCATCATCACGGCCATGTCGATCATGCGGTGAGAGTATCCCCACTCGTTGTCGTACCAGGAAAAGACCTTGATGCTCTTGCCGTTGATCACATGGGTCAGCTGGGTGTCGACGATGGAGGAGTGGGGGTTGCCCAGGAAGTCGATGGAGACGAGATCCTCGTCCGAGCACGCGAGAATACCTTTCAGATCGCCTTGCGACGCCGCCTTCAGAGCGGCGTTGATCTCTTCTGCGGTGGTTTCCTTCGAGACATTGGCGGTCATCTCGACAATTGAGACGTTGGACGTTGGCACTCGGATTGCGAGCCCGTCGATCTTGCCTTTCATCTCCGGCAGCACCAGTCCGACCGCACGTGCGGCGCCGGTGGTGGTGGGGATCATGGAGACAGCTGCGGCGCGAGCACGGCGCATGTCCTTGTGTGGTTGGTCCAGGATCACTTGATCGTTGGTGTAAGCGTGGATGGTGGTCATCTGTGCGTCGACGATGCCGAACTTGTCGTTGATGACCTTCACCACCGGAGCGAGACAGTTGGTTGTGCAGGATGCGTTGGAAACCACGTCGGGTTGGTTCTTCTTGTATTCTTCATCGTTGATCCCCATGACGTAGGTCCCGTCGAGATCCTTGCCGGGAGCGCTGATTATCACCTTGCGGGCGCCGGCCTCGATGTGCTTGCCCGCAGTGGCCTTGTCACGAAAAAGGCCCGTGCACTCCAGGACCAGCTCCACTCCGAGCTCCTTCCAGGGAAGGGCGGCGGGATCGCGCTGGGCGAAAACAGGGATCTCCACGCCGTCCACAACGATACCCTTTTCTCCCAGCGAGACCTTGCCGGGGAAGATGCGGTGGACGGAATCGTACTTGAACATGTGCGCCAGCATCTTGGGGCTGGTGATGTCGTTGATGGCGGCAAGCTCGATATCGGGGTTGCCTCCCGCGGCCAGGATCCTGTGCACGCAACGACCAATACGACCGTACCCGTTGATTGCGATTTTCTTTGCCATTATACGACTCCTTCTTGACGTGGCGGATCCGCCCCCTTTTTGGGCGAATTCCAGGATAGACAAACCCTTCTTACGTCCGCTGATAAGAGGCGTCAAGCGGGTTCATTTGTCCTGCTCCGGGGGCCCTACGCAGGATCTTTGGATGACGGGATATTTGTAGTGTATAATCCACGCCGTGAAATACTCTGCGATAATCGTTTCCGTATTCGCGCTCCTCTTGTTCGCGGCTGTTTCCTGCGAGGAGACGCTGGAAGTCTGCGCCCCCTGTGGGCTCCTGTCCGAGGGTGACGTTTCGATTACGGGCGATCCGCGGCTGGACGGGACGCTGGAGGCGGTCTACCTGCTGGACAAGTGGGGCAGCCTCGCGGCCGAGTCCTTTGATAGCAATATGGCCTTGCTTGCCGAGCAGTACGGGGTGGAGATTCCGGAGGACGGGCGTTTCTCCGCCGGGGCGGTTGCGGATGTGGTGGCGGCGATCAATCAGGGCCTCTTCGGGATTTCGGGAGTCGAGATCCATGTGTCCATGGAGAGGCCGCGTTGCTGGATCGATTCCTCGGTCGCCCTCGAACGCCAGGTAGTATGCGAGGAGGGAAGCGATCTCTATGTGCCCCCGGATTGCAGCACCGGGCAGCAGGGTTCCTGCACAGGTCTTTGCGAGGGAGAATGCATCGCGCGGGTGAGCGGATCGAATGTCAATTTGTGTACGGGCGTCTGTTACCGGGAAGCGGCCCTTGCGGGGGACGAATGCCTTGTGGGTTGTATCGGGTCTTGCGAGCACGACGGCGGTGTCGAGTGCCCGGGCCGTTGCTTCGGCCAGTGTGACACGACTTGCGCCGGATATACCTCACTCGGCCGTTGCAATGGTGAGTGCGAGGGCCTGTGCGTCGGAGTTTGCGACTCCCGGACCCCTTTCGACTGCGAAGGTGAATGCGAGGGTTTGTGCCGGGTTCCGGTAAGCGAGGAGGGTGCCTGCGACGGGATATGCATGGGCGATTGCGCGCAGGGGAAGTGCGCTGGCGCGAGTCGTTGTCGGGGGCATTTCCGCCCACGGGGGTGTGACTCGAGCATCAATGCGCGGCAGGCCGTCCTGGATTGCCAGGAGATGACGCGGTTGCTCGGCTGGGCAAACCTTCGCTGCGAACCGGCCGGCGTGCGGTCGGGCATCGAGATGTCTCCGCTCGCCACCGAGCTGGACAGGGGGGTCATCATTTCCCGTGCCTCTCGTCTGGAGAGCATACTTGCGGCAATACTCGACGATTACGGAAAGCTGTCGCTTCTCGTGGAGGGGGTGGATGTGGCGCAGATGATCGGCCCGGGCGAGCTCACGGACGAGTACCAGCTCGACACGCGACCGCGACCGGCGGGGCGGCTGTCCATGGAGGATCTGGGCACATGGGGATACGTGGAAGCCAGGGAGCACCTGCCCCTGACCGGGTTGAAGGCGAGGTTGGGGATGCTGCGGATCAAGGGGACCAGTGGCGACTACGAGATCACGGCGGGGTCGTTGCCCTGTGTGCAACCGGCGCTCGAGGAGGCCTGGTCGATGATTGACGTCCTGATACCCTGCACGGCGATCGACGAGGATGGGGATGATGTGATCGATTCATTCGTCGAGAACAGGGCCGGTGGGCTCTACCGCGTCTGGGACGGAATGGAGATAGTTCTGGGCCTGGGTCTTCAGAGCGTGGATGAGTGAGGATAAGAGCTGTGAAAATGCGAAAGATCACTCCGAAAAGGGTAGCGATTATCGTTGTGATCCTGGTCTTGATCGCATCGGCCGCATGGATTTCTCACCAGAAGTGCTGGGGATCCCGGGCATGGTTGTACGGATACGACGAGGCGCATCGCGGCCTGGAGGAGCAAGGGTATCCCTGGATCGGGGCGGAAAAACCGGTGATTACGATCCACGAGTATACCGATTATGAATGCCCCCATTGTCCACAAGCGCACAGGCGCCTGAGAATAGCCATGAGATCCTATCTCGACGAGGTTCGGCTCGTTCGTCACGACTACGCGAGAATGCCGTGTGTGCCCAACGACAAGGAAAGGCGCCGTAGCAGTTGCGCCATGGCGAGGGCGGCGTTCTGCGCTTTGAAAGAGGGGCGGTTCTGGGAATGGAATGATCGAGTGATGCAAAATCCGAGACCCTTTGCCGGGCCAAAAAGAAAGACCTTCATCGAGGATACTGCCCGCGAGATGGGTTTCAACGCAAACTCGTTCGATGCTTGCCTGTACGAAAGCGAAACGGTCGACATGGTGCAGGGCGTTTTCAAGGACACGAGAAAAAAGGGGATCAGGCAGACGCCCACATACCTGCTGGACGGAGAGATGTACACCCTCCTGGAGATCATCGACCTCATCGATGACCGGCTTTAACCCCATCCCGGTTATGGCGGTCGTTTTTGATCGTAGGGGGGCGGGTCCCCGTGCCCGCCCGCCGACGCAGGACAGACGTCAAAACGTCCTCTAAAGATCCTGCGCCAGCACCGCGGAAATAAATCCCGCGGCCAGAAATGCGCCACTTCGTGTCGGAAAGGGCTTCGCCCTTCCGGGCTACGGCGAGATTTTCGACCTTCGACCTTGGATGACGATCAAGTCTTCGCGCTGAATACCCGCGCAGATCCTGCGCGGGACGCATTGAGCAGCCAAGCTCCGCTTTCTCCAGCCCGCGCAATTCATGCGCGGGGCTTCTAATCCGAATCCTTCAAATCAGGCGCGGCGAAGATGACGACTGTCGGGCCGGGGTGGGGGACGTTGTTTTCGGTGGTTAAAGAGATAGTGTAATCGCCCGAACGTTCCGGGCAGAACGCGAGGGTTGCAAGTATCGACGGGCCTTTCCATTGCCGGGATTCTCCGCTCGCGCCGTTCTCTTTGAGTTGCAGCAGGGTGATCCGCTCCGTATGCGTGGCAGCCGCAACACCCATGCACCGCCCCTTCTCGAGGTGCGTGACGGCCTTCCACCGAGTTCGGTCGCCCTGGGGTTCCATCGAAAGCTCCTCACGGGGATGCAGGGACACTCCGGCAAACCTGGCGGCGGCTTCCATGAGAGGGAAGGGCGGTTCTCCCGCCTTGACGGGCAACTCGACGATGGGTAGTCGGTTCATCCATACCTCCACCTCGCCTTCACCGCTCAGGGCGACCAGTTCCACGTCGTAGGATTCGGCGCCGTTGCAGCACATGGGGGTCCTGCTCGTGAACCGGGACGATCTTCGCGCCTGGACGAACGCTCCATCCGCAGGTCTGATCTTGAGAGAGATATCCCGGATTTCTTCGGGCGCGATAGCCGATACTACGAAGCAACCCTTTGATTGCGTATCGAAGGTGAAGGCCAGCCTGTCACCGGCTGCGATTCTTCCCCGGTGGAGCAACTCTCCGAGATCGTAGCCGCTTTCCCTGAGGATCTCCTCGTTTCGTCTCACGGCGGCGTGAAGGGAAGTGGGAGGATCGGCGGGTTCCAGGGGAGGGCCGACAGAGGGTATGACGTCTTCCCGGCGCGAATGGAATGAGCCCATCTTCAACTGCCCGGAACCGGCGATTACCTCCAGGGCAAGAGATGCCCGGGCGTCGCGCTCCGCGCAGTAGCCCACCCAGGCTTGTGACCTTTCGGAAAGGTCCGAGGCCTCCACAATACCATCGATAAGGAGGCGCATGGCGAGAGTGTCGATCCCGCCGGCGCCGACCGCTGCGACAAGATAGCATCTTCCTTCTACGAGATTGATTTCGAAGGAAGATCGCTCATGACGCGCGGCAAAGAACGTGAGCGGTTCTTCGAGGACCTCGTAGCCTCTCCCGCTTGCGAGCAGGTCCACCTCCGCCCATGAACGTACCTGAACCGGATCGGCGTCGAAGATGCCGGCGAGGGGTGCGGACTTCTCAGAGGGCGAGGCGACGAAGACACCCATCCTGAATTTCCCTCGGCCAGACCTGGTGTCCACCCGCAGAGAATAGATACCCCGGGCGGAACTGGTTATTTCTACGGCTGCGCGATGATCTCCGGACGTGTCCTCGGTCTCGGTCTTTCCCTTGAGATTGTGCACGGTCATGTCCAGATTCAGTGAACGGGAGTTGCCGATTACGACCACCACCAGACGCGCCTCGATTCCCGGTCTCCATCGGAACCTCACCGATCGGTCCTTCGAAATGCTGCCTTCGTATGACCAGGGAATGGAAATGAACCCCTCCTCGCGAAGGCGTTCGCCGATGGACACCATTCGCTGCGCCAGTTTCTCTCTATCCGGGAGGTCGGCTACCTTTTTTGTCGAGGGCTCATTAATTGATTGGTGATGGGATCCGCAGCCTAAAAACAACGCGGTGATGATCAGCATCTTCGCTGTCAGGAATCTGTCGTCAGTTATGTCGGTATCCATGTGACGCAAGCTCAATGCTGTAAAAAAAAAACGGATGAAAACGCTGTCGCTGTGCCTTACCGGACGGGCGCCTCGACGCCGCAAATCCGGAAACCTATTCTTTCGCGAACCCTAATCCAAATCGTTACATCTCGCAGTTTTCTGCAACCTGGAAGTAGCTGACGGGTGCTATTCATCATCTGATGCGTCCGACCCAGAATCAGCGACTGGAAAGAGGCTGTTGTCAGAGTAGCACAGGCCGTCCCCTTCTATATTGCAGACCCAGCCTGTTGGACACTCGGAGTCGTCTTCGCATACCATTTGTCCTTCGGGCAAAGTTGCTGTGCAGGCAGCAGCAAGGATAGCGCCTGCAAAGAGCAGACAGGCCAACGTTCTTTTGCGAAAAGCGCGCATCAGAACCAACCATTGATCAGGATACCCGACGGCCCCCCGGGGGTGATGCTCAGCTTCAGCCTTCTCTTCTCGGAGGATTTCTGTTTTCTGTTCAGCCAGAGCAGGTAAATGCCTGTTACTGCGACGAGACCTGTCGCCGAATATCCGAATATGACTGCCATCTGTAGGTGTTTCATTGCTTCATCGCGATCGGTGAAGGCATCGTGCGAAACGGCGTCCTCCGCACTGGTTTGTGCCGAGAGTGTGTTTACATGGAGCACGATTGAGCCGGCAAGGATCGCTGCGCTTGTCCCGAAGAGAAAGAAAGCCGGTATCTTCAAGTTGAGTATATCGGGGGTTTTCTCTGGTTCGATGACCGGCACCACGACCGGCTCCACGACCGGCTCCACGAACGGCTCTGTTATATTCTCTGATCGTTCAATCGAGGAAATAAGTTCTTTGATGTCCTCGGATAGCGCATGATCGGGGTTGTCTTCCAGGAATTGGGACAGTAGCCGATGGGCAGTCTTCTTGCTCTTCATCAAGTCGACCAACTGCGAGATGTTGAAGAACGTGTTCTCGTGCGCAACCATTTTCAGGGAGCAGAGGAAAGACTTGAGCGCCTTCTTGTAGCGTTCCTTCTTGATGGCCTTGTCGCCTGTTGTGAACCAATGTCCTGCCATGCGCTTCGCCTGTTTCTCAGTTGCAGGAAGGGCGGGGCAGGTTTCGCCATTCTTCGCCCACGCGCCAACGGGGAAAAACGAAAGCACAAAGAAGACAATCAAGGTTCTCAGGATCAAGTTAGTCTCCGAAGGGATTCGTGGCCCATTGATGGATTGTTTTTTTTCTTTTTTTCCGTCTCGTTCGTCGTCTCATTTTTCGCTTTTTCATCTGCGGCTTTTTATTGGGGCGAATTTTCTTATAGGGCGCGGCCTTTTCAAGTTCCTTTCCAGACGAAACCCAGACCTCTCGTCCGTCAACGTCAGATGATGGTGGCGTCGAATGTGGTCCATCAAATGTTTCTTTTTCGGGATTGGAATCGATGACGGTTGTGTCTTGAGAGCCGTGGGTTGGGGCCTCTTGGGGCGCTATGTCGGGCCTGTCGCTCACTATAGTCATGAGCATTCCCGGATTGTCTTCATCGGCGAATGATCCGGCCGTGGCCGATGTCATTGATCCCCCTTCGTGGCCGGGTGTCGTTATTGCGAGGACGAATAGCAGCGGGATCAACAGTATGATGCCGACTACAACAATCGATGTCGGTGAAGCAACGACAGATGGCGCAAGGATTCCTTTCTGATCGCGGTGTTTCTCGATGCGCTGGTTTTCGATCGCTTCCACTTGGTCCTGCCTGGGCAGCGCTTCACTCTGTACGTTCTGGGGTAAAAGACAATTTGTCTGTATCTTTTGGGTAATGACGTTACTTTGGGGGAATACTGTTTGTGGTTTGACAATGGGAGGTATCGGTATGCCGAGTTTCGTTGACGTCCTTTTCCTTCTTCGGGAGGCTGGTCCGATGGGACTCGGCGAGAGAGGAGGAGAGGGTGTTTGAATGGGTTTATGAGGAGCATCCGCAACCCGTTCTACAATTGTTTCTTCGTACAGTTCGTGCACCGACAAAAGATCGACGGTCATGTTTGTTATGTTTTGATATCGATCTTCCGGATCCTTTTCGAGAGCCTTCTTCATCACCGCAATGAGTTCCGGCGGAATGTCTTTCACTGCCGGGAATTGGGGTTCTTTGAGAATGATCTTGCCGGAGATTTCGTCATTGCTGTTTCCGTCGAAGGGCAACTTTTCGTAAAGAAGATGGTAGAGCACAACACCGATCGCCCAGAAATCCTCACGACCGTCTATCTTTCCCTCGCCAAGAATCTGTTCCGGCGCCAAGAAGTGTGTCATTCTGGGAAAGGAGATGTGGCTGACGGCGCCGTGATAGAGCAAATGGGCTTCCGGTTGATTGCCGATGCCTCTGTGTATGGAGACAGTCTCCGGGCAAATGTTACCGTGGTAAGCGCCGGTCTGGTGGATGGCGGAGACATTCGAAAGAAGTTGGAGAATGGCGGAGGTTGCAAGGTTGGGGGGCAGAGATACCCTCTTGTAACTCCTGATGGGTTTGCCGATCGGAAGTTTTGTAATGATGTATCTGGCGATACCATTGCCTGAAACCAGCAATCTGGGCTGGGAGATGTTCGGGGTATTGGGTAAGCTCTTCTTGGAAAACGTGATTTTTACGCCGTTTGCGATGGCCAGAATCGCGACTTTTTGATCGTTTCTTTTTACATTTTCGGCCAGATAGATATTTCCGGCCGGTGTCTGACCGTACAGTCGTTTTATCTTGAAGGTTTCAGCGAGTATCATTCCTTTCTTCAGTGTGTGTGTGACATCTGGCAAGGATGACTTGTCTGCAGGCGTGCTTGACTTCGCGATCCTGCTTTTCGTAATCATTGGTACCCCTGTCATCAAGTGCCGTTATTATTAATCGCGAAAAATTTTTAATTATTTTGCACTACCGACCTATCCCGCCCGGCTGCGATATTCCTCCTCGAACTGGCCCTGTCGGTCCTTCGTCGTCGTCTTCGTGTCCTGCCGGACAGGCGCCTCGACGCAGCAAATCCGGGAACTTCTTCAGGAACGCAGGCGCTTTTACGCGCGTCTTTTCTTATAATGCAACAAAGCGATTTCAAAGCTCACCGTTTTTTTTTACTCCTGCTCGAAACAACTTTTCAGTTGAGCATGGCAAAATGCCATTGCTGAAAATTAAAAGAGAACGAAACGATGATACCACGAACAGCGAGCATCTTCAGTCAACTACTAAAGTTTCTTTCGCAGGCCGAATTCACGAAAATCGTAAGGAAATACGGGGCCGAATGCCACGCTACTCGATGATGGGGGTGGGGTTGATCGCGCGGACGCCCACGCCGCCCAGGTATCCGTAAGAATTGCAGGAGGACGTGCCGACCACCGAGAGTCCTACCGGGGCGGTGGCGGTGAGAAGGTGAGCGCCGTCCAGACATCCCATGGAGCTTGCGGGGTCGTCGATGAAGATGCGCCCCACCTGCCATTCAGAGCTTCCCACGGGGGAGAAGAAGCTGTCCGGGATCAACCCCACGCAGTCGAGGGTCACCTCGGTGTCGACCTGTCGAACCACGATGATCTGGTCGTAAGTGAAATCAAAAACGTTGTCCGTGTTGAACACGTAGCGGTCGAGGAACTGCCCGGCGGGGGGAGACTGGAGCATCATCGGGTCGCCTTCGCCGCCGCCGCAGGCCGCATACTCTTCGCCGGTCATCATCTGGTAGGCGAAGAACGGCGCCTCGGGTTCGGTCGGGTCAGGTGGATCGTCGAGCGTTCCCTCCACGTAGTGATCCGTGCCGCTCAAAAACTCGAGCAACTCTCCCTGCTGTGAAAATGAGTACTGGGCGCCGACCGGGCTCGGTGCCGGAGGATCGAAAGTGACGGTCATGTCGTCCACACCGGCGATGATCCGCCACAGTACCTGATCCGCTTCGGCCGAGCAGCCGCCGCGCGGTGCGGGCCGGGCCAGAATGGTCTTTGTGCCCCACGCCGCAAGCGGCAGTATCTGCTCCTCGACGTGATCGCAAGCCTGGTATGTGTTGTCGGGCACATTGGCGCACCCGTGGCCGCCGAACACGACGACCGGTTTGTCAGCCTGCACCACGGTGCCGGTGAGGTCCGCGTTGACGGCAACCGCGCGGATCGCGATCACGTCGTAGGCGTCAAGTTGATAGGCCTCCGATTCCACGCCTGCCGCAATGGGGCCCACTCCGTTGAGAGACGGGACGTCCGTCGCGGGGATGAACTTTATGGTCGTGTCGTCCTCCGTGGCGACCACCGTAACCTGGGAACTGAGACCCGAAACTTCAATCCACGGTCCGTAACCCCACGCAGCCACTATGTATGTACCGTCCAGACTGGTCACCGGGATGAGCAGGGACGCGTCGGTGCTGTACAGATCCCAACCATATGGGTTCCACTGGTACGCAAGGACCGGCACGTCCGAAGTGAGCCTGAAGCCTGCGCCGATCTTGATGCCCTGCTCCTCGATCTGCGCGGGCTGCTCCAGGCACGAGCCCGAGCAGGTGACTTCGATCACCTGGAGGGCGCCCGCCGCCAGGTTGACGTTGTATATGGATGCCCCCTCGCCGGTGTAAACGCTTACGTTGGCGCTCTGATCCTCGTGAGGGTTCGAGACGACCACCGCGTAGGTGGAGGGATCGCTCGGAGTGTGATTGTCCAGATCGGCCATGAAGAAGTCGCACCCCACCGAGGTCATGGCAGCGGCTGCGTCCTCGCAGGTCTCGGGGATCATCGGCTCTTCGGTATCCGTGTCGATGTCGGTGTTCGTATCGGTATCCGTGTCGATATCGGTGTCCGTATCGGAGCCGGTATCAGTGTCGTTGCCGTCGCCGGGTCGGACCTGCTTTTCGGAGCAGGACATCGCCAGACTCAGAGGCGCCAGTAGCAGAGCGTGCAAACCGATGATGACAATTCTGGTAATAAAAAATCTCATTGTTAACACTCCTACCGCGTCCAGACTTCGATGACGGTGGATGATGCGCTGCTGGAAAGCTTGAATTGCAGCGTTCGAACAACGTCCAGGACACCGTTGTCATCCAGGTCGACCAGATCGATCCCGTAGGCGTTCGACATGGAATATCCAACCGGCACAAGCGGGTTGATCCATGCGCCGTCGGGCAGGCCCAGATACGTCCACGTGAACCCCCCGGTTCCGTCATTGATATATGAGCGCAGCCCGTGATCGTTATGGTGAGTGACGAAATCCAGGAAGCCGTCGCCGTCCAGATCTCCCAGCTGAGCGACGTCGCTCGCATCCACGGTTCCGCCGACGCTCCAGGAGCTTCCCGTCCCCATAAAGATGGTGCCGGCGACGGCGATGTCGAGGTTCCCGTCGCAATCCACGTCGCCGATGGAACCCTGCAACGGCCCGCCGATCCATTCACCAGCGGTAGACAGCAAGTCATCGCTGACGGAATGGGTGAAGTCCACCCCGTTGCCGTTGTTCAGGAAGACCTGGCCGATGATGTTGCTGTCCTCGTACTGTCCGAACCCCACCACGTCCAGATCCGAATCGCCATCCAGGTCAGCGACGTTTATCCATCCGATATTGGTGGGGACTCCTGTTCCACCGGGTGGTCCGAGAGGGCCGTGCGCCGGAAAACCGGTCACGGCGTTGTCCGACCAGTCGCCGCTTCCATCGGCGTGGCGCACCACGTAGCCGGATTGGAATTGGTCGGCCCCGAAAACCGCGTCCAGGTAGCCGTCACCGTCCAGATCTCCCAGCCCGGCGCCCTGAAAATAGTTCGAGGCCGGCAATCCGTTCGACGACAGTGAGAACGAGAACCCGCCGTTGTTGACCCATGCGTTTGCCCCGCACGTGTGATCACCGACTACAACATCGGGTACATTGTCGCCGTTGAAGTCGCCCACGTCGCCGCCCCATCCACCGACGGATCCGCCGGAGATGGGCAGCAGCACAGGCGTTCCGAAGGTACCGTCCCCGTTTCCAGGGAATACCTGCACGCTGTCGCACAGGCGCGAATCGATGACGATGTCCAGGTCGCCGTCATCGTTCATGTCCACCAGTACCGGCACGGACTTGCCGGCGTTGTCGATCAGTTCGTATCCCCAGGAGTAGACGAAGTCGCCGCCCGCGCAGCCCGGTGGAGCGAAAGAGGCGGCACCGACGTCCGGCGCCGGCTCGGCCACAGCGCCGCACACCAGGTTGCACGGTCCCGCGTCCCCGGTATCCGTATCGGTGTCCGAATCCGTGTCGGTATCAGTGTCCGTGTCGGTATCAGTGTCCGCGTCGGTGTCCGAGTCCGTGTCGGTATCAGTGTCCGCGTCGGTGTCCGCGCCCGAGTCGTCCGATCCGATCGCGTTGTGGGTATCCGCGCATCCAGCCTGCGCGAGCAGCGCTATCAACGCCCCTGTTGCTATAAAGGTCCTTTTTGAATGCATTCTAAATGTTCCTTTCCCCGCAAGGTCGCCAGTTATTCAGCGTGTCACCTATTGTGATGCCGCAAGTCATTTTCGCGGCTCACAGGAGTTCCAGGAGCCGAATGTCGAGGCCGATCGCGAGCACAAAAAAGGAACCCATTGATGTTACTTCGCGGTTATCAATTGCAACAGCGATCTTGTGAAACGTGGGGCCGCCTGTCAGATCGGCGCGCAGATCCAGGTAGTCCGTGAGCGCGAACGAAAGGCCGGTGCGAAGATGGGGGAGCCCCGTAACCGTGGAGTTCTCCCGGTCGATGTATCCTCTTTCGGCTCTTCCGACGGACTTCACCACGACCAGGGAAGCCCCGAGACCGATGTCCCATCTCACACTGCGGAGGCCGCCTCCTTGCGCCAGAAGCAGTGATGCCTCTGCGCCGAAGATGCCGTGATTCACCTCCACGGATCCCTGCGCCCACTCCCCACGAGATGGATAAACCGGAGCCGATCCGCTCAGGGCGACTGCCCAGCGTCCCTCGAACCTCAGGCGCAGGGCGCCGATCAGCGAGATTCCCGGCGCCATGTCGAACGAAGACAGGATGGGCCCCGCCGACAGCGCGAACCACAGTCCACTGTGCCCCGTTCCTGCCGGTTCGCTATCAATCATTGTCTCCACGGCTTTGGGGGGCGCATCTGAGGTTGTCTTTGTCCGGTGTTTCGTCCGGACCTCCAGCAGGCTGGCGCGCAGCAATTCGGCGGTCGCGAGCCCTATCAGCGGCGGATTGAGATCTTCCTCGCCCATGCTGCCGAGGCGCCGCGACACGGTCTTGCCCGTTACCAGATCGGCCACCCAGATCTCCACGTGCTGTGCCGGCGTGTCCACCCGCACCGCGGCGATAGCACCGGCCCTTCGAGCTATCTCCTCCAGTTTGATGGCCTGACCGCCCGCGACGGTCATTCTGGATTCCGTTACTTCGAAGCCGTAGCTGCGCAGTTCCTGGGCTATCGCCGTGAAGATCTCGTCGGTGGTGTCCGTGGAGATCACGACGACCAGTTGCGTCGGCGTTTGCCCCATTGCGGGAACGGCCATGAAGCCCGTGAGCAAGGTAAACAGAGTCGCAACTATTAGGCGGTAATTACTGTTGACCATGTGCATGAGGGACAGGTTCAGAAACGAGGCCGAGGATCTCCCGTGCCATGGAAGCATGGGGACCGCCTGGATAGCTCTTCAGATACTTCGATGCCGCCGCCCTGCTGCCGGCCGGATCCCCTGATTTTCCGCGAGCCTCCATCAGCCGTCCGATAGCTTCTCGTCTCAGCGGATCGCCCTCGCTCTTTCGCAAGAACGGCTCGAACCACCGGGCGGCTCCGGCGTGATCATGCCTGACGTCGAACGCGATTCGACCGAGCATGAACGCAGCCCTGTCGGCGTGACGCTTTCCACCGAAGCGTTCGTGGACGGTCCGATAGATCTTCTCGGCCTGACCCCAGTTGGGGATACGTCGCGCGCTATCTCCCAGCGAGAGGAGATCCTTCGCGCCTGCTCTCGCGAGGAATCTGTCGAGGCCGTGGGTCTCGACAATGCGCAGCGCCTCCTTGTACCTGCCTTCATTGGCGGCAATGCTCCATCCATCGTAGTGCTTCATCCAGGGAATATTCGAGGTGCCGTTGTTCGACGCCCGCTCCACCTGGGAGATTTTCGCATCATCGGGGCCTTCCTCCACAGGCGCAGGGGTCTCGGGCGCTGTCTCGCCACCTTGCTCATCTAGGAGCATCACCTTTTCCATTCGACCGGACCGGGGAAACGCCCTCAGCATCTCTCCTCCCAACACCTCGGTCCCGGAGCCTATGAGCGGGCCGCTCACTATCACCGTTCCATCCTCCATGACCAGTTCGAATCGATCCGCTTCGGGGGTCCACGATACATCAAACGTCGTGCCTGTCACGGTAACAGTGTAGGGGCCCACGTCGAAGAGCCATCGGGTGTTCCTTCTATGCCTGATAACGACATGCGCACCTCCCCGCTCCAGGATCACGCGAGCCCCGTGGGCATTCAGGCTGTCAACGCGAGCATCCGACGACGGTTGCAATTCAACGGTAGATCCATCGGTGAAAACAATAGGAACAGTCTCACTCGAAGACGCGGAGATCCAGGCGCGGCTTGCTCCATGGTGATTCACGCCCGCCACTCTATAAGTAATAGGGTTCGGAGGCTCCACACGCCCTCCTAGCGCCCAGATTGCTCCAATTGCGATCAGCAGCGACGCCGCCACCGCCGCAACAGCCACCGCAATCGGCCAACGGCGCCGCCTCTCCGCGTTGCCCGACAACGACGCGAGCCGCTCGCGAACCTCTTCAACGTGATCGCGCCTTCCAATCGTCCCGTCGATCGCGTCGGCTACATCCATCCCAAATTTTTCCCAGGAACTCATCTATTCACTCCCATCGATCATTTTTTTCGCCCTCTCGGCCAGTCGGGAATTTTTCATCGCATGTTTCATAAAGGTCTCCTTTGCCGAACGGAGACGACGCTTCACTGTGGCCAGGGATATGTTGCAGGCCTTTGCGACCTCCACCAGATCCATCTGGTCGAAGAACCGCAGTGTGAAGGGAATCCTCTCCTCGGGGGGCATTGTATCCAGAATAGAGAAGACATCTTCGAGCAGCTGACGCCCCTCGTAGTCCGGCGGCGAGCACGGTCTCTCCTCGACTCGCTCTATAGGCACGTGACGAAGCCAGGACCTTCGCTTGCGCCTGCGCAGGAGGCCATACGTTGCGTGCACGGCTATCTGCGTGATCCACGCCTGCACCCTGGCGGCCTCCCGAACGGTTCCGGCCTTCTCGAACGCCTTGATGAAGACAT
>JAUXHN010000072.1 GCA_030621515.1 Deltaproteobacteria bacterium | reverse complement strand
GTGGAACGGACACAGACACAGGCACAGACACGGATACCGATACGGACACAGATACGGACACAGACACGGATACCGATACGGACACCGACACGGATACCGATACGGACACAGATACGGACACAGACACGGATACCGATACGGACACAGACACGGATACCGATACGGACACCGATACCGGCCTGCCCTCCGATGTCACGGTCACGTCGCCCAACGGCGGGGAAATCCTACTCGAGGGCACAGCGCATACCATCACCTGGACCAGTTCCGGTCTGACGCTGACGGTGGACATCTACTACTCGCCCGACAACGGGTCCACCTGGATACTCGTCGCGGCGGGCGAGGTCGATGACGGAAGCTATACCTGGACCGTGCCGTCGGGAGTGGACAGCGCTCAATGCCTGGTATCGGTCGAGGAATCGGACGGCGATCCGGTGGACGTCTCCGACGCCGCGTTCACCATCTGGAACGGTGTCTGGAAAGTGGATCACGAGGCATCCGCGGGCGGAGACGGAAGAACCTGGGGTACGGCGTTCCAACATCCCTCGAGCGCCATGATGCCCGGTGGAGGCGAGGTGTGGGTCGCGGAAGGCACATACACGGGTGGCTCGGTCAGCGCCGTTTACGTCCTAATGCTGCTGGATGACACGGAAGTGTACGGAGGCTTCGAAGGACAAAGCGCATCGGTACCGGAGACGGACCGGAGCGATCGTGATCCAGATGTAAATATCACGATACTGGATGCGCTGGGACTGGTGTCGCACGTCGTAGGCGGGGCGGACAACTGCGTTCTGGACGGTTTTCACATCACCGGTGGAGCGGCGAGCTCCGCCTATCCTCACAACAGCGGCGGCGGGCTCTATTGCAATCTTGTTTCCGCGATGGGAGTGTCCAACTGCGTGTTCGAGGACAACTCGGCCGCGACAAACGGAGCGGGGGCCTACCTGGCCAGCAGCGACGTGATCTTTTCAAATACCTATTTTGACGGAAACTCGGCCGGAAACTGGGGCGGCGGGATCTATGTGTCCAGCGGCGGTATCACGAGCACGGTGGTTTCACTGGAAAATGTTGTCTTCTACGACAACACCGCCGTCGACGGCGGCGGGATGCTGGTGGATTGGGGAGCATCCGTCGATATCGTCAACAGCACATTCGGCGGGAACACCGCTTCTTCTGCCGGGGGCGGGCTGAACCTGTTTAACGGGCAGGCGGTCATCGTGAACAGCATCTTCTTCGGGAACACGGCAATGTGGGATGAGGATCTGACAAACATGGGTCCCCCGAGTTTCCTCACGGTGTCGTATTCGGACATTCCTCTGGATATCACGTACACGGACGGTGGAGGTAACATAGAAGCCGATCCCCGTTTTGCAGACGCCGCGAACGGCGATCTGTCCCTCACAAACGCGTCCCAGTGCATCGACTCGGCGGATGACACCGCCGCACCCTTATTGGATATCATCGGAAGCTCCAGGTACGACGATCCGGGGATGCCCGACACCGGCGTGGGGAGCCAGCCGAGCGACATGGGCGCCTACGAATTCCAGGGAGATACCATCCTGCGCGTCACGGCGCCGAACGACGGCACGGAGGAATGGGATATCGGCACCACTCCCACGATCACCTGGTATTCGACAGGCGCGGTCTCCAACGTATACATCGAACTGTCCCGGGACGGCGGATCGACGTGGGAGGACATCGTGGTCTCCACGCCAGCGGCGACCGGAAGCTACTCCGGCTGGACGGTGACGGGGCCGACGACGACCGAGGCGCTCGTACGGATCAGCGATACGGGTATGGGCGGTGTTTCAGATATATCAGACAATACCTTCTGGGTAACGTCAAATGACATCTGGTACGTGGATCATTCTGTCGCTGTGGAAGGCGACGGATCGTCCTGGGGCGCCGCGTTACACCAGATCCAGAGCGCCCTGGCCGTTGCCCAGATGGGTGATGAGATCCATGTCGCCGCAGGAACCTACACGAGAGTGACCATGACGGATACCACCGTCATTGAAATGATTTTCGGAGTCGATCTCCTGGGGGGATTTC
Source organism: Deltaproteobacteria bacterium (assembly GCA_030621515.1). GTDB lineage: Bacteria > Myxococcota_A > Polyangia > JAAYKL01 > JAAYKL01 > JAUVAN01. The sequence continues at coordinate 18,507 of JAUXHN010000072.1, read as the reverse complement.
CCAACGGCGGCGGCGTACGGAATCCGTCGGTCAACCTGACCCGGATAGACGGTCAGAATATCTGCTACCACGTGGTTCTCGGACAGGACGAGGCCGCGATCGACGGTTTCATCATAGAGAACGGAAACGCAAACGGGATGGGATACGAAACCTATGGCGCGGGAATGTTCAATTCCGACGTGTCGCCGACGGTCGTCGGCTGCCTGTTCCAGAACAACAACGCCACGGCTCACGGTGGGGCGATGTACAACCTGCAGAGCGGCGTGGAGGTGTACGGGTGCGTGTTCCTGGGCAACTCCGGATCCCACGGGGGCGCCGTGCGAAACAACTATTCGGACGTCGCGCCGTCGTTCACCGATTGCTGGTTCTCGTCGAACATGGCGCCGGGCGGCTTCGGTGGGGCGGTCATGAACAACGCGGTCGAGGTGACGTTCACCAATTGCTTGTTCGACGGCAACGCCGCGAACTGGGGAGGCGCGATATTCAACCTGTCGGGCACACCGATCAATCTCGTCAACTGCACGGTGGTCAACAACACATCGGTTTCAAGCGACGGCGGCGGGTACTTCGGTAACTCCTCGTGCCCCGCGACCATCGTGAACTCGGCGTTCTGGAACAACACCGGCAGCGTCGGCACGCACCCCGATGTGTACGACGACAGCGACGGATCTACATCGAGGCACAGCGCCTTCGCCCAGGCTCCCGGGACCAACGGATATCAGGACGACGGCAGCGGTGGGACGATCCTGCTCATCGCCTCGCCGTTCGGCGCCGGCAGCGAGCCCACCTCGGGCGCTCCCATCCTGGATGCGGCCGATGGCGACTACGCGACGGCAGCGGACATACACGGCAACGGGCGCGTCGACAACGTCGTTGCCGACACCGGGATCGGCACACCCGCCTATGTGGACATGGGCGCCGTCGAGCGCCAGGTGAATCCCTGATAATCATCTGCCCTTGCCGGATTTCATGGGCACCGTGTAAATAGATGCGGCGTCGCTCACTATCCTCACGGCTCCGTTCAGGTCGGTTCGAAACAATCGGACATTCCGCTCTTCGAGCCTGCGGCGAACATCCCGATGGGGCATCCCGTACCTGTTGCCAAGACCACAGCTCGCCACGCCGATGGAGGGACGCACCAGATCGAGGAAGTCCCGTGTCGATGAATTCCGACTTCCGTGATGACCGAGTTTCAGGACATCGCTTCGCGGCACCGCGCCGCGCTCCATGAGAACCCTCTCGCCCTCCTCTCCGAGATCTCCGGCCAGGAGAAAAGACGTGCGGCCGTATGACAGATGCATGACCAGGGAATTGTCGTTGAACGAGAGCCCGGGATCGTATTCTAGATTGTCGTGACAGGGGTGCAGGAGATCTACCCGCACTCCGGCGACCATCCGGGTCCCGCATATGGATCTTCCTCTCGAGATCGGAATGGAGTGCGCCGCGCAGTGCGCGATAACCTCATCGTAGGCCGGGTGGGCGCCTTCGGCCTTCCCCTGCCCGTTGTCCCACAGCCCTCCGACGCAAATACTTGCAAAGATAGCTGGCATGCCGGTCACGTGATCGGGATCCGGGTGCGTCAGGACAACGGTGTCCAGGTAGTCCACGCCCAGGCCCCGAAGAATGGGAACCAGGTGGCGCTCACCAACGGTCTCGGGCCCTGTTGCGGTGCCTCCCGCGTCCACCAACCAGTGTCGGCCGTCGGGGAAGGTTACAAGGGTTGCGTCTCCCTGCCCCACATCCAGAAAATCTATTGTGAGACGGTTTGCGGGAAAAGATTTCGGAGCAGCGACGTGAGCGATCACCATGAGCCCGGCGGATATTGCAACCACCACAACCGTAGCCTTGAATCTGCGGGCCAGCAGGAGAAAAACGGCGAGGCACAGCAGCGATATGCCCACCATATGCGGAAAATCGGTTGCTTCCAGGGTGCACGGTAGGCCTGAGATCCATTCGAGGAGATCCTCCAGCAAGCCCAACATGCGCCCCGCGGGAAAGGCGAGGCCCCCCGCGAGCCACGGGGAGACCAGCGCGGTGCACGAAACCAGCAACAGCCACGGCATGAGCAGAAACGAGGTATACGGCACGACCATCATGTTGACCGGTATCGAAACAAGAGAAATTGTGCCGAAATGATACAATATGACCGGAGTGGTTGCGGCGGTTGCTGCCAGCGTCGACATGAAAAGGCGCCGGATCGAACGACGCGTGTTCTTGGCAAATCTCCTTACCACGCAGGCAGGTCGGATTCCGGAGCCTTCCTCCATGGCCTCGACAGGGCTCCTGTAACTCATGGAAAGGAACCCCAGGACGGCGCTGAACGACAACTGAAAACCTGCGGACACGATGTTCGACGGCTCGAAGGCCAGCAAGCCGGCGCCCGCGAGGCAAACCGATTCCCGCGCGCCCCCCTTCCTGCCCAGAAATCTCGCCAGAAGTACCCCCGTAGCCATGACGCATGCGCGCACGACTGGCGCCCTGCCCCCGACCAGGATAGCGAAGGCGACGATCGCCGGAATTGCAAGCAAGGCGGCAATTTTTCCCACGTCCCATCGCCGGGACACGGGACCTATCCACAGCAGGATCCGCCTGATTCCTCCGAACACGATGAGAGCCACAATAGCCAGGTGCAGACCGCTCACCGCCAGCAGGTGAGCGGCCCCGGTCCGCCTGAAGCTCTCCCGCTGCTCCCGGTGCAAGGCCCTCGATTCCCCCAGGGTCAGCGCACGCGCAAGCCGGGACTCTCGTTCGCCCAGGGCTCCTTCCCAGAAAGCGGCAAGCTCGCGCCGCTGATCATCGAGGAGATCCGCTATCCGGGGCGACGGTGATTCGATCCTGACTATCTCACTTGAGCTGTGCGCAAAACCCGTGAAGATCGATCCATCGCGTGCTGGGCGTGAGACCCCGGGGTTGCGATGATCCTGCACAGGCCTTGGCTCCACGAGGATCCTGACGATCTCGCCGTGGGATATTCGGAGCGATTCGCCCTTCATCACGGTCAGGTACAGCCTCCCGCCGGCGGGCCTCATCCTGGCGTCTCCCGGAGCGTCGACACAATCCGAACAGCTCTCCAGATCCATGACAAGTCTCGTTTGATCGCCCAATGAGAGCGGCGCCTGTGAGATCGCTCCCTGGATGAGGCGAAGGCAGGGCCGCTGTCCACCCGTGATGCCGGGCCTGGCGTTGGATACGGGCGCGCGCCCCCAGCCCAGAACCAGCATCCCCACGACCGCGACCAGCGCCAGGCGCCTCCTGCAACCCACCGACACCGCCAGCACGATAATGATGCAAGGCACCGTCGCCAGGGCATGCCATGCGGGAACCGGAAATATCTGCCCCAGGGCGATACCCGTGGCATAGGCCAATGTGAGGAGCACGAGAACCGTCATAGATCATGATCAATTCAAACCGCGTGCCATCCGGTCGCCCCTGAACGGGCAACCTTTCCCGTACCCCGGGCCGGCGGATCGGCGGCGGATCGGCGGCGGGGCCCGTGTTTCCGCCGCATCACGTTATCAACGGGCTCCCCTGTCCTGCATTATATTCAATCCCAATTTCCCTTCTGCTGTATCATCCGGTTATGTCTGAAGAGAACATCGTCGTATTGTCCACGGCTTCAAGCCTCCAGGAGGCTGAAAAAATTGCCGCAGCGTTGCTCGACGCGCGAAAGGCCGCTTGTGTAAACATCGTGCCGAAGATTCTCTCCCGCTACTGGTGGCAGGGCAAGATCGAGCATGACGAGGAAACCCTCCTTATTATCAAGACAAAGAGCAGCGTTCTCGATGAGATTACAACGCTGATCAAGCAGAATCACAGCTACGACACACCCGAAGTGATAGCCCTGCCGATAACGGGCGGAAACAAACACTACCTCGAATGGCTTGATGCGGAAGTGAGCTGAAGAAGAGCCCCCCATGAGCCCCAAATGAGTTTGACACCCCTCGGAGGCCTGGACCATCTTCACCGACATTCACCATTGACACCTCGAAAAACGACACCTTCCAAATGTGTCGATTTTTCTCTTTCAGTGGCAAGTTTTGGGGTATAAATATTTTATCTGCATGTACTGCTCAGAAAAGACCGCGAACGCATGAAGCGCTGAATTTTGTTTTTAGCTACGGGGTTTTAGGGGAGAATATGAGTCCAGGTCCACGAGCCAATCCTCCAAAACGCGATTCGTCGAAGCAGAAGGCACCCTTGTCGCGCATCGGCCGCTATGACGTGCTCAACCATATCAGCAAGGGTGGAATGGCCAATCTTTATGCCGGCAAGCCTACCGGAATGACGGGAATTGGAGGGCTCGTTGCCATCAAGGTCATTCATCCACATCTCGCAAGGGAAGACAATTTTGCAAATACTTTTCTCGATGATGCGAAGCTGGCAGCTCAGATTTCGGACCCCAACGTCGCAACTATTCACGAGGTCGAGAGGGAGGGGGACCTCCTTTACATGGTGGGAGAGTTCGTCCACGGCGAGAGCCTGAAGTCGATCATTAACAAGGCAAAAGCCAAGGATATATTCTTATCTCAACCGATGATCGCATACCTCGTAACGTCCATATGCGCGGGACTCCACGCAGCGCATGAGTTGCAGGACCCGGAGGGAAAACCGCTCAATCTGGTCCACGGGGAAATTTCCCCTCAAAGCATTCTGATCAGCTATTCGGGATTCATCAAGATCATCGATTTTGCCATCGCCAGAGCAAGGGGTCGTCTCTCCGACACGGAATCGGGCAAGATCAAAAGGGAAATGGGGTACATGTCGCCCGAGCAGATCGACGGAAAGGCTCTCGATCGACGTAGCGACGTCTTTTCCCTCGGTGTCGTATTGTACCAGCTCATCACCAGAAAACACCCTTTCCCCGGGGAGACAGATACCGAACAGCTCGATCAAATACGACTCGGGAAGTTTGCGGCACCCACGGAGATAGATCCCGACATTTCCACAGAGATGGAACGGATCGTTGTCAAGGCGCTCGCTCCCAAGCCGGAAGATCGGTTCTCATCGGCAGCGTCCATGGCATCGACGTTGAACGAGTATCTCCAATCGCAGGCCGACACCATGGGATCCAAACAACTATCCGACGTCGTGGAGTGGTTGTTCAAGCCCGAAAAAGCAGTCGATGACGAGCGGACTCGGCTCTGGCAGGTGAATGACTATGACACCCAATCAGTGGAGCGCCTGGCGCCCGTGACGGCTGCCGTGACGGCGCCGACCGAGACGGCGACTGACACCGTCGCTCAGAGCGAGAAACCCACTGCACTTGCGAAAGAGCCCGCCAGGAAGAAACGTGTATCGCCTTTTGCCTGGCTTGCGGGAGTGGTCGTCGCAGCGGCTATAGCCGGCGGTGTCTTCTTTTTCTTTGGCGAAGGCACGTTCGATGCCGTGAATGTTCCAGAACCACCGGTGGTCGCTCCGTCTCACCTGGAAATTCCGGCCGATTCCCCCGAAGCGAATCTCTCCAATCCACAGATTCCGACTCCCCAACCAGAGCCAGCGCAGCAAGCAGAAACCGATGAACACCAACCGGACGACATCGCCGACAAACCCAAAACAGTTCGGTTCGAGTTCAACGTCAGCCCGGCCTATGCGTGGATAAAATTTGATGGTGAGCCCCTTGGCCCGGAAACTCGCGAAAAAATAGTTGACGCGAACGGGAAAAGCCACAGCATTGTGTGCTTTGCCAAAGGATATGTATCGCAAACCAGGGAAGTAGTTGCTTCCGAGAATCAATATATCGCATTTGAGTTGGTCAAGAAAACCAGAAGGAAAAAGGTAACGGAGACTTCGGAAAAAACAGAGACCCCTGAAAAAACAAAGACCCCTGAAAAAACAAAGACCCCTGAATCAAAAAAGACTCCTGAGGCCGAGATTCCGAAACCTGCCAGCGAGAAACCTCCTGCCGCGGCTCCCGAGAGTAGTCCCGAAAAAGAACAAAAGAAAAAACTGAAGGAGAGTCCGTACTAATGATCACTCCATTTTTCAGATTCATGGTTGTGCTTCTTCTGGGCGTCGGCCTCGCGGCGCCTCTACTTGCCCAGACGACAGATCAGGGGAAGAAGCGTGCGAAGGCACATTTTCTGAAAGGCGAGGAGTTGTTCGAACAGGGGCGGTTTGCCGAGGCAGCAAGGGAGTTCACCCAGGCGAATAAGCTGGCGCCGCATCCTCGAGTGCTCTTCAATATCGCTACTTGCCACGAGAAATCCGGGGACATTCCGGCAGCTGTCTTGACATATAGAAAATATCTTTCGGAAGCGGAAGACACGGACGAATACACACAAATCAAGGCTTCCCTCAAAAAACTGGAAGCCATGGTAGGAGAGGTGCGTGTCGGTTGCGGTCTCTCCCCATGTGAAATCATTGTAGATGGCACTTCTGCCGGTAACGCTCCTCTTTCTGTTGTGCTGTCTCCCGGCCAACACTCCCTGGCGGCTACCTATAATGGTCAGATGGTCGACGAAACCAAAGTTCATGTGAAAGCGGGCAAGCAAACTTCCACAACTCTGGCGCTGAACGTCGAAACGCCGGTGGCGACACCTACCCCACCCTCAGATGAAGACGACTCGCCTGATTCTGCCTTTCCACCAGATACACAACCCGAAATCGAAGATGATTCGGGAGAAAAACAGGCCAAGCTGGGCGCGCCGTTCTGGGTATTGGCAGGTGTTACCGTTGCATCCGGAGCGGTCACCACCGTATTTGGAATAAGAACCCTTCAAACCAAAGATGATTTCGTGAGTTCCAATCGGATCGATGAAAAACTGAAAGAAGAGGGGGAGCGTGATCGCCTGATCACCAATATCATGGGAGGAGTCACGGCCGCGGCGGGGATCGCCGCCCTGAGCATCGCAATATACAATCTAAGTTCTTCGAAAAAGAAAGAGAAGGCCATCGCGGTAGGGCCGGGCCCGTTCCTCGGATTGGCTGTAACGGGGGAATTTTGATGAAAGCACATCTGTTATTTGTCCCGTTTCTTTTACTTTCGAGTTGCACGGTGGATTTTACTCTTGCCAATAATGCTGATGGAGGAACGGACACCGATACGGATTCAGATACCGACACGGATTCAGATACCGACACCGACACGGATTCAGACACCGACACGGACACCGAATGTGTGTGTACAGTTGGAGATTGTTGCGACGGCTGCATGTACCTGTCTACATCGGAGCAGTGTGATTCGGCTGCGGAAAATACCCAATACCAATGCACCGATACCGTTTGTGGAGCCGATCTGGAGCAGCGTTCCTCGTACCGTCATTGCACGGGCCTGGGGCCGGATTGCACGGGCGACAACATTGTCTGGCACTCATGGAACCTGGCTGAGGATTGTTCGCCAAGTTCAGTGTGCGATGCCGTTTCAATTCCGGGGCAGTGTATAGATTGCGCGATCGGATGTACCTCCGGAACATGCGACGGATGCTCAACGGGGAGCAACGTAGCGCCCTCGGCTGGTCCCACGACGAGCGGCGGCGGAACCGGCAACTACGGACCGACACAACTCAACAATGGTAACTATGAAGGCGGCGCCTGCTATTTTTCTTTCGTCTTCGCGTCGGCAATTCCAGTTTCTGCCTGGTTCAGGCTGGAATGGCCGACAGCGAAAACCCTCTGGGGTATCTGGATAGACACCAATCTGTACGATGACAACACTACCTGCTGGTACGGTTCGACTCTCGCCGGAGGGTCCATTCAATGGTGGGATGGAACAAATTGGATTACCGACGGAGTAGTGACGGGGGAGTTGGATGATTGGGAGTATCAGTTCTCGATGCCGATCTATACTACGAGCATTCGCATTTATGGAGCCCACGCTTCGGCGGCCAGCCCTGGTCAAACCAACAATCCCCTGGTCTATGAATGGGATGCCTATGAGTGTCTATAATACTTGTGGGATGATCAGCATTTCGAGGTCAGGACTGATAATCCTCATTTTGACGTCGGGTTGGGCGACTGCGTGCCTCACCGATTTCCCTCTTTCCAATCTGGACGGTGGAAATGACGACACCGGGACCGATGCCGACACGGACACTGATACCGACACGGACACCGACACGGACACCGACACGGACACCGATACCGACACGGACACCGATACCGACACGGACACCGACACTGACACCGACACGGACACCGATACCGACACGGACACCGATACCGACACGGACACCGACACTGACACCGACACGGACACTGACACCGACACTGACACCGATACTGATACAGACACGGATACCGGTACCGATTCCGACGCGTGCACAGGAACCGTTGACGTTTCTCAGACAACGCGCAACTTCGGGCTTGCCCCCGGAGCGCCGTCTACCTATTTTGCGCAGTCGTTTGTTCCGAGCGTAGGCAACGTTACCGGCGTGAAACTCTGGTTGGATGAGCACACGGTTGATCTCGGTTTACATACAATCGAACTTCACGGGAACAACGTGGTCACTCCCGGCGCGGTCGATGGTTGCGAAATTGCGTTCACCGCCGGCTGTGGAGGCTGTAGTTGCGAGAGTTGCGTTTGCGGCCTGGATCCGTCCTGTTGCTCCGGATTGTGGAATGCATCATGTGTTGCCTATTGTGAAAACACATGCGGCCAGATATGCACAGGGGATGTACCTGCCGATAGCAGCATCAGTATTGGATATATTGATGTGGCACTGGGCGGAATATGGGTATTCAACTCATACTGTGTGGACGTGGGTCCGGTATCGGTCACCCCAGGCGCAACATACTGGATAGTATTCATTCCCAATGCCGCAGTTACCACTGCCCAGACGTGTTTTTGGGGTGATCAGGAAGGTTACGACGCTTATCCGGCTGGAATCCGTTATTCAACATATGATAGCGGGAACACATGGTATGACCTGGTGAACGCGGGATACCCGGGAGACTTCACCTTTCAAGTCTTCGGACCTTGAACGCATTTCATCCGTACGGGTTCGCTTGCCTAAACGGTGAATTTTCGTCTACTATCCGTCCCGCAATGAGAACCGTACATCACGTGGCGATCTTTGTACTTTTCACAGTGTTTTCCGGATGCATTCCGGATACCGGCGGGATCGATCCGCCCAGTGACGAACTCATCTTTCCAGTGGGACTCGCCACGACCCATAACAACTCTTTTCTGCTGGCGGTCAATTCCAATTTCGACCTCGAGTACAATTCAGGAACACTCGTGGCCATGGAAATCAGTCTGCTGGACCAGTACATGGACCTGGCGTCTTCGGACCCGGCAATGCTTGCATACGACTGCTCGGACAGCATCGTGAGCGAGGTGAGCCCGGACGACAATTACTGTTTCATCCAGGAGCAACACCTTATTCGAAAAGCCGAAACCATACGGGTCGGCGCGTTTGCCAGCGATCTGGTGATCACTCCGTCCGGAGACCAGGTCATCATACCGGTCCGGGGGGAACGGGCCATCACTATTGTGGACGTGGACGAGACAGGCACGGACATCCTCTCCTGCTCTGAGGGAACTGACCTCAAATGCGACAACCTGCACAAGGTCACCAAGGACAATGATCTGACGTTGCCAATAGAGCCGTACGAGGTCGCGGTCCTCGAGTATAAAGAGGATAATCCGGACGGCGCGGCAACCCGTATCACCATGGGGTTCGCTACTCATCTGGCCGGCGGCGAGGTCTCTCTCTTTTCCATCTCAACGGCCCCCTTTCTGGAGGATGGCGGCGTTGGCGAGAGTTCTCTCACACCGGAGCTCCTCGGAGTGATCGATGGAGTAGTCGAGGGCGCCAGCGGCCTGGCAGTGAACACCGAGAAGGAACACATCTACGTGGCGGGCAGACATGATCCCGAGCCCCATGTGGCCGTGTTGAAGGTAATGACCGACTCGCAAAACGGAACGCTGACCACGAACCCGTGGTTCAACCAGACCAACAGCATCAACCTGACGGATGAGATGTACGGCGGAACCAACGCCCGCGGAATCGCGGTCACATCTGACGGGCACCGGGCCTTCATGGTCACGAGAACCCCCGACGTGATGGTGGAGCTTGACCTGAACAACTACGCCATGACCGATATGGTCACCGTGTGCACCGAGCCATCGGTCCTGGATCTGTACGAGGATGACAACGGAACGATCGACCCGTTCGACGACAGGGTTTACGCATTCGTGCTCTGTTTCTTTACCGGGCAGGTGTACATCATCGACACGAGCGTGATGCTCACAGAGGTTCGGGTCACCGGCTCGGGGCCCCAGGCCATCGCGTTCGATTACAAGCGCAAGCTGGCATACATCGCCAATTTTCGCGAGTCGACCGTCACGGTAATCCAGGCAGTTCCGCCCTTCCTGCATTTGCGGGACCAGATGCTTAGAATAGTAAAATTCGGCAAGCCGCATCTTCCCAAGGGCCATGACTGATATGACCAGATCATACATTCTCTGGTTCCTTGCCGTTTCGATCGCACTCTGTGCTTGCGAGGAGAACCCTCCCGATATCGTCATCCCCCAGTTCGATCGCGCACAGGACGTGGCCCTGGTCTGCTACGACCCCACGGTACCCGAGGGGGACACCACCGGTCTCAAGAGTTTCCTTCCCCTCGAATGCTGCAAGAACGAGGGTTACGGCCAGGAGGGATACTGCGACTCACCGAGACCATACGCCATCGTCCTGGCGTTCGTCACCCAGACCACCTACGGCGAGGTGGCAGTGGTGGATCTGAACGCACTGACGATCATCGACCAGGATGAGCGGATCCCGCTGAACAGCTTCGTCCCGGTGGGTGGGCAACCAAACGATATTGCCGCTTCCTGGGACGGAACGATGGTCTACACGGCCAATTACGAGACCGAGGATCTATCGGCAATAAACACCGCGCAGGCTTTCGGTCCCACCATGATTCCCGCCACTTCCATCAACGTGGGGGGAAGCGCCGCCAGGCTGGTCATAGCAAGAACCGAATCGCTGCGGGATCGCTACGCCTTTGTGACGCAGCCGTCCCTCGGGCGCCTGGCCGTTGTCGAACTGCCGTTTGAGAACGGCTCACAGGGGCGACTGCTCGGGTACCTCAGACTGGGCACCTACACCGGAATCCAGCATGCTCCCCCAGACACTTCTGCGGCGGGAATAGTACCCTGGGCGATAACCGCCTCGGATGTAACCCCATCCATTTACGTGGGTGGAAAAGAGGGCCGTTACATCATCGAACTCGACAGCGAGATCCTTGTTAACGAGGCCCTCGCTCTGGAAACACCGGGTCCCCTGGGCGATGGATCGATCATCCGCCGCCTGGAGCTCGAGGAGTTCACGACGCGAGACATGGTGATCGAGCCCGAGCTGGAGCGTTGGCTTTACGCCGTCGAGAACGAGCAAGGCGGCGTCGTTGTGATCGATCTCGTGACCGGAGATATCCTTCCTGTCAGCGAGGACAACCCGTTCGCCACAAACGCATTCAGCCTGGATGTTCCAGGCAGGGCGCGAGCCATCAATATGATTCACCTCAACGAGGAGGGTCCTGTTGACCCATTCACCTTCAGTGGAACGTTCGGGATCGTATCCACCACCATGGCGTCTATCTTCGTGATCGATGTGGAGGACAGGAACGCGCTGGCGGCGGGATACGGCACGGTAAACCACTCAATAAGGACGTCCATGGACTGGTGGTGCGAGGACGAGGAAGACGACCCGGCCGAATGTCCGATTCCACGCCTCCTCGACGAACCGGTCGTGGAGATCGACGAAGCGACCGTCTCGGGTGACAACTCTCTCTTCTTCGAGATCCCGGACGCGGGCGTGGCGGATGCGGGAGACCCGTGCGACCTGGGAGCCGATTTCAAGGGTATCGATGACGAGACCAGCGAGTACGGAATCAGGTTTTCCTGTGACAACCGGCGGTCCAGCAACGAGCCGTGGCGAATCAAGTGGGAAGGCGAGATCGGGTTGAGCGGCGTCGGTGTCCTCTATTGGGAAGAGAGCGAGGAGCACGAAAGTGGCCTGGTGATGGTGGACGAGTCCAAGGATTTCTGCGCTTCGGGTATGCTGGGCAGCGATATCGAAAACGTGTTCGACGGCATCGATGGGTTGATAGGATACGATGGCGATCTACTGGAGATCACCTCCGAACCCAATCCCCCGGAAGGGATCGACTGCTCACAATTCGAAGATGCAGACTTGACTTACAGGGTCATCGAGATCCTGGACAGCAACAAGATCCTGATCGATGGAATCATGTCTCCGCTCCCCACGCAGGATTGTTTTGGCCAGGTCTTCAGCTACAAGATACGGGCAAACGACCACTGGGTTCTCGAGGGGGGGAGCACGGGACACCTCTATCACGGCTCCATGGATCCCGTCACCGGGCAATGCGTGCCTTACGTGGACGATGACTCCGAAGAATTGGCCCGGTGGCGCAACCAGCGCGTGTACGACGGCGAGGAGTTTTACAATTACTACATGAAGTTCACACTGCGAAATCCGAAGAAGGACCCCGATGACGACACCGAGAACCCCGAGTTGGTTTTCGATCCCAAAGCAAATGAATCCATGCAGATAACTTTTGAGACCATAAACGGCTTCTCCGAAATGGCTTATGTTCTGGGAAACGACATCACGGATATTGAGATATCCCCCGATATGGATCTGGTTCTGATAGATCAGGCGGCCGAGGGCCTCATCCTCTTTGACCTTATCGATTCGTTTGACATCGTCGGATTGCCGGTCAACTGATCAAAGACCCCATCCCGGCCTTCAGCCCGTGCGCCTGTCCTTCCGAGCTCTGAGGCTATCGGAAAAACGTCCGCTCAATATATCCACAGCATCCCGACTGTCGGTCCCGTCCGCCTCCTTTAGGATGATCGGCGCAACCAGATCGAGGCTGCCGGGGCGTCCGCGACGAGCCTCCACCAGAACCACCTGCGCGGGCTCCCCCGGCATGGGATGGACAGCCTGTAGCTTGACGGAAGCAAGGCCGATCCGCGCCAGGGCGATCAGGAGGTCGTCCAATCGGCGGGCGGGAAAAACCACGCAAAGTCTACCTCGCCGGGGCTGGAGAAGTTTTGCGGCCACCTCGACCAACCCATCGAGATCAATCATGACCTCATGACACGCTATTTGCCGCTCCTCCTCGTCCGGAAGCCGACTCGATTGCACCGGCCAAAAAGGGGGGTTGGAGACGACCAGGTCGAAGGATCCCGCCGCAAGCCGCTCATCCGCAATCCTCATGTCCCTGACCACCAGGTCGAAAGCACCGTCCAGGTTGTTGTTGCGGGCGTTAAACATACAATACGATGCCAGCTCCTCCTGCACTTCCACCGAGGTGAGGCTATGGGCGCCTCCCGCCGCGAGTATTCCCAGTCCGACCACGCCGCACCCCGCCCCAAGGTCGACGCAACGCGCAGCGGGCTTGCCCAGGCAGGCGAACCAGGCGAGCAGCGGAGCATCAACTGAAAATCGATATCCCTTTTGTGGCTGGCGAAGAATCAGTCGACCTTCATAGATGGCATCCGTAGTCCAATCCGGCGTTGTTTTTGCGGATACTTGATCCATAGTAAAAAAAGCTTGTAACACTAGCCGTTTTCCAGCGTCATAATAGAGGAACGTCTGGAACAAGGAAACTACAACAATGAAGAACTACCGAAAACTCCGCATCATCACAATCGGGGCCTCTCTACTTCTGCTCATAGCGGCGTCGGCCACATCTGCGGCGGTTATCAACAAAACCGGCTCCTTCTACAAGATCAAGATCGAAACATCGGGGGACGGCGATAGTCGAACAGCTGTTATCACGGTCACTGGAACGAAGGGGTACCACTGCAACAAGCTGTATCCCTGGAAGCTCATCCTCAAACCCGCCGAGGGTATCACCCTGAAGAAGATCAAGTTCAAGAAGGGCGACGCCACCAAATTTGCTGAGAAGGCAGTCGTCTTCACCGTACCTTACAATGCTGTTACCGGAGCAAAAGCAGTCTCCGCCAAGCTGAAGCTGAGCCTCTGTGACGATAAGCAATGTCAGATGGAATCGGTCGATCTGTCCTGGCCGGCTCGCTAATCCTCTGAAACGATCCCATCTTCCAGATAGCTGGCGAACTCGGTCTTTGTCAGCGCGCCTTCTCTGCGAAACAAGGTATCGATCCGGTTCTTGTGCCGTCGAAGATTCCTGCCCGTAACATCGGAAACCGTGTGCTCCGGATCCTCGATCACCTTGTCGATATCGCACCTGATCTTGTTGATTATCGACGCGTACTCCTTGTACGCGGAAGAATCTTCAAACTTGGGGGAGATCTTGATAATCCTGGCCTGAACCCACACGGCCATTTCATACGCCGTCACCGAGAACTTCAGTCTTTGCAGCGGGAAGGTTTCCATCTGGCCGCCGCTCGCCTCGGCGATGGCCGCCTTGCGCTTATCCACGAGGGCGTTGACCCGAGCCACGTCCTCGCCAATGATCGTCTCATCGTCCAGGGCACCCTTGACCTCGGGGCAGGTGGGGCCACAGGCAAAAAACAACACGGCGATCCCCGCCGTCAGAAATGCGTTTGCCACCGTCTTAATTACCTTTGCTCCCATCAAATCCTCATTCTCAAGTTTCGTGATTGATCAGCTGAATCTTTACACCATATTATGGAGGTTGTCATGAAACAACCAGATCCAGTGAAACGAATCCTCGTTGTGGAGGACAATGAGGACGTCAGAAAAATTGTGACGGTTTACCTCGGATCCAACGGCTACGAAATACTCGAAGCCGCCGACGGTCTCGAGGGTTTGAAAATGGCGCAAGAGGAGAGGCCTGACGTTATCCTGTTCGACGTCCTCCTTCCCCGCCTCGACGGAATAGAGGCCCTGAAACGGCTCCGGAATACCCCGTGGGGCGCCGACGTTCCGGTGATAATGATGAGCGCGGTGCTCCAATCGAAAGATCTCGTGACGGAGACAGCCAGGCTCAACGTGTCGTTTTACCTGCAAAAACCTTTTCAGGTCAGGAACCTCCTTGAAAAGGTCAGACAAGCCACGAAACCCACGGCAAGGGCCCGGCCATCCGCCAGACCCGGCCTGTCCGGAAATGATCTGTTCGGAGACCTGACGGAGACGAATGGGCGCTCGGTACGAAGCGAGGTCGAAGAGATTCCCGAACTGGGCGAGCTGGAGGAATACCCGTTCCCGCTCATCGTCCACGAACTGTTTGCCCAATCAATAACCTGCAAACTGCGAATCGTGTCCGGAACGACCGAGAAGAGAATCTACTTTCTGAACGGCCTGTCGGTATACGCCGAGTCCTCCATTCCAGCGGAAACCCTGGGGGCTCACCTGGTCGACAAGGGCCGATTGACCGCCAAACAGCATGCCACCGCTCTTGTTGAGATGCACCGGACAGGCAAACGTTTTGGCGAGGTGGTACTCAAGCAACAGCTCCTGGGCCCCCACGAACTTTTCGAGGAGCTGGAATCTCACCTGATCCACAAGGTTGTTTCAACCTTCGAATGGAAAACGGGGAAATTCAAGATCGAGCACGGCGACTCCTGGAAGGACGACATCATCATCGCCAGGATGCCGGCCGGCCGGATCATTCTCGACGGGGTTTTGAAATTCTGGTCCTCGAAAGAAATCTTCGAGAGGATGCAGGTCGACACCAAAAGCGAAACATTTCTCCTGGAGGAATCCCGATATTCGCAAGCGGATCTCAGCCTTTCAATCCGTGAAGTGAAGATCCTGAGGCTGGTCAAAAAGAAGGCGACCATTAATGATATTGTTGCCCAGATCGGAGACCTCGACGCAGTTCTCGCCACGCTTTACGCGTTGTTTCTCATGGAACGCGTGGGGTTCATGATCGGATCTTCCTCGGGCCAGAAGGCGGTGACCCTGTCCGGGGATGAACCGATCGAGTACCCGCAGACGGGCAAGATCGCTACCCGAGACGAGACCGCGAATCAGTTTTTGGCCGAGTACATCAAGTATCGGACGGCCGATTACTTCAATCTTCTCGGTGTCAAGCGGGATGCTTCAGCCGAAGAGATCACGAAGGCGTTCAAGGAGCGACAACGAAGATATCACCCTGACACTCTGGTGAACACTGACAGGGGCCTGGTCCACGAGAGAATCGAGGAGCTGTTCGTGCGAATTCACACGGCCCACCAAACCCTGATCAATCCCGAAGCGAGAGAGCGTTACATCGAGCAGCTCGACGAAGAAGAAAAAAAATCTCTTCCAGCCTCGCAGGACAAGACCGGACAGCACAAGACCCGGTCCAGAAAGGATCGACACGAGATCCTTTTCGAGGACGGTTTCTCCTTTCTCAGAAACGGCGACTTCGCTCGCGCGTTGCCGCTCCTGAAGCAAGCGGAAGAACTCGAGAACAGGCCCCGCTACAGCGCGTACCGGATCTGGACCGCTTACCTGGTCGCCCCCAGGAAGATGTCGGCTCATACCGAGAAGGATCTCACGGCACTATTCAAGAAGAACCCGGAGCTGGCGCTGACGGCCTACCTTCTGGGTAACTACTACCTGAGGGAGAAGAAGACCAACAGGGCCGAAAAGCTCTTCGAAAAAGCCCTGGAGATCGACCCTCAGAACATCGACGCGGCCAGGCAGTTGAGAATTCTCCGCATGCGGCAACAAACCGAAACTTCGGGCCTGTTGGATATCTTCAAGAAGAAATAATTAGTGAGCGATGGTGGGCTCGAGCGGGAAGTGGAAGATGACTCCTATGGTGATGCTCTGGTTGGAGTTCCACTTCCTGTCGTCTTCGCTGATATTGCCGTCCGGGTAATCGCCCGATCCCTTCTTGATGGGTTCCCAGACGACATTATTGTCATCGTCCTCGACGAGCTCCCACTCTGTACCGGCTTGACCCGCCTCGTCGGTCCCGCCCGCGTTCCACTTGAAGGGCGCTAGCCTGTACTCGAGACTCAACCCGATCCACTCGTTGAAATACGTGGTGAATCCCACACCAAAGGTGAACGTACCGGTTACACGACTCTCGCGAACTACGGAGCCGCTACCGTCCATGTTCAAGTCTCCACAGCTATCACCGCTGCGATTACATAACTCCCGCTCCTCGTAATGAACTACACCGCCGCCGATGAAAATATAGCCGTCGATGGCGACGAACATCTTCTCGAAAACGGCCAGCTTTCCACGCAGAGGGATGAGCCCAATCTGAGCCAGGTACAACCCCTTCATGTGGGACACCTGTTCCTCAAAATTGTCCGCGCCGCTGTAACTCGGGAAGTTACTGTCCGCCGGCGTGGTGGCATCCCCGGCGATATCCTCCGAATTGGAGATATGCGTGGTGAGCTTTGTGGGGGCGTTGACAACGTAGTATCCCACCACTCCCACCGACAACCACTCGAAAATGTTGAACTCGAGCTTCGCACCGAGCATGAAATTGTGCATGTACTCGTTCAGCAAGGTGTACCCGAACTGTGGCCCGACGGAGAATCGCATCTCACGGTATTGGACCAGCTTGCGCACCGCCGGCGCACCGGCGAGTGGACCCTCAAGAAGGATCTCCTGAGCGGTTGCAGTCTTGGCCGTTGTGCATACCGAGACCACCGCGAAGGCCAACACAAATATATATCGCTTCATGGTTCCTAGCCCCTTTCGCGCAGTATCAGACTTTGACATTTCTCCTGCAGCTTTCATCTACTTACTTCGGAAGCTTGTAATCGAAAGTGAACGGGAGGAACAGGCTGACGCCGACATGAAGCATGACGTTGTTCGTCAGCTTGTAATTGTCGTCAATCCAATCTTCCTTGACCTCCCTGTCTTCGGCCGTGGAGAATGTTTCCAGACTCTCGAGTTCCTCCGGAAAGATGTAGTCACGAAGCTCAACGAAGATCGCGGCGAAACGAGTCAGGTAGAGTCTGCCGCCAATGCCCACGTTGAAGGAGAACTTCATCCCGAAATCGAATTCACGATACTCGGGGTCGATCACGGCGTACGGTCGGGTGAAAATAAAACCGCCGCCACCGAGCACCCAGACGTCCCAGTGCAAAATCCACTCCTTGAGAAGAGCGAATTTTCCGTAAATCGGGACGTAGGTGAAATTGATCTGCGCTCCCAGCATGTACTCGTTGATGGGCACAGTCTGGTGGGTTGCGCGGCTTACCGAGAAGTTGGTCTCGGTAGGAGCGTTCAGACCGCGGTACCAGTTGAAGCTAATCCCCGCAGCGAGAACCTCTGTGATGTAGAAGGCCGCCCCGACGCTGAACGCCTGGTGCTGCACGAACGGATCGTTCATGGAAAAACCGAACGAGGGCTGAACATCCACACGGTGTGCCCGCAGGGCGTACACCTGCTGGACCGCCCAGACGGGGTGCCCCGGCAATGCCGTTTCCTCGCCTGCGGTTACTCCCACGGAGACTTCACCCACAGTGTCAAGGTCGTCTTCATCATCTTCAAGCGCACTGAGGACATCTTCGTCAGTCGTCTCGGCTCCGGCTCCGGCTTCGGCTTCGCCACCTTCACCTTCCTCGGCCATGCCCTCTTCTTCACCGGGCACCGTTTCCTCTTCGCCCGTGAGGTCCTCGACCTCACCCTCCTCCGGAGC
>JAUXHN010000159.1 GCA_030621515.1 Deltaproteobacteria bacterium | reverse complement strand
GGTATGCTCGCGCACAGGACGATGATCGACCACGTCGCAATCGTTCTCCACGGCGTCGGCAGCTCCGTATCGTGGACCAATCTCAACCACAGATAGTAGTGAATCGAAGTGATGACCGCTGTCGCGAAGATCGCGAACAGGATCATATAGAGAGTCTTGCCCATCGTGTTCCTCATGACGTACGAGCACGAGAGATATATATTTCAAGAAAACGGGAGGGGCAACCGACTCAATTCACCGGCTGGAGGTTCACAAGAGTCGAGGTTCACAAGAGTCCCGAGGTTCACAAGAGTCCCAGTCATTATTTCCTCTGATTTTGCCTCATTTTTTACCCGTTTTTGTCGATTTTCGGCAACCGCCGGCGCAAACGACCGATTACAGGGGTAAAGGAGGCCCCATGGCAAAACGACCAAGATGGCTCAAGCCCGATGCCGTATACTGCGAAACGCAGCGCACAGTTGACCGACAGTTCTTATTCAAACCCGACCCAACTGTTAGAAACATCATCGGCGCTTGTGCCGGGAGAGCACAGAAGAAGTACCCGGTCATACTCTACTGGATCGAGTTCAACATCAACCACAAGCATACCGGCAAGGCTTCCATCTCCGACAGTAAGGAGCACCTGCAGAACCTCGTCAAGTTCGACCAGCTCTTCAACTCGCTCGTCGCCCGCGAGGTCAACCGGCATCTCGATCGGGAGGGCCCCCTCTTCTCCACCAGGAATCGCTCGGACGAAGCCGTAGACGACACCAGTTTAGAGCAGCAGCTTCTGTATGCGGTGACCAATCCCGTCAAGGACGGACTCGTGGATCGAATAGCGCACTGGAAGGGATTCTCGTCGTACGAGCAACTGGCGACGGGGCGAGTCGAGACCTTCACGTATCTGGACCGCACGGCGTGGCACCGGGCTGGTGGAGAAGGAAGCGGCAAGTCGCGGGCGGCGTTCACGAAAACCGTGACGGTCGAATTTTCCCCGATTCCCTCGTGGGAGCATCTGCCGGATCACAAGCGCCAGGCGCAGTTTCGTCGGCTGGTTCGCAAGGAAGAACAGAGCTGTCGAGCCGAACGCGAGAAGGAAGGCAGGAAAGAGATGGGGTCGGAGAAGCTGGCAAAGATTGACCCCCGGGACCGCCCAAAAACGAAGAAACCGCGGACTCGTCAGCCCCTGTGTCACGCATCCAGCGTTGAAGCAGCAGATGAATACAAGGAGAGCTGGCGTTCATTTCTGGACCTTTTCTTGTACGCATCCGGAATGTGGCTGGAAGGAGCGAGAGACGTGGAGTTCCCGCCGGGCTCCTTCAGGCCACCGCTAATACAGTTGTGCTGACCTCGCGAGCCTGACGACTTGTCTGACCACCGATTCTTTCCGCGAGAACCTCTCTCGAAATGGACCGTTGCGTCTGAAATCCCCGCTTTCGCTCAAAGAAAACCATCCGAGCTCGACATCACCCGACACGCACTCCAGAGCTCATGAATTTTCCATTCCGTTGACGGTTTCATCGACCATTATCGACCAACAATACCCTTCGGTGCCCCTCAACGACAAGGGGGCGCTAAAGACTGGGACTCTTGGAGACTGCTGTCGATGACGAACTTATTCGGCGTCGATTCTATGGGGTACATGGTTCAGTATCATGGCGGGGTATGGAACGAGATCGGATGGCTCAGCCAGGATTTCGGAATCAGCGGGGGACTTGATATTGGCGGAAGCACGAGCGGGGATGTGTATGTTCTGACCGAGCAGGAGAACTGTGTCTTTCGTTTGAGCGACCTGGAGTAATCCTCCGGCTACAAAGAAACCTTTTCGCATCCTTCGAGGCGGGCCGAGACAACCTCATCGGGCGGCTCGGGGAAGACGACAAGCCCGCCGCCCAGGTGAGCGTACGGGCTTAAGTATCCGGTAACCACGTCGAGTATCGCTCCGTCGGCGTCGAGAAGCTCTATCTGGTGCTCTCGTCCAACCGGGGGTACGTCCATCCTCAAGTTCGGCCCGATCGTTACCTCGCCGTCGGATCCGATAGCAAGTGACGACCACGACGCCTGAAATCCCGGTGGCATAATCCATTTGGCGCTCTGGTTCACGATGGATATCCGATCGTACAGGGCGTCGTAAGTGTAGTCGCTCACCCATGTCGGATCCGCGTACCCCATGAAGTCATAGAACGAGTTCGGCGCCTTGAGCGCGTCATTCACTATGTCGTACCCATGTACGCCGATGAACCCACCGGAATACGGGTAGTTCGGATCGAGGTTCTGGGCGCCGCCGCTCGGTGAATGGAACCTACCGTGTGCGTGACCCACCTCGTGGATCATGGTCCCGGCAAACATCTCGCCGGAGAACCCGAGTCCGATGCAGGCCCGCGCGAATGAGTTGGAAGGGTCCTCCACCAGGTTGCACAACCCCGTTATACAGCCCGACCCGCAGAAAGCCTGCATTGAGCTCGCCGGCGCGAACACCCCGTAATAGTATTCGTTGAATGCAGCTCCATTTGCGCTTCGAAGTTGCATGATCGCGTTCAGCAACTCTCCCCATCCACCGCCGTATGCGGCGACACCGGCACTCCAGTCGAACGGTTCCAGCACAGTGATGTTCACACCCGGGATCGGGTAGTTTGCGTAGAACGCATCCTCGTACAATCCAATCTGTTCATCGCCGGTATCGGGTAACCGACCCGAGCCGTCGGCGTTGTACCTTACCGGAACCAGGACAACTTCCAGCGGAACTCCTACGTCCATGACTTCGAGGTCGTTCGACCCGTCCGACGGCCACACGGCAGAGTCGCTATTGCCCGATGCGTCGACGTCGTCGTCCGCTTCTCGCAGCGACACGGTGATACCCAGGCCGGAAATGATCTCTTCGGCGGGAATATCCACGTTCAGGGTGCTTGTCAGTGTGTCCAAGTTGGAGTCGGAATTTACATTGTATTTTACCTCTATCGGACAAGAATCCAGTGAGGAGTCCAGCTCGATCCGCGCGTAGACATCCCTGGACTCCCAGTCGGCCTGCCTCTGCACGTGGATGCGAATAAGTGCGTCCTTGCCCGCAATAACCGGCGCATTGCCGGCGTTGACCGCCTGACCGTTCTCCATTATCTGGATCCTGACACCCTGGTAGATGTCCACTGCCGTGATATCCAACCCCTTGACTTCATCACTGCCGAGGAGATCGCATCCTTCGTCATCCTCGTCGTCATCGTCGTCGTCATCATCGTCATCGTTCTTGTCGCCGGTTCCGAAATCCGGGTCCTTTTTGCAGCCGGAGAATGACACCACCAAGCCCAGAGACAATAGAACTAATAAATATCGGTACATGAGTCCTCCTGAATCAATAATACTACTCATTAAGTAACTTGGAGCATGAAAACAGGTCGGGCAATCGGAAAACAGCCACCAGGCACATTTGGTGCCCGCCGGGATAAGCTCCCGGCTGCAGTTGCCCCAATCTCCACACAGCAGATAAAATCTACTCGTTGAAGAACACAACCGTTCGCATCGGTGGCGATGGTACCACGTCTCGTGTGATTTCCAGGAGTTACACACGTGGCACGCCTTTCGCTTTGAGAAATCCGATATGAACAAGTTGAAAAAACACACAAAGGGCAAGGATGTTCTGGCCGGGCCGCCGGGCCTGCTTTTCGGGTTATGTCTGCTCTTCATGCTGGCCGGTGGTTTCCTGGTCAGGATTGTCTAGTCTTCCACTCACGCGTATGGCATATACCCCTGGTCATGTGCGTAAAAAACCCTGTCGAATGAATGAGGTTCAAATGACAAAGAAGAAATACGACATCAAGCCCGCGCACGGAAAATTGGGAGTCATGCTGGTCGGTCTCGGCGCTGTCACCACCACGTTCATAGCGGGTGTGGAGATGATCAGGAAGGGCCTAAGGAAACCCATAGGGTGCCAGGCATGGATGGGAACGGCACGCCTAGGCAGCCGCATGGAAAACAGGTTCGTCAAGCTGGGAGATCTCGTACCTCTTTCGAGGCCGGAGGATATGGTTTTTGCCGCATGGGATATCTTTTCGGACAATGCGTACGAAGCTGCGCTGAAGGCAGGCGTGCTTCGCCATGACGATCTGCTGCAGGTGAAAGAAGAGCTGTCCGCGCTCAAGCCCTTGAAGGGCGCTTTCGACAGGAACTTCGTCAAGAACCTGGACGGCAACCACGTGAAGCCTGGAAATCGCCGACAGATGGCCGAGGCATTGAGAGCGGACATCCGAGAATTCAAGAAGAGCGTGGACCGGGTCGTCGTTGTGTGGGCGGCCTCCACCGAAGTGTATTGCGAGCCCACCGGGATTCACGGCTCCATCGACGAGTTCGAGAAGGCTCTGGACGCTGACGACAAGAACATCTCGCCCTCCCTGCTCTATGCCTACGCGGCCCTGATGGAGAACGTACCATTCGCCAACGGCGCGCCCAACCTCACGGTGGACGCTCCGGTGATGGTAGAGCTCGCCGGCAAGAACCGGGTGCCGATCTCCGGCAAGGACTTCAAGACCGGCCAGACACTGATGAAGACAATCGTAGCTCCGGGAATCAAGAACCGACTGCTGGGCATCTCCGGCTGGTTCTCTACAAACATTTTGGGCAACCGCGATGGTGAGGTGCTCGACGATCCGGAATCGTTCAAGAGCAAGGAGGTCTCCAAGGCGGGCGTGCTCGATACAATATGCAGCAAGGAAACCTTCCCGGAATTGTACGGAGATCTCTACCACAAGATCCGTATCAATTATTACCCGCCCCGCGGCGATTCAAAGGAAGGGTGGGACAACATCGACATCTTCGGGTGGCTCGACTATCCCATGCAGATCAAGATCAATTTCCTGTGTCGCGACTCCATCCTGGCCGCGCCAATCGTCGCGGACCTGGCGGTCTTCATGGATCTGGCCGCGCGCGCAGGCTTCAAGGGAATTCAGGAATGGCTCTCATTTTTTTACAAGAGCCCGCAGACAGCCGAGGGTGTCTACGCCGAGCATGACCTGCACATCCAGAAGATCAAATTCAAGAACACCCTGCGCCACATGGCCGGTGAGGAACTGATCACCCACCTGGGACTGGAATACTACGAAACCGAATAGCCGCTCACCAGCGGCCAAGTAGTCGATCCAGAGTGATCGCCACGGCGCTCCTGACAGAAAGATGGTTCCAATTGTCCGGGTCGCCGATGGGCTCTAGAACGCAGTCGACCATATCTATCACAGGCGCTGCCAGTCCGTATCCGGTGCCGAAAACCAGCACGAACGGACCCGTCTCGTTTTGCATTCGGGCCCTCATCGCGTCGTAGGAGACCGTCTTTCCCAGCCTGCGGGCGGCAGTGGCCACGATAATGGGTTTGACATCACGACCATCCATGATTTGCTCGAGAGCCGATTCGAGCGTGCGGCTCACATGCACGAGATTCATGGCGTCCACCCGGTTCGGGACCCTGCGCGCGCCGAACCCATCGCGCCAGTGATTGAGGATGCGGCTGACAAGCTCCACCTGCGCGTCCAGTGGCGTTACGATATGGTAACCGGCCACTTCATATGTCCGGGCGCTACGAGCGTTGTCGTGAATGTCCAGGTTGGTGACAGCGGTGGAGACGATATCCCCCAACTTGTTGATCACCGGGTAATGAACGAGCGCTATGTGAACCTCTGATGTCACTCGCCCTTGGCCTCGCTCGCCTGTTCGAGCAGGGCGCGGTCCAGTCGAGATATTTCGAGCTTCTCGAACAGTTCCGGGCGCCGATCGCGTGTTCGCAGCAAAGCCTGCCCTCTTCTCCATTCGTGAACCCTCTTGTGATTCCCGGACAGGAGCACCTGGGGGACACTCGCCCCGTCAACCACCTCAGGCCTGGTATACTGCGGATACTCGAGTATGCCCAGGCTGAAGGACTCCTCAACGATCGACTCGGAGTTCCCGAGCACTCCGGGAATAAGTCGCGAGACAACCTCGATGACGGCCATGGCGGCAACTTCTCCGCCGTTGAGCACGAAGTCACCGATGGATATCTCTTCGTCGAAGGCTTCCCTGGCGCGCTCGTCGACCCCCTCGTACCTTCCGCAGAACAGGAGCAACGGAGATTGCCCGGCCAGTCTGTGTGCGATCTTCTGGGTCAGGGGCGTTCCTTGCGGAGTGAGCAGGACCCGGTGACACCCCGTATTTCTTTTTAGCGCATCGAGGATGGGCTCCGCTTTCATCACCATGCCCGAACCGCCCCCATATGGCGCATCATCGACCGTGCGATGCCGATCGTCGGTGAAGTCCCGCAGATCGATCAGTTTTACATCCAGGAGTTCTTTCGATCCGGCCTTCCCGATGAGGCTTGCCTCTCGAAAGTTCTCGAACAGCTCCGGGAAGATCGTTATGACTCTGAACTCGAACATGCGGTCCTCATGACCTTTCTTCAGTCTTTCTTGGTTGTGGTGCGCGGGAGGTTTTCTATGTTCCGCACGATGAGCCGGCCGCCTTCCACATCCAATTCCTGCACGAACTCGTCGACGAGCGGGATCTCGATCTCCTGCGAGTCGTCCATCACCGTTACCACCTCCACGCCACCTTGCGCACGGCTCGACTTCACCTTTCCGATACTCTTGCCCTCTAAAACTACTTCGACCCCCATGATGTCTTCCACGTAGAACTCGCCGTCATCGATATCGGGTAACACTCGACGCTCGACCAGCAAGCGCGCTCCCGTCCATTTCTCTGCCTCCGTCCGGTTCTCGATCCCCCTCAACGTGAGGGTTCCTCGTTTGCCGGCGGCCACATAGTTCAGGATTTCGCTCGAAACCGGTTCACTTGCGTCGACCGTGCGCAAGAGAACCCTGTCGATGTCGTACAACAAGCTGGAAGATTGGTTGTATAGAAACACTCTGAGTGCCCCACGCATCCCGTGGGGACGGCCTACGACGCCGATCTCTACCAGATGATCCGCGTTGTCTTTCAACGATTCGATCCCGAACCGCTATTCAATGATATCCAGGACCGCTCTCTTCTTGAGCTTGGTGGATGCCGCACTCAATATGGTGCGCATCGCACGAGCAGTCCTGCCCTGCTTGCCGATGACCTTGCCGAGATCTTCTCTGGCAACCCTCAGCTCGATCACCGATGACTGCTCACCCACGATCTCGGTTACATTCACATCGTCGGGATTGTCGACCAGCACTCTGGCCATGAACTCGATCAGTTCCTTCATAGACACGGTTCCACCTCCGCTTCGTGTGCTCGTTTTCTAGCGTCAAGCCGTACATTGTTTCGACAAAAGAGCCAGAATTCAGCGCAAATTGTAGTAACGCCCCCCCAATAATTCCGCCCTCTCCGCGATGGAGGCGGCAACGCGGAGAATAAGTATATCGTTTCGGCTACGCGGTTGGTCGACAATCGCGCAATGTCTATTTTTGTGCCGCGATTTCGCGGTTTATTATCTCATTAACAGTCTGAGAAACCTGCGCTCCCTTCGATTTCCAGTAATCGACACGATCCATCTTGATATTGACCACCGCCGGTTCCTCCCGAGGATCGTAGGTGCCCAGAAGCTCGATGTACTTTCCGTCCCTTGATGACCTCTCGTCCGCGGCGACAATCCTGTAGAAAGGATTGTGCCTGTTTCCCTTGCGTGTCATTCGCAGCTTAACCGCCATGTTCAGCTTTCCTCCCGTGAACCTGATCGCGCTCCCAAAAAGGAGCGACAATCAACAGTATAACTCCAAACCTCATGAATTCAGTAGTACAAAACCATTGAATACCGATTCGCGGGAGTATCTCTTTATAAGAAACAATGTCAAGTCTATGAAACAATAGCCTTCTTGATAAGCCTCACGTTCCGAGCTAGGGTTCAAGTAATATGACCAGAATTATAGGACTATCGCTCACAATGGCCGTCATCCTGGCCCTGGTGAACTGCGGGGCAACTCTCGGCAAGGGGTCCGGCGCCGGCGATCACGAAATCGGCCTGGCTGTCTATTATTCGGACAGCCTCCACGGCAGAAAGACCGCCAGCGGCGAGCCGTACGACAAGAACAAGCTCACGGCCGCGCACAAGGAAATCCCCCTGGGAACAATCGTCAACGTGACCAATCTCTCGAACCGCCGTTCGGTCCAGGTCAAGATCAACGACAGAGGTCCTTTCGGAGATTCGCGCCGGATCATCGATCTCTCCAGGGCAGCCGCGATTCGCCTGGACATGATCAGGGCCGGGGTCGTAGAGGTGCGCGTGGAGATTGTGGAGACGGGGAAAGATGATGGCGGCCGGCTTTAGATTTTCCTGATCCAGCCGCGAGTGTCGGGCTCCTCTCCGAGTTGTATACCGGTGAGTTTTTTGTAGAGCGCGGTGCAGTACTCGCCGGGAGTATCTCCCTCCACATAGACCGCCTTCCTGTCGCCGTAGGTAATCGATCCCACGGGGGTGATCACGGCGGCCGTCCCGCAGCAACCCGCGTCCTTGAACGAAAAGATCTCTTCCACATCAACCGGACGGCGCTCCGGTTTCATGCCCATCTCCTCGGCCAGCGCGACGATGGACATGTTGGTGATGGAGGGCAGGATCGACTCGCTGTGTGGTGTGACATAGTGCCCGTTCTGGTCGATCCCGAAGAAGTTGGCCGGGCCGGACTCGTCGATGTAGCGCTTCTCCTTGGCGTCCAGGTACAGAACCTCGGTGAAGCCGGCCTTCTTTGCACGAATGCTGGCGCGCAAACCGGCGGCGTAGTTTCCGCCTACCTTGACGTCGCCGATACCATTTGGCGCCGCTCGATCGTATTCGCTCTCCACGATGAGGTTTATCGGCTTGAAACCTTCCTTGAAGTATGGGCCTACCGGCATCACGAAAACGATGAAGACATATTCATCCGCCGGCTTGACACCGATCTGTGGGCCGGTCCCGATCACCAGCGGGCGGACGTACAAGCTCGCCCCGGTTCCGTATGGCGGAACGAACTTGCGGTTGGCCTCGACTGTCTTTCGCACCGCGTCGATGAACATTTCCTCCGGCGGCGCAGCCATGAATATCTTGTTGCAAGATCGCACCATGCGCCTGGCATTTTCCTCGATCCTGAAGGCGACGATATCGCCGTTCTTTTGCTCGAACACCTTGAGACCCTCGAAGGCCTCCTGCCCGTAATGGAGGCAGGTGGCCGCCATGGGCATGTTGATGTTCTCGTCCTTCGTCAACGTGCCTTCGTTCCAGTTGCCATCCTTCCAGGTGTATCGAATATTGTAGTCGGTCTTGCGGTATCCGAATGCGAGGTTTCCCCAATCGAGATCTGCTCTGTTCATTACGCACCTCCTGTTGAAGCAATAACACGTTTGATCCGGTCATTGTCAAAGGGAATTATGCAGGTTAGACCGGTCATTTCGGGGCCGCCGGGAGCGCGATTCACCTTTTCTTTCGCATCCTCTCGAGGGCGCCCTTGGACAACTCCCGCACCTCGGGGTTTTCGTGACCCTCGGCAGTCATCTCGAGATAGGCGCTCGCTTCCCTGCCGCCTATGCGAGCCATTGCCTCTATGGCGCGCACCTCACTGCGAAGAGCCCGGGGATTCATCGATCGGATGAGCACCGGCACGGCGCTCTCGTCCCCCATGTCGCCGAGGGCCACCGCCGCCGCCTCTGCCACCTGTTCTCTCGGATCGTCGAGCAACTTGCCTATGGATTCGACGGCCGCCGTCACACGATCGCGAGCGAGGAGCCTCGCCGCAAGGATCTGCTCGTCCGGCTCGGCGGAATTCAGCGACCGTTGCCAATTCGTCGCCGTGCCGCCGTATACCCGAAACAGGGACCGCAACGTGACCTCCAACTCCTCCGCCCCCTTGTTCATCAGGTCGACAGCCGACTTCCTGCCCGAAATTCGACCATGAATCACCACTGCCGCTTCCATGGGCACCCCCGCCTCGGATCCCTCCAGCGCCGCCTCGATGATGATCGCGCCTTCTCCCCCGATCTCGTCGAAGATACCGCTCACGTTCAAAGAAGGGCCCGGTGGTCTCTTGGGAAACGGGGGCAACCTGCCCACCATCGCATTTATCGCGCTCTGGAACTCGGGGCGCTCTGGCGCGATCTCGGCAATCCTGGTGACCGACCATGAGATTCGACCGGGCGTGACCTTCACCTTCTGAACGCTCTTGTCCTCGCCGCACGCGAGGTGCGTGCACAGGGTAAT
>JAUXHN010000113.1 GCA_030621515.1 Deltaproteobacteria bacterium | reverse complement strand
GTACGAGACAACCGTCGTCTCACTGTGAAATAGGAGTTCGCCCGCGGTTTCGTGGATGGCCACGTCGTCGATTACGATCAGGCGTTGTGAGGTTGTGCAGGAACTGCCGTAGTTCTCATCGAAATGGGTTTTTGCACAGTCACCAATATTCTCCCAGTAGTCCTCCTCGGTGCGCCAGGCGACAGTGATCGTGTAGTCGTCGTACGGCAAGCCCAGCCAAACCGAAAGCTCCGCCTCGTCGTATGCGCCCAGAACGACCTCGTGTTCTGTTCCCGTGTTGCTGAACCCCACGTAATTTTGGACAGGCAGATAAGGATCCCCAAAAGGATACGTGACTTCCGTAAACAAAGTGGAACCGTTGAAATCATCGCGAAATACCACTGGATCCGTGTCGGTGTCTGTGTCCGTTCCGGTGTCCATTCCAGTGTCCGTATCGGTGTCTGTATCTATGTCGATGTCTGTATCTGTGTCGGTGTCAGTGTCGGTGTCAGTATCACCATCGCTGTCGGTGTCTGTATCCGTATCCGTGCCGTTGTCGGTGTCGGTATCGGGGTCCGTGTCACTTTCCGAATCGGTGCCAGTATCCTCACCGTGCAGATCAACTACTGCATCGGCGCATCCGGCGATAAGCACGAAAAGGATGGCGATAACACTCCCAATCGGCATCGGGCATGTGTGTCCTGTGCTGGTCATTGTTATTCTCCTCGTGCTCGGGTTTTCAAATAGCCGCCTGTTGACTTCGTGGTGGAAACGAGCCGCGATCGGGTAGATCCGGCGTGCTATTTTTTTTGACCGCGACCCTACCCGATCCACGGGACCAGCCCCCACTCCTCGAACAGAACACAGAAGAAAAAAGGTGAACCAAGGAGGAAGGTGCGATGAAGAAAACGTATTTGCCGACGACAACATTGGTGGTGTTGAGCTGGATACTTGCATTAGCAGGTTGCGCCGCGAAGGACACCGGGACCGTCCACGGAGATGAACAGGACTCGTCCGATGCCGATAGCGACGGTGACACGGATGGCGATTCCGACGGAGACGGCGATGGCGATTGCGACGAAGGTGAATCTATCTGCCAGGACGATCTGTCCGTCCTGACCTGCACCGACGGCGAGTGGACCGTCACCGATACCTGCGAGGAGGGTAGTCAGCTTTGCATAGAAGGTGTGTGCGAGGACTGCGAGAGTATCGAGTTCGCCATTGAAACCCAGCAATCCTGTTCGATCGACATCCTCGACGGGTTCGAAATGGACGGCGAGGGCTTCATTCACCTGGAGGGTGAGGACCACCGCGTGTTTGCCATGGACCGCTGGGGTGAGGACGGCCATATCATCGCATGGTGCGATTCTACCACGCTCGCCTTGCTTCTCGGCGCGTTCAATGTCGTCGGCTACCTGGGCCAGGTCGATGATCCGGTGGTTGTGTCGTTCGGCCATTACTTGTGCGACCCGAACGGCATCCCCTCTCCCCCTCCGAGCTATACGCCCCTGCCGAGCTTCGTCGATTACCTGGGCCAGACTCTGCCCGCTGTTTACCAGGGGAATCCGGCGCAGATGGCGGCCGACTTCGACGTGCTGATCTTTTGCGGGTTCGGACCGGGAGCCTGGAGTCACGACTGGGTTGACGAGATCTCTTCATTTGTCACCGACCACGGAAAGGGTTTCCTGGCTGTGATGGAATACGAGAGCCTCGCCCAGCAAACCGAATTCGACAACATGAGCGCGATCACCTCTTTGGACGGCATCGTCTTCAACCCGCTGAACCTGGACTGGGCGCCCACCTCAGTATCGGTGGAGATCGATTGCGTGCCCGACCTGCCTCCGGTGATCGAGTAAGGGAGAAAGTTGCGATGAAGAAAAAGTATTTACTGACAATGACACTGGTCGCGCTGAGCTGGTTGCTTGCATTCGCAGGTTGCGCCACGAACGGGACCGTCCACGGAAACGAACAGGACTCGTCCGATACCGACAGCGACGGGGACACGGACGGTGATTCCGACGGAGATGGCGATTGCGACGAAGGCGAATCTATCTGCCAGGACGATCTGTCCGTCCTGACCTGCGCCGACGGCGAATGGACGGTTACCGATACCTGCGAGGAGGGCAGCCAGCTTTGCATGGAAGGCGTGTGCGAGGACTGCGAGAGCATCGAGTTTGCCATCGAAACCCAGCAATCCTGTTCGATCGACATCCTCGACGGGTTCGAGATGGACGGCGAGGGCTTCATTCACCTGGAGGGTGAGGACCACCGCGTATTCGCCATGGACCGCTGGGGTGAGGACGGCCATGTCATCGCTTGGTGCGACTCTACTACAATGGCATCTTTTCTCGGCGCGTTTAACGTTGTCGGCTACCTGGGCCAGGTCGATGATCCGGTGGTTGTGTCGTTCGGCCACTACCTGTGCGACCCGGGAGCGTACCTGCCCTGGCCGGAAGATGTGGCCTATCTGGGGCAGAGCCTGCCCGCTGTTTATCAGGGGAATCCTGCGCAGATGGCGGCCGACTTCGACGTATTGATCTTCTGCGGGTTTGGGCCGGGAGCCTGGTCCCACGACTGGGTCGATGAGATCGCTTCTTTCGTTACCGACCACGGAAAGGGTTTTCTGGCGGTGATGGAGTACGAGAGCGTCGCCTTGCAAACCGACTTCGACAACATGAGCGCGATCACCTCTCCGGCTGGAATCGTCTTCGAGGCGCTGAACCTGGACTGGGCGCCCACCTCAGTATCGGTGGAGATCGATTGCGTGCCCGACCTGCCTCCGGTGATCGAGTAGAAACGATCGAAACGGCCGAGCGGCTTCTTCCATTCACCACGAAAGAAAAGAAGGTATACTGATCTCTGGAGTATTGATGGTGAAATGGAGTAGTTAGTGGCCAGGAGCAGTGCGCTGTCACTCATGGGCGTCTTGATTGCGATCATGGCCGCGTGCGCGGATACTCACATCGTAGTGAGGCTCGGTGAAGGCACGGACACGGATACCGACACAGGCACAGACACGGACGCTGACACGGATACCGACACAGACAACGACACGGACACGGATACCGATACGGACACGGATCCGGTGGTGTTCCGTGATGATTTCAACGGTTCCACAATGTTTACGGAAATCGAGTATCCATTTGGGGATCCATACCTACCTGTCTATAACTATGTGGAGTTCGAAAACACCGGAACAGAGCACAAGATCATCCTGGGCGCATACGACGAGGCGGAACTCTTGATATGGCTTGGGTTGCCGGATGACAATTACTCGATCACAGTGGCCTGGCGTACGGGGGAGGACTACTGGGAAATGATTGATGACTGTGAGAAAACTCATTTCGACGAGGAATACGGCAGTTCTTGCACAACCTCACAACGCCTGATCGTAATCAACGACGCAGTCATCAACGAAACCTCGGGTGAGCTTTTGAGCTACAGCGAAACCACGGTTGTTCCGTATAGCGGAACAATCGATAGCCTGAAGCTCGCGTTTGCCAGCGCCGCCAGGTATGAAATACCGATAACTTACGATACGTATTATGATTTCGTGGAGATTGCGCTGGCTCCATGAAGCAGTTGAGTGTTGCAGCAGCAGTCCTGTTAATGACCATGATTGTTACGAGCGCTGCCGAGTCCGATTCCCCGGAGCGGCTCATCGTGATGATCGTTCCGGAGGGACAGGAAGACCTGGCCGGCGCCATGATCCGGGCGGTTACCGGACAGCTGAGCGGACTACCGGTCATCTTGCGCTTGCACTCGGTGCCCGTCTACCCCGGCGATCCCGACGGACGAATAGCCCTGTCGCGAAGAGTTGCCCTGGAGCACCATGCGGCTGCGGTGTTCTGGTGCGATCTGGAGACCGGTAGCGAGATCTTCTTCTTCATATCTACGAGTCAGGGCGACCGGACCTATATACGCCTCATTGAGGATCCCGGTGACCGGGGCAGCACCGAATCACTTGCCATAATCACGCGCATGACCATCCAGGAAATACTGGCAGGAACACTGATCGGCGTCGCCGCATCGAAGCCGGCCGCGCCTGTCGAGCCCGACGAAATCGAAGAGCCAGACAACGATGTTCACCTTCTGGATCTGCGCGTCGGTTTCGATCTCAGCATGCAGGCGGACGGGCCGATATTCTCACAAGGAATGGCCATCGATGTGATAATGGTTTTCGAGTCCGGTTTCGGCCTGCTGGCCGGATATGATGTGTTATCCACGATAAGAAATATCAGCGATGAGGCTTCGATATCGGTGAAGCGCCATCCTGCCCATGTGGGAGTGCATTATCGCCTGGGCAGAGGCGTGATGCGCGTTGCTTTCGCGTTGGCCTTCTTTCTCGACTACCTCACTATTGAGCAGCACAACCTGGCCGAAGGCCTGGAGCCCGATGATGATAACGACGATCTGGTTTGTGGCCTGATGCCTTCAGTCACCTTGTATTCCATTTTTCGAAATCGTATCGGGATGTTTCTGTCTGTCGCGGGTCGGATTCCGTTCAAAGATTTACAGTACGTTGCCGAAACGTCAGAGGGAAGACAAGTGCTGATCGATTTTTGGCCGATTCAACCGAGGCTGGTAGCGGGGATGATAGTAGAGTTTCTTTAATGGGAAATAGGCCCCCAAAGCTACCCGGATCCGATCCGCGCTCCCACTAACAGGACAGGAGGTGCCATTTCAGATGACTTTGATGGTCGCCAGACGTACCGACATTGACGATATCGACCTTGCCCGGTTGGCAGCCCAGGGCGACGAATGGGCGCAACGCAGGCTGGCAAAGCAACTGTTCAACCGGATACGGGCAACAGTGTACTATCTCGCCGGAGGGCATCGTGACGTCGATGATTTTTTTCAGTTGTCGATGATTGAAATCATCAAATCGGCTCGCACATTCCGTGGATTGAGTTCGATCGAGTCCTGGGCCCAAAAGATTGCAGCGCGCACCACGATCCGGCAACTCAAGCAATCCAGGCATCGTGACAATACGATGATGACTCCACTTTCCGATCGGGAGATCGATGCTGCAACAACAGATGATTCATTCTCAAAACACCAGATACGGGCAAGGCTCTACGAGTTGCTCGGAGCCCTCAAGCCGAAACACCGTGAGGTGATCGTGCTGCACCTGGTGCTTGGTTACAGTGTGCCGGAGATCTCAGAGGTCACTCGTGCGCGTTTTGAAACGGTACGCTACCGCCTGAAGGTGGGGCGCAAGCAGCTCCGTCGGCTCTTGGGCGACGACGCCATGTTCGAGGAATGGACAGGTGAAGGAGGCGACAATAATGATTGAGGACAACTGTACGCGGGCACACAAGCTCTGGCTCGATCGAGCCGAGGCGACCGCGATCGAGGAGTCCGACCTGGAGTGGCTCACGATACACGTGGGGGAGTGTGAGCATTGCCGCAAGGAGTCCCGGTTACTCGAGATGCTCGAACTGGACGACACGAGCGGACCGATTCCGGAACTGGACGATCTGGCCAGGCAAAGGGCAATCGAGCAGATTGTTTCCATTGTGGGTGAGGAGAAACATGTTCTGGCCGAACGCGGTGGCTCCATAAAGCGCCTGGTAACGGGGATCAGCATCGGTTTTGCCGCAATGTTTCTGATCGCGTCGGTTATAGGAGCATCGCTTTTCTACGGAGGGTTTTTCAAGGAGGCTTCCCCCCTTCCGGCAAGGGGCGCGAGTGCCGAACCGGAGGAACTATTCTGGACTCTCACGCGTTCCTCGGGCGCTGTCGTTCTCACCAACGCCGGGGACATCGAGGCCGTTAACTTGAAGCAGGGATCCCGCATCTCCGTGGAGGCGGGATCGGCCGTGGTCGGTTTTGAAGAGATTGTTTCACTCCACCTGGGCGCGGAGAGCCGCGCCTCGTTCGAGCGTCTGGACAGCGATAAACTCATAGTCGCCATCGAAGCCGGTCATGTATTCGGCGAAGTCGATCCGGAAGCGGACGGGCCCACCCTGGTACTGGTCACTCCAAACGGCGAGGTCACTGTGACCGGGACCGTCTTCTCCGTGGAAGTGAAGCCGGACAAAACCACGGTCTGTGTCTTTCGGGGCAGCGTTCTATTGCCCGGGCAGCAGAAAACGGCTCGAACTCTGGCTTCGGGACAGGCCATCGCGTTGGGTGAGCCCTCGCCAAGGACAATCACCTCACAGGAGAGGATGGAATACGA
Source organism: Deltaproteobacteria bacterium (assembly GCA_030621515.1). Lineage (GTDB taxonomy): Bacteria > Myxococcota_A > Polyangia > JAAYKL01 > JAAYKL01 > JAUVAN01. Next base: position 7,719 of record JAUXHN010000113.1, on the reverse strand, counting down.
AATAGTTCGCGAGGCTCTTGCGCTGACGAAAGACCCGCAGACGGCATCGCTCAGGATCGCGAGCATGCCTTCCGGAGCCACGGTATCGTTGGACAGTGTGGTGCAGGGATTGACTCCGTTCACAGCGACTATCCGGGCGGGGGATCACCTCATCGAAATCTCGATGGATGGGAGGGAGACTGTGCGGGCGACGATCGAGATTGCCCCCGGATCCATGGTATTCCGTGAGTTCGATCTGCCAGAGGCGCCCGATGGGGAGGTTGTGCCTGCAGAAACCTCCGTAACAGCTGTTGTACACCGAGCCACCGGCGCGCTCCCCGCAAGACCGGAGCCGGAGGAACTCCTGGCGCAGGCGCAATCGTTTCGCCAGACCAGAAACTGGGAACAGGCGATCGCAACATACCGCGAGCTGATTCGCCTGCACCCGGGCTCGAGGCAGGCGCGCGCCGCCTGGGTCTCCATGGGAAACATCCAACTCGATTATCTCCACCAGCCCTCTGCGGCACTCCGTTCTTTCGAAAGATACCTCAAGAACGCAAAGCCCCGAGGCGTACTGGTTCAGGAAGCATCCTTCGGCAGGGTGTTGTGTCTGAGAGCGCTCGGTCGCCGGGAGCTGGAGCGCCGGGCGCTCATCGATTTCATTCGCGATTTCCCAAATGGGATCCAGACGCCACGAGCGAGGGAGCGACTGGGACAGCTGTGAAAAAAATGATCATATGCTCCATGCTGATGCTGTGGTCGTCGGCCTGCCTGGACAGCCACGTTGTTGCCAGGTCCGACAGCGACCTCGATACCGATTCAGATATCGAAGCGGACACAGATTCGGACACGGACACGGATACGGACACTGACACCGACGACGATACCGATTCCGGTCCCGATCCTTACTATTTCCGCGATGATTTTAACGGCTCGACTGTATTCACCGAATCAGCGTACCCTTTCGGAGAAGGATCTCCAGCCGACAACGATGCTGTGGTGTTTTGGAACAACGGAACGGAACACATGATCATTCTGGGCTCGTTTGATGAGGCGGAGCTCTCGGTGTCGCTGGACATGCCTTTTGGCGACTATCTGATCACCGTCGCCTGGCGCACCGAGGAAGACTACAGCAGCTACGCTGATGCATGTGGCAGCACTCAACTCGATGATCACTACGGCAATAATTGCGAAATCCCCAATCGATCAATAGTAATAAACGGCGATGTTATCCACGAGATCACCGGTCAGCTCACCTACTATAGTGAAAACACAGTCGTGCAGTACTCGGGCGCCATCGATACCTTCAAGCTCGCGTGCAACAGCTGCAGTTCCCCCACGACATGGGGATACAAGACGTATTACGATTATGTGGAAATAGATCTGGAATAATGATCCGGTAGTCTACCCGTTTCGCCTATTTGCTCCCCACCATACTGTTGAAATCGATCGCAAGACCTTCTGGAAAAAAACGGAGGATAATTATGAAATGCCAGTTTTCTGTGTGTGGAGTTCTTGTCGCGCTGGCGACATTCCTTTTCTTGGGGCTGCCCGGGTGCGAGGATAGCAATCGCACTGACGGGGTGGGCGACTCGGATTCGGACTCGGATTCGGATTCGGATACTGACACCGACGGCGATTCCGATTCAGACACCGACTCGGACTCGGACAGCGACACAGACGGAGATGAATGCACCGAGGCGATGGAGTTGGTGTACGTGGTGGACCAGAACGACCGATTCTATAGTTTCGACCCTCTGGCGCCCGCCGGCGCGGCGTTCCAACAAGTGGGCTCCGGTTTACTGTCGTGCCCGACGAGCGGTCATCCGTTCTCGATGGCTGTGGGGCGAGACGGCTATGCCTATGTTCTCTACGCCTCCGACTCATTGGGCTGCGTGGGCGTGAACAAGGTCAACATCGAGACAGGTATTTGCGAGGAGCAGACCCCATATTCCTGTGGAAGCAACCAGGATTTCTCCAACACTTTCGGTATGGGTTTTGTTACGGACGGGCCAAGCACCAGCGCGGAGAAGCTCTATGTCGCCGGTATGGAGTCGGGGAACGCGCTTGGAATTCTGGACGTCAGCACCGGCGCCCTGGCCTCTACGGGAGGAATATTTCCGGACCCCCGTCCGGAGTTCACCGGCAACCAGCTGGGCGAACTATGGGCGTTCGCCCCCAATTCCTCTCCCCCGGTGATCGCAGAGATTGACAAGGCAACCGGCCTGTACGTTGACGAAACAACAAAGCGCTTCGAGCTTGGCGAGCTCTCCGGGACGCCCCTGTCCTGGGCATTTGCGTACTGGGGAGGGAGTTTCTACATCTTCCTCAAGAAGATCTTCGAAGACTCTTCCACGGTCTACAAGCTCGACATGGACGGCACTCTTTCCGTCCATATCGAGAACTCCGGATACGATATCTGGGGCGCCGGCGTTTCGACCTGCGCTCCAACAATCATTGAATAGGCGATCAATCCAAGGAAAATATGATGATCAATGTGGGCAGAATATTCATCGTGCTGACCGCCGCGCTTTCATGGGCGTTTGTTTCCGCCTGCAACACCGAGAATACGGGTGATGGCAACGACGGATCAACAGACGACGGTGGGGCGAACATGGACACGGACGGGGACTCGGATACGGACGGGGACTCGGATACCGACACCGGGGAGGATGATCTCTGTCTGTTGACCCACTGGGAGCGATATTGCGATTCGTCAGACACCATGAAGTTGTACTTCACGCTTGGGTCCCAGGGCGAGGTCACGGCAGTCCAGCTCCGATACGCATGGACCGGTCTGGAACACCAGCACGAAGAGGTCCATGATCTGACTCTCATCGAGTACAACGATGTTACAACCGATGCGCTATGGGCAGTGATCCTTGACATAGGGGCGCCACTCGAAAATCAGCTGAATAGTTCGAGCACTATCACCAACTGCGATGCATCCCTCGAAACTAATCTCACCATGTTGGTCGCGGCGTACTATAATGACGATGTCTGTACCTGCGATGTTGACGGGAACAACCACGATCCCGACTACTACGCTGACTGGGAGTGCCAGATATCACAAGGAGGGAAGCTATGATCTGCCGATGGATTGCAATCGCCTTGCTGCTGACTGTGGGTTTTATCGGCGGATGCACGGGTGCGAACTCGGACAGAGATGACAGTTCTGGAGACGGCACGGACGGCGACACCGACACCGATGGCGACACCGACGGCGACACCGACGGCGATAGCGACAGTGACACCGACTTCGATGGCTGCGAGGGGGTGGACTTCCTCTTCGTTGTGGACAATTCCCTGTCGATGGCCGACGAGCAGCAGAACCTGATCAACAGCTTTCCCGAGTTCATCTCGGCGATCACCGAGACGCTGGAACTCGACGACTTCCACATCATGGCGGTCGATTCGGACTCCTACTACCAGAACATGACGTTTGCTACCACCGCCTGCGGTTCCGCGGGTTGCTGCGCCACGTGGTGCAACACTGCGTATACTTACGATGAGTGCAGCGAGACTAGCGGGGCGCCCTACTATACATGCACGGAGTGGCTGACCGGCGATCCCGACAATCCCGCCTGTGATGACCTCCTCGGCGCGGGCCACGTCGGCTGGAACTGCGGACAACAATGTTCGATCGACGGCGGTAACCGCTACCTCGTCGAGGGTCAGCCCGACCTGGTCGATGCCTTCGGCTGCATCGCCGACGTGGGCACAGGCGGCAACGGCTTCGAGCGGCTCATGGAGGCGATGAGCAACGCCGTGGGTCCCTGGAGCGCGCCGGGCGGATGCAACGACGGCTTCATTCGCGAGGAGGCGATCCTGGTCGTCACCTTTGTCACCGACGAGGACGAGGCGTGCATCGACTCCAACGAGGTATGCTCCGAAGGGACTCCGGCGGACTGGAAACAGGATCTGGTGGAGGCCAAGGGCGGCAACGAATCCGCGATCGTGATCCTCGGCGTGTTTGGGGACAACGACCTCACCAACGGGATATGCGGGCCGTTCGATCCATATGTAGGCACCGGCGCCCTGGCGGCGCCGCTACTCCGAGAGTTCATCGACTCCTTCGGTGAACAGGGCCACTTCTGCAGCGTCTGCCTCCCCGATTACGGTGAGTGCTTCCAGGATGCGGTGAACACCATCGACATGACCTGCGACGATTTCGTGCTGGAGTGAGAGGCGCGGTCGTTGCTCTAATAAACAATCACGTCGTCGATTATCGCCCAGTAGTCCCAGCTCGGGGCATAGTATTCGAACGATATGATCACGTTGGAGGACCCCACGTACGAATCCATGTCTATCACGACGCTCTCGCCGGGACCGTAATCCGCGTGATCGGTGCTCCAGTATAGCTCATTGGTCCAGGTGAACCCGCCGTTGTCGGACACGTAGACCGCGAAGTAATTCCCGGCCGAGTAGTAGTTGAAGGATGCCAGGAAGCCCAGATCGGCCGAGCTCGCAGTGGACAGGTCGATCACCGGAGTGCGGAGATCCGTGTCCATTGTCGTTCCGGTACCGCAGAGGTCGGAGTCGGCGTCGGCTGCATTCCCGGTCCCTGCGTAGTTGGGTCTTCCCAGGGAAGTCGTATCGGCCCATACGCAATTGCCGCCGTTGTTTATAATGGACCAGCCGGTCGGCGGCCAGATCTCGAAATCCTCCATCAGGTACGCATTTACTACCTCGATGTAGCCCGTCTTGATCTCCGTGTCGGATCCATGGGTATTCGAGACCTGCAGCTGGACCGTGTATATGCCCGCCGCACTGAAGGACACCTGCGGATTCTGGTGAGCGCTGCTGGTTCCACCGTGGTAGGTCACGGATCCAGGGCCGGTGAAGTTCCACGACCAGGTGGTTGGGCCATTGTACGACAGATCGATCATGTCAACGATCTGCCCGGTGTCCAACAGTGTCTCAGCTGCCGTGAAGTCGGCGGTGGGCGCCGTCTCCTCGCGAACCAGGATATCATCGACAGCCATGTCGCCGAGGAAATCGAGACCGCGGGTGCCGGTAAAGCGAATGGTGATGGTGTTGCCGACGAAGCTCGAGAGGTCGGCCAGGGCCTGTTTCCACGGATCGACTTCCGAGATATGCTGCTCCCCCGTTATTGTCATGAGGGTTATGTAGCCGAAGCCGGCGTCCGCCGCCACGACCAGGTCATCGATGTCGGCGCCGTACATGTGGTACCAGAAAACCAGTTGTGGATCGCTCGAACCGGATAGATCGATGGACGGGGTCTCCATGAAGGCAATGTTCCCCACCACCGCAGGCGACGAGGCTTCTGTATAGGCGTAGATGCCCGTGCCGGTGGTGTGATCTCCCGCCGGACCGGTGTCGAAGGAGCCGGTGAACCCGCTCTCGGCGTACCAGTCGTACCCGGCGCCGGTGCCCGGGGTACCCGTCCAGCCGTACTGACCATCAACAACACCGCCTGTGAAGAAGTCCTCGAAATCCTCGGCGAAATACCAGGACTGAACATCCAGGTAGCCGACTTTTGTTTCTGTGTCGGAGCCCTGGGCGTTGGTGGCCTGCAACACGACGGTGTAGAGGCCGGGCGTACCAAGGGACACCTGCGGATCCTGGTCGGTGCTGTTGGTTCCGCCGTGGTAGGTCACGGATCCGGGACCCGTGATTGTCCAGAGCCAGGAGGTCGGACCGTTGTACGAGAGATCGATCAGATCGATCACCGCTCCCACACTGGGAGTCACGTTGCCGGCCATGAAGTCAGCCGTGGGCGCCATGGGCTCACTCACCAGGATGTCGTCGACGGCCATGTCGCCATGGAAGTCCGGGCCGCGTGTTCCCGTGAAGCGGACGGTAACGACGCTGCCTACGAACGAAGAGAGATCTGCCTGGATCTGGGTCCACGGATCGGTCTCTGAATAGTGCTGCTCACCCGGAATGGTTATAACGTTCACGTAACCCGAGCCGCCGTCCACCGCCACGACCAGGTCGTCGATGTCGGCGCCGTACATGTGGTACCAGAAGGAGAGCACGGGGCTGGAGGCAGTCGTCAGGTCTATCGACGGTGTTTCGATGTGCGCCGTTTCTCCCGGAATCGCGGGAATCGAGGCTTCGGTGTAGACGTACACGCCGGAGCCTGTGGTGTGGTCGCCGATAGGACCTGTTTCCATGGAGAAAGTGGGGCCCGATTCCGCGTACCAGTCGTACCCGGCGCCGATGCCCGGGGCGCCCGTCCAGCCGCCCTGTCCGTCTACCACCGCAATGTTGAAAGACTCGAAGTCCTCGAAAAAGTATTCTGAAAGGAAGGTGATGGTTATTGCAACGGCCGCAACAAGCGGCGTCCCGCACGTATCCACCACGTCCGTGTCGACAACGATGATGTACTGATCACCCGCCGCCACGCCCGAGAAGGCAACGTCGTAGGTAGTGGCATTCTCCGGCGTAATGCTGTCCATCGTCCCCGAGCCGATGACGGGCGTCCAGGTGACGTTGCTGGTGTTTACACCGAAAACGTCTTCGTTGAAGACCAGGGTGTAAGCGCCGGCCGGGGCCGGGCCGAAGCTCATGGAAAGCGGCGACGTGACGATCGGCGGGCCCACCACCGGATCCGCGCACGCGGCGATTGCAATGGAGATGCTCGCCGGCGCCGCCATGTTGTTCAGGCAGATATCTGTGACATCTGTGTCGACGATCAGTATATATTGATCGCCATCGGTCACGCCCGAAAAATCGATGTCGTAGGTGTTGCCACTCACCTGCGTGATTAAGTCCATCGTTCCGCTGCCGGTGATCGCAACCCACGACACGTTGCTCGTGTCCACTCCGAGCACGTCCTCATTGAATGTCAGTGTGTACGTGTCGGAGATCGTACCGGAACCATAAGACCCGGCGCCCGAGGTGACGGTCGGCGGGCCGAGCACTGGATCGGCGCAGACGTCAATCTCGATCATGATGCTCACGGAAGCCGTGAGATGATTGCCGCAGAAATCCTCCACGTCTGTGTCGATGACGAGTAAGTACTGATCTCCATCGACGGCGCCGGAGAAATCGATATCGTAATTGATGCCGTCCACGTGGGTGATGCTGTCCATGGTTCCCGTGCCGATCACCGGCATCCAGGTGACGTTGCTGGTGTCCACCCCGAAAACTTCCTCGCTGAACGTCAGGGTGTAGGTATCGAAGGTTGTGCCCCAGGGATAGGTCTCGTTGCCGGAGATCACGGTCGGCGCGCCGGCCACCGGGTCCGGGCAGGTCGCGATGTGGATGGTAATGGTTGCGGTGGAAGCAAGCGTGTTGCCGCAAGTATCCTCGATATCCGTGTCAATTATCAGAAGGTATTGATCTCCATCGACGGCGCCGGAGAAATCGATATCGTAGTTGATCCCGTCTGTGGAGTTGATGCTGTCCATCGTTCCGCTGCCGGTAACCGCTACCCAGGTTACGTTGCTGGTATCCGCCCCGAAAACCTCCTCGCTGAATGTCAGAACATAGGTTTCGGAAACGGTGCCGTAGGGGAAGGTCTGGTCGGTGGATGTTACCGTCGGATCTCCCGGCACGGGGTCCACGCACGGCCCGGTATCCGTGTCTGTGTCAGTGTCGGTGTCCGTGTCGGTATCGGTGTCCGTGTCGGTGTCCGTGTCGGTGTCCGTGTCGGTGTCTGTATCTGTGTCGGTGTCCGTGTCGGTGTCCGTGTCGGTGTCCGTGTCGGTGTCCGTGTCGGTGTCCGTGTCGGTGTCCGTGTCGGTGTCGGTATCGGTGTCGGTATCGGCA
>JAUXHN010000075.1 GCA_030621515.1 Deltaproteobacteria bacterium | reverse complement strand
ACAACCCGGAACACGTCGGTTGAGGCGGTTTCTTCAACGCGAATGGCCACGTTGATAATCGCCCCCCGCATGAGCCGGTCTCTCATGTTGCGGCTCGCCACGTACCTGCCGTCCTCACCGGCAAATGGACCGGTGTTGACGCAGAAACTCATGGCCAGGGTAGGGTCGTCCACCTTGATCCTCGGCAGGGCCGCAGTCTCCTCCGCGTCGGTGATGGTGTCGCCGATGGAGATGTTCTCGATTCCCGCGATGGAGATGATATCGCCGCTCCTGGCGTCGGAGATCTCCTTCCGAACAAGGCCGTCGGAGGCGTATAGACGCATCACCTTGGCCCTGGATGTCGAGTTGTTTTTACCCTTGATGAAGACGGGCTGGCCGGTGCGCACCCTTCCCGCCAGCACCCGACCGATGACCAGGCGCCCGACATAGTTGTCCCAGCCCAGGTTGTTGGAGTGGATGAGCAGGGGCTCGTCGCTCTTGTCCAGGGGGGCGGGCACCGCGTCCAATATGGTTTCGAACAGGGGGCGCAGATCCGTGGAGTCGTCGCCCAACTCCCGGTGGGCCAGGCCCGCCCTGCCGTTGGTGAAGAGTACCGGGAAGTCGATGGCATCGTCGCCGGCCCCGATCTCGATGAAGAGATCGTAGATCTCGTTGAGGACTTCCTCGCACCGGGCGTCCTTGCGATCGATCTTGTTGATGACGACAATCGTCGGCAGGTTCAGGGCCAGCGACTTGCCCAGAACGAATCGGGTCTGGGGCAGGGTTCCCTCCGCCGCGTCCACGAGCAGCAAGACCCCGTCCGCCATGGTGAGCATTCGCTCCACCTCGCCGCCGAAGTCGTGATGTCCCGGGGTGTCCAGGATGTTGATCCTGGTGCCCCGGTAGTTGACGGCGGTGTTCTTGGCCAGGATTGTTATTCCCCGCTCCCGCTCCAGATCGTCGCTGTCGAGAACCCTCTCCACCACTTCCCCGGTTTCCCGAAGGAGGCCGCATTGCCGAAGCATGGAATCCACCAGGGTAGTCTTCCCGTGGTCAACGTGGGCGATTACCGCCACGTTCCTGATGTCATTTCTATGCTTTGACATGAAGTTTTCGCGTTTCTTCCATTCCATCGCCGGGATCCACCGCCCGGACCCGGCGTTTTTGCGCTGTAAAGCGCGTCACGTCAACTTTCTTTTGGAAAACTTCATAGGTGGTCGGTATTCTATAAATAGAATGGCGCTCATTGCGTCACAGATGCGTGGTATTATCAGCCTGTTTGATGCGATCAAAAAAGGAAGGGTTACAAAATGAACTTCAAATTCACGTTCCTGATTTCGGTTCTTCTTCTGCTCGTACTCGCCTCCGGTTGCGGAGGTGACAGCTCGTCCGAACTGGATTCCGGGACCACGGATACAGACACAGACGCGGACACAGACACAGACGCGGACACAGACACCGATACAGACACTGACACAGACACCGACACCGACACAGACACTGACACTGACACCGGTCCGGACTCGGGTGTGGACTCCGGCCCCACGATTACGGCGAGCATCGAGGTGGCCCGTTGGGTTCTACCCGCCACGGGAGTCGATTCGTCGACGCCTTTCCCGGTCACCGACACCGCCGTAAATGTAACCGCCGGCGCGCTGACTCTGAGCAATCTGACCCCTTCAAATTTTGTGGGATCTTTCGTGGGCAACCTCTGGCCGTCGGGGGCACTGGATACCACCATGTACATCGAGTTTTCAGTGACGGCTCAACCCGGAAGCCAGATCGAGTACGAGCAGTTCGACTCCACGCTCTACAACAACTACCCGGGAGATTGTAGCTGGGAGCTGCGATCGAGCGCGGACGGTTTTTCATCGGCGCTGGGATCAGGGATCGTAACGGAGGGCACCGGAACACCGCTCATCTCGGGGGTGCCGCTCAGTGTGGATCTCAGCTCTGTCGGGACGCTGCCGGGCACGGTGACTTATCGGTTTTACACCTACAATAACTCCAGCTCCACGATCAACGGTTACGAAACCTCGCGTGGATTGAGGGGAGACTCGTGGGGCGGTCAGGACCCGCTGGTTACCGGGAAGGTGCTCACCTGGTAGGGGCCGCGCATTTGATAAAATGAACAACGAAATCGATCCATATACTCCGCCCGCCTCAGACAATCAGGCGCCGCCGACCCCGGTGGAGAACTATCTTGGGGACGATTACCACCCCTGGAAACGCGGGCGTACTTACACGGTGTTCATCATGGGGATGGTTACCGCCGGCTTTCTGATGGGTTTCTTTCATCCGTTGTTTGCGCTTATCGCCCTGATCAGCGGCATCCCCACGGTCGTGATCGCCAACAAGGAGATAGACGAATTTCCACAGGCCGCCGTTCACCCGTTTATCAAATGGGGCAAATTGTGCGGCAAGCTCGGCCTGATAGTAGGGGGGATCTCGTGTTTCCTCTGGCTCCTGGTCCTGGTGGTCGCTATTGCGGTCTTGGCTTTGTAGTCAGAACCCTTCGCACAGCGCCGGCGGCGATCCATCGTAGTAATCACCCGCGAGCGAGAGGAAGTAGCCACCGTCGGTTTCGGCCGTTGTCATACAGGTCGCACCCGCGCCGAATGCGATACCCAGCGACCCTGCCGCCGCAAACTCATCCGGGTGGTCGAAAAAGTAGTCGACACGATTGTCTTCGTACGTGTCGCACTCGTTGTTCATGCCCTCATGACCGTAAGGCACCTGCCACCACAGTGGCGCGAGATCCATCTCGATTCCCAATTCGCGAACCCACTCGATGGCCTGGTGGAAATTCGGCAACGACGCGTTCGTCTCGTCCCACCAGCGATCGTTGAAGGCGGCATCCCTGTCGCTCTGTTCCACAACCACCATGTCTGCATCTCCGGCGCCGAGAGCCAGCATGAAATCCGCCGTCGCCTGCGCGTCACCCGCCACGTCGAAATCGGGGTTGTCGTTGTTCAACGCGTCAAACCCGGTACCCCAGGCCGATGCGTGGAAAGCGACCAGTGCACTGGGGGCCTCCTCCCTCGCGATGGCGAGCATGCAACCGGCGAACCCCGACAGGTTGTTGCCCTGGTCCGAGCACTCGGGCGCCGCGGCAACGGAAAGATCAACCGGAACGGCCGACGGATCGTCGTTTACGTGCTGTCCGTATCCCCAGAGGTCCGGCTCCACGTGAACGATGGTCCGGATGGCCGGTGTCTCGTTGATCACCTGGAGGAGAAACCTGAAATCCAGCAGCAGGTCCCTTACCTTTGCGCCGTCTGTCAGCTCGGCTATTTCCGGATCTCCTTCAATATTGCCGGCAACCGAAAACCAGATGTAATAGGAAATCATAGGCACCGCGCCGGCCGTGTCCACAGACTGAACGAAGTCGGCGACGTACCTGCCCGGTGGATCCTGATCGTATTGCCAGCAACCCCACCACTCGCAATCCGCAGAGTTCGCGCAAGAGTTTCCGTTGACGTAGCAATCCGAAGCGCAACTATCGCACGGTCCGTCTTGCGGCACGTCTCCGGCCAGGTAACGGTAACGAATATCGAAGGGGGCCTGAGCAAACGAATCGTTTTCCATCGATCCCCCCAGCAGGAGGTGATCCCGCCCCAACAGATCGCCGATAGTTTCGGCCGGACAGGCCGGATCCCCATCGGAGTCGGTATCAGAATCCCCATCGGAGTCGGTGTCGCCGTCGGTATCTCCATCAGTGTCTGTGTCGGTGGCCCCGGAATCCGGGCTACCCCCATCGCCGTCGCAGGCCCACAGAAACACGGACGACAATGCGAGAATTAAAAAATGCCTCATGATCATCCTCTCTTATATTTTCAAAACGAGTGCTGCACCCCCCCTGAAAAAGTGTCGTTCTCCTCGTAGTTATGGAGCGTTGTAAAGATCGTCCCACCACAGTGTGTAGGAGTTGCAGTTGCCTCCGTAGACATGGAGATAGTAGGGTCCGTCGGAAGGCACTGTGTGGTCTATGTACTCATTGTCAGTAGTAGACATAGAACAGACGATTATGGATCCGCCGGAATTCAGCAGACAGATGTCGATATTGCCGGCGGAGTCGGTAAATGTGAGGTTGATATCCAGTACCTCCCAGCCCATTGTGACGTCGATTTCGTAGTAATCGGAGTCGTAGGAAATACCCGAGTAGTTGGTCATTTCGACTATGTAGGGCGCTGTTGCCAGCGTGTCGTTCTCCTCAAAGCTGTCATCTGCGCAGCCGTCGACGGTGATGGAAATGTCTACTGCGGCGGTGAGGGCGTTCTGGCAGGTGTCCTCGACGCCGGTGCCCACCGAGAGTGTGTATGAATCGCCGTCGGAGAGACCGGATGTGGCGATTGTGTAGGTGGTAGCGTTTACCGGGGTTACGCTGTTCATGGTCCCGGATCCTGTGATGGTGGTCCAGGTAATATTAGTTGTATTGACGTTGAACACGTCTTCGTTGAACGTGAGGACGTAAGTGTTCACCGTTGTCCCCGAGGGCAGCACGACGGTCAACGGCGAGGTCACTAATGGATTTCCCGCCACCGGATCGACGCACGGTCCGGTATCGGTGTCCGTGTCGGTGTCCGTATCGGTATCCGTGTCGGTATCCGTGTCGGTGTCCGTGTCGGTGTCCGTGTCGGTGCCCGAATCGGTGCCCGAATCGGCGTCCGAATCACTGTCCGAATCGCTGTCCGAATCGCTGTCCGAATCGCTGTCCGACGCCTGTATGGAGCTGCCGCCATCGCTACAGCCCAACGGTACCAATCCCGGTAAAAGTATCGCCAGTAAAATGCCAAATGCGCTCTTCATTACTTTTTCTCTCCCTTCCTTGCAAAACGGCACCCTCTCAAGCAGATACTACCACAAGACAGCCGGTAATTATTTTTACGGCAGGAGGATCCGATGCCGGAGGGCAGCAGCTGGTTGGAAAGACACGTCTCTCTTCGTCCACCCGATTCGGATGGCGAGGAGCTGGCGAGCGCCCTCACTCACGGAGTCGGCGCTCTGGCGAGTGTCCTGGGCCTGGTGTTGTTGGTAGTTCGGGCCGCGCACCGGGACAATGTCTCGACTGTGGTCGGCGTGGCCATCTTCGGCGCCTCGATGATACTGTTGTACAGCGCCTCGTGCCTCTATCACTCGTTTCGGGAGCCCAACAAAAAGCGCGTCTGCAGGATTATCGACCACAGCTCCATATATCTGTTGATAGCCGGAACGTACACTCCCATGACATTGGCCATGGGCGGCACCTGGGGCTGGACAATCTTTGGAATAGTCTGGGCGTTTGCTTTTGTTGGAATCTGTCTTGAACTCTTCAGGATGAAAAAATCAAAGATCGCCACCGCCGCAGTTTACATTGCCATGGGCTGGATAATCATTATCGCATGGGGCCCGTTCAAGAAAGTGGTCACGCCCGAGTTTTTCAACTGGGCCATCGCCGGCGGGCTCACCTACACAGTTGGTACCGTCTTTTACGCCATGAAGAAAATGCCATACCACCACGCGGTCTGGCATTTGTTTGTATTGGGGGGCAGCACCTTTCTCTGGGTCGGCATCTTCTTTCATCTGATCTGATTCGTACGTCAGGGTTTGAGGATCACGACGCGGCCGTCGAAGGCGCCGTACTTGAGGTACGAGAGGTGCAACGGATCCGGTCCCGCGTGGATGACGATGTCGTCTCCGTCCAGGGTGCCGTTCCCGTTTGCGTCCTCCCACAGGGCGCCCACGTGGTGGTACTTCTTGCCATCGGCGCTGTAGCTCACCGCGATGAAATCACCGGGCTGGAAGTCCACGCCCCACTCGAGCGGCTCCTTGGGGACGCCTCCTGTCATCTCGAACTTCGCCCTCCTCTTGAAACGACCCACCATCGCCTGCACGTTGTAGTTCTTCTCGAGGGGGCGCTTGCGCCAGCGGGACCACGCGGTCATGAGAACGTCGGCGCAATCGGCCCCGATGTAGTTCTTGCTCTGGTAGAGGATGGATCCGAAGACCCCGGGCACGTTGTAGAAAGAGGTTACGTGGCCCATAAATACCCTGTCGCCACGAATGGAGATGCGGGTCACTCGCCTGGAGATGCCGCGATCGTTGGAGTCTTCGATGCCGTGGGATCTCTTTAACTTTTCCCCCTTCTCCACCTCCACCTGAAACCAGAACGTCCCCATGTCCGGCTTGTAGAACCGGAAGGTGCGCTCATCCCTCCCCTGTGCGCGGTACCATTTAAAAATGTGCTCCCACCGTTTCGCGGAACCTTCGAATGGTCGGATCTCCCAGTTTCCCCTTTGATCGCTCAGCTCGATGCGGTGATAGTGGATGGTTTCCACCCCGGTCCACTTGTAGGGGTCGTCGTCCCAGGGGTGGTTGGCGTTTGCGTAGTTTTTGGTGAGGTCGGCGAAGATCATGTACCAGCGGGGGGTTCCTCCTTCTATCCTTTTGGTGCGCAGGGAAACGACATCCCCCTCGAGCGGGTAGGCGGCGCGCCGCGATGACCACGGACCTTCTCCGATCCTGGTCTGTATTCTCAGCGTGGGTCGTGGCCTCTTCGAGGTGGTGAGATCTTCGTGGCTCTGGATGGCCGGAGTGTCAGAAGCGATACCCTGGATTGGAGCCAGAAAGAAGAGAGAGAAAATCATTCCGAGCAAGAGCCTGGTGAGTCTGTCCTCCATTACCAAATTGGACGTTCTCATCCGTGGGATTATTCCCCTCGTTACGCCGGAGCCGGTTCAGTCCTTCTTTTTTTTCAGGAACCCGTGCTTTCTCATCATGGCCTCCATCTGGGCCTTTGTTGCAATCCCCACGTGGCGGGAGACCACCCTGCCGCCCCGATCCACGTATACCTGGGTCGGTATTTTCGCCACCTTGAAGTAGATGCCCAGCTCCTTGTTTCCCGTACGGTCGATGTTTATCTCGTTGATATCGATAAGCTCGCCATGCTGCTTCCTCAACTCTGTCACCCACGGCGCCATGATAACGCAGGGCATGCAGTGGTCCCGAGTGAATTCCAGGAGCATTGGCTTGCCGGAGCCCACGGTGGGAGATGGGGCGGGGGAGCCGGCATCCGCCGGTTGCTCGTCCCCGGGAACAGGGGGTTGTTCGGCCGTGGGCGGTTGCGCGATATTTTCCGCCGGCGGTTGTTCCGCGCACGACAGCAATGCGAAGGCCAGGATGGTTGTGGTGATGATCCGTGTCATCGCGGGACTATGGCAGCAATAAATCGGCGAGCTCGTTGATATAGTCTTCGATGGCGGTGTACCCGGTTGCGGTGATCGTCGAGTGATCGTTGCCGTCGGTGGGGTCGAGACCGTTCGCCGTTTCCCAGTCGTCCGCCATTCCGTCAGAGTCCGCGTCGGTTGGGGGAGTGGTCGGGGACAGCCCCTGCATGAGATCGGCGGGAATGACCGCCCCCCAGTTGCCTGTTTCATTTTGAGTGTCCTGAACCGACGCCGAGGTGACAACGTCCCTGGGGAACGCGCCCGCTGCGTCGAGAACGCTGTCGTAGGCCTCGGTCGAACTGGTGGTGGTGATTGGAACGAAGTACGTGGACTCCGTGGTGAAATCGAACTCCGTGTCGGACTTGTGCGATGAATCCAGGTAAAGATCCCATGAGCATTCTACCCATGGGTCGTCGACAGATCCGGTGCAGTCGTTCCCCGGATAGTCGATGTAGTTGTCGGCCAGATAGTAGAGAAGCGATGCGCTCGGGGTCGAATTTTCGTCGTCGAAGTAGAACGGTATGAGGTCATCGTCGGCGCCGTCCTTGAAGTAATTTCCTACGATGTTGAAGGCTCCCGATGCAGGGTTGTGATGGACGAACCCGTGGCGCACGTTGTACATCACGTTGTTCCTCACCTCGCTGGGGCCGTTGGCTATTGCCGGGCAGCGGTTCTGGTGGTGCGCGAAGAGGTTGTGGTGCACCGATACCCTCTCCCCGTCGGGGCCGTTGATGAGTCCGTAGTTATGCACGCCCTCCGGGTGGCCGCTGGTGGCCGAGCTTTCTATTGTCGACCACTGGATAGTCGCGTCCGTCGTCTGGTAAAGGTCAACGTTTTCATCCACTCCGAACGCCACCGAAATATGATCGAGAATGAACAGGGAGTTTCGTGAAAACTGAATTCCGTCGAACTGGCTGCCGTCGCCGCCCTGGTATTCGGGACGAACCCTGACGTGACGCACGATGATGTTCTGCACACCGTAGTCATATGCCGCGTAGAGTCGTCCTTTCAGAGTGATTCCTCCCCCCGGAGCCGTCTGCCCGGCGATGGTCACGTCCCCATAAAGTATCTCGAAGATGTCCCTCTCGATGACGCCGCTCACGTCGAAAACGATGATGCGAGCCTCGTTCATATCCAGTGCGGCCTGGAGGCTGCCGGGTCCATCGGCGTCGAGGGTGGTTACCTTGACGATCGTGCCGCCACGGCCTCCCGTGGCGCGCGCCCCGAATCCCTGAGCTCCGGGGAACGCCAGTACCTCGTCCGTATCCGTATCCGAGTCCGTGTCCGAATCGGAGTCTGAATCGGTGTCGGTATCGCCGTCCGAATCGGTGTCGGCATCGGAGTCGGTATCTGTATCTCCGCCGTTGTCGCTATTGTCATCATCACCACACCCGTTGCAAATCAGCGCGATCGTCGACACTATTAAAAGCAAGTACTTCATTGGCATTCCTTTCATTTTGCACGTGGAAGCATTTTACCAGCCAGGGCTTCTTTCAGACCGGAGATATCGTCGGCGCCCTGGGGGACGGTGATGGAGGAATCCAGAAAATCCTCTCCGATGGGCTGCGCGCGCCCGCCGAGCAGACCGGCCAGGAAGGCCTCGGTGACCGCGTAGAACGAAAGCCGGTTGGGATGCCGGGCGAAGCCGTGTCCCTCGTCGGGGTAGAGCACGTAGGTCACGGGGATGTTCTTCTTCTTCATCGCGTCGACGATCTGATCCGACTCGGACTGCTTCACCCGGGGGTCGTTTGCGCCCTGGGCGATGAGCAGCGGCCTCAAGATGCGGTCAACGTGGGTGAGGGGTGAGCGCTCCTCGAGGAACGCCTTCCCGTCCTTTGTGCGATGATCGCCGACCCGTTTGGTGAAGAGTTCGATCATCGGAGCCCAGTAGGGCGGGATCGTCTCCAGCAGGGTGACCAGGTTGGATGGACCGACGATGTCCACGCCGCCCGCGAAGACGTCGGGAGTGAACGTGAGCGCAACCAGCGTGGCGTATCCTCCGTAGCTTCCGCCGAACGCGGCGATCTTTTCCGGATCGGCGATCTTCTTCGCAATCGCCCAGTTGACCGAGTCGATGAGATCGTCGTGCATCTTGCCGGCCCACTCCATGTTGCCGGCGTTGATGAACTCCTTGCCGAACCCGGTGGATGACCGAAAATTCACGCTCAGAACCGCGTATCCGCGATTGGCGAGCCACTGGTGATGAGCGTCGTAACCCCAGGAAACCCTGGCCCAGGGGCCGCCGTGTACGCGAATTATCATGGGTAACGGTCTGTCCGGTCGGCCGTCTCCGTCCGGGTCGCTGCCGACAGGCAACGAGAGATAATTGACCAGTGAGAGGCCGTCCCGGGACTCGATGATCTCCGGGCGCATGGATACAAGCTCCGCGTTCTCCAGCGCCGATCTGTTGGTGAACAGGAACTGTGCCGTCATCTCGTCCCGATTCCAGCGGTAGTAGCGGATGGGCCCCGTGTCTTCCACGAAGGCCACCAGCCACTGCCTGTCGTCCAGGGTCCGGCTAATAACAGCGATGTCCGCATCGTCTTCTTCTTCCAGCGCATCGAAGTCTGCGGCGACGGATTGATCGATGATCTTTCGCTCCTTGCGGGCGTAGGTGAACTCCGCCGCCTCGACGGTCTTCTCGGTGGGGTGGATCATCAGGCCGCTCAGGTCGGCTCTGGGATCTTCGGCGATGATCTTTCGCTCACCGGAGTCCAGGTTGAGGGTGACGAACGCGGCGGTGTTTCTGTCGCGACTGTCGAGCATGTACAGAACCCTGCCGGACTTGTCGAAGTCGATGGGCGTGGTGGTGAGCGCGTCCTCCATGCCGATCTTCAGGAACGACTTCCATTTTCCTTTTTTCGCGGGCTCGAAGAGCTCGCTGCCGCCGTCCTGCGTCATCTTGATTGCAAACCGCACGTTGTAATCGTCGTCGGTCACGAAGCCGGCGTAGCCGGTGTTTTTCTGGACGAGCTTCTTCTTGCCGGTGACGAGGTTCAGCCTCCAGACATCGTGCAGTTTGGGATCCCGGTCGTTGAGCCCAACCAGGATCTCCTCGGGGATCTTGTGGCTGACACCGTCGATCCTCGCGTGTACGCCCTCGATGGGCGTGAGATCCGTGGTTTCGCCTTTTGCAAGGTCTACCAGGTAGACGTGCCAGTTTTCGTCGCCGGCGCTGTCCTGCAGGTAGACGATGCGGTCTTCGAGGTATGACCAGAAGTATTTCCTGATGCCCCGGACAGTATCGTTCGTGACCGGCTTTGCTGCGGCCGGATCGTTCGCCGGGCCGACCCACACCTCCAGCACGCCGTCCACCGGCGCGAGGAAAGCGAGGCTCTCGCCGTCGGGGCTCAACGTTGGAGCGGCCAGGTCCGGGTTGCCCATGAGGACGCTTCGCGGGATGAGGGGAGCTCTTGGCCCGATATGCAGGGCCTCGCCGATGACGGTCTTGTCGGCAACATCCAGGGGCGGCGCTCCGCACGAGGCGAGAAGGCAGGCCGCGACGCCGGCTATCAAGGCTGTGTGCAAACTACGATTCAGTGTTTTCATGCGATTCCTCCTGAAGAAGCGAATTATTACTCACGGTTCTTTCGAGCATACTGGAGAATCGCCAGACCGGTGAAGAAGAACGGAATGCATAACCACTGCCCCATGGTGAGCGACCATCCGTCGTCGATCCCCTGGTACTCCTTGGCGAACTCTATAAAGAACCTGCCGCCGAAGTAGGTCACGGCGCCCATTCCCGTGATGAGACCCATGGGGCGTTGCTCCTTGCCGGCTCTGCGATCGATGATGATGAGTAGAAAGAGGATGCCTATCCCCAAGAGAAACTCGTAGATCTGCGTGGGATGGCGCGCGATCTTGCCGCCGTCGTATTTTACGAAACGTACGGCCCACGGGAGGTCGGTCTCCTTGCCGACGATCTCGGAGTTGAAGAAGTTCCCCAGGCGCACAAGAGCTGCGGCAATCGCGGCGGACGGGGAGAACCGATCCAGGATGTCCAGGTATCGCATCTTCTGCAGGCGAGCGTAGCCGAAGATGCCCAGCAGCAGGCCGATGACCGCGCCGTGGCTGGCGAGCCCTCCTTTCCAGAAGTAGATGATCTGCACGGGGTCCGCAAAGTAGCGCGCCGGCTCGTAGAAGAAGACGTGGCCGAGTCTCGCGCCGATCAGGAGACCGCCCATGAACCATGGCAGAATCTTGACGGCCGTCTCCAGGGTGTGACCGCCGCGTAGCATGTAGTGACGCCAGAAGAAGAAACCGGCCCAGAACATCAGCATGAACATCAGGCCGTACCATCTGAGCTGGAACCGGCCTATCTCCAGAGCGACCGGATCGATGTCGAGCAAGATACCGTTATTCATGAATACCTTTTCGCAGATTTCACGAGCTTTGAGAAATAATGATATGATCGTCCCGATAGATGGAGGTGGGTGGCAATGACCACGAAATATAAGGGCGCATACATAGATGCGCCCCTACTACTGGGTCTGGTGCTGGCCGTGGCAGCCGCCGGCTGTTCGGAAGACCCGTCGGGCGGCAACGGCGGGGATGCTGACACCGACACGGATACGGACTCCTATTTCTACGGAGATCCTTGTGCCGGTGAAGTGGAGGTTGATGGAGTCTTTTGGTGTCGTTGCGACGTCGGTCAGTCATGGAATGGCGAGATTTGCGAAGGAGATTCGGAAAAATTTGGATGGGAGTCCGCGTCGGAAATATGCCCTGAGGGTTACGGTTTACCCAGTCACGTCGACTTTGCCGCGCTACTTGGCAACTGTAGTGGGGATTTTGACGAAGATGACATGGTTACGTGTGATTCCTGCAGCCAGAGCGAGTCTTGTGTTGCTGTTTTTGAAGATGATCCTTTTAGAAGCTATTGGACGGCGAACGGTCCTGGTGAAATGGACATGGCCTTGGCGGTGCAATTGTCTGATGGCGATTTTTATTGGATGGAGATGGATTACTCAGAGAGAGTTCGTTGCCGTAGATGGGAGTGATGGGGAAAATCAATGCTCCAACGTATTTTTCGAAAGGTAGGGCAATGAGATACTTGCTCTTGATGGCGTTTGCGACCGCGCTGGTTTTCGGTGGGTGCTCGGACGATACCGATCCGGTCGAGTGCAATCGAGGGGAATACGACGACAGTTTCACGATCGAAACACAATCGGATGTCGCAATTCTAGCGGGATACACCTCGATCTCGGGAGGTCTTAATATCGATTGCCCTACGTGCACCGATTTGAGCGATTTGTTTTGCCTCACCTCGGTGGAAGAGGGCTTGTCCATCGAAGGGAACGACGCTCTGACTAGCCTGGACGGCCTTGGCGGTATTACTTCGTTGGGTTTGGATGCTGCGAGTTTGCGGATCTCCAACAACGCAGCCCTGACCAATCTGGACGGCCTGAGTGGGATCAATTCGGTGGCCTGGTCCTTGGTAATAGCGAATAATTCCGCCATGACGAGCCTCGACGGTCTGAGTGCCCTCACCTCGGTAGGCCGCGCGTTGATTGAGGACAACGCCGCTCTCACCAATATTGACGGTCTGAGCGCCCTCACTTCGATATATGGGGACCTGGAAATCACCGGGAACTCCGCCCTCACCGACCTGGACGGGCTCAGCGGTCTCACTTCGGCGGTCGAGAACCTGCTCATTTACAGTAACCCCGCCCTCACCAACATTGACGGTCTGAGCGGCATCACTTCGGTGGACGGGGATACCTGGGGTCTGGAAATCCGCAATAACAATGCCCTCACCAACCTGGATGGCCTGAGTGGCATCACCTCGGTGAGCACGGTCATAGTCATTTACAACAACGATGTCCTCACCGACATTGACGGTCTGGGTGGCATAACATCGGTGGGAAGTGGCGTGCTCGCCTACTGGAACGAAGCTCTTCCCGACTGCGAGGTGTGCGACCTGCTGGACCAGTTCAGCACTGCCGGCCCCTATTTTGGGATAGATGTTCACGACAACCTCGACGACGCCTGCACGCCGGTTCCGGCTAACTGCCCGTAGCGGATATTTGCCAAGTCATCTCGTGTTTGTCATTCCGCTTTGAGCCGTTTGCTCTCCCGTGTGCTACCCTTTATTCAAAGGTGGACGTCCGTGGCTGGAATTGGAGCAAATCATTGATCTTTGCGATTCTGGGAGTCGTCTCGGCGCCCGGCACGAGAAAGGTCGTGCCGCTTAAGAAGGAACGCTCCGACAACGCGAGCCTGGTCGCGGGCCTCAGGGCGATGGAGCACTGGGCCGCAGAGGAGGTCTATGATCGATTTTCAGGTTTCATCCACGCGCGTGTGTGGAAAATGCTGGGAGCCGACCAGGATCACGATGAGGTTGTGCACGAGGTCTTCATCAATATCGTCACCTCCATCCGCAAGCTCAAGGAGGACGACGCTCTGGTGGAGTGGATACGCGCGGTCACCTACAACACGGTGCTGCGGGAGCTGCGTTCTCGAAGGTACAAACGACGTCAGATCCCCATGGCGGTGATCCCCGACGAGGTAGAACGCCAGGGTGACTTCATGGCCTCGGTCTTGCTCGGACGGGCGTTCTCCGTGCTGAGCGAGATGGATCCGGAGGAACACTCCGTGTTCGTGCTGCGGTTCGTGGAGGGGTACTCCCTGGAGGAGGTGGCGCAGTTGTGCTCGTGCTCCCTGGCCACGGCGAAGCGCAGGATTCGTTCGGCGAGGGAGGAATTTTCAGCAAGGGCCGGCAAGGATCCGGTTCTCTCATCGCGATTGGAGGAACTGTCAAATGCCTGAAGATCGCGCGACGCAAGAGCTTGGTCGCCGGCTGGCGAAGGAGCTGGACTCGGGGCCGGACCAGGGGAGTCGAGAGGCGGTCAGGGCCTCCTTCCTTGCATCGGTGGACACCATGCGGTCCAGAAGAGCCGGACGGAGGCGAGTTGTTTTTGCGACTGCGGCCGCATTCGCGGTGGGATTTGTTGCCGCCGTGTTCTGGTGGGCATCGGCAGGATCCGACGAAGTCGAATTCACTCTTGGTCAGCACGGCCCTGCCGGGGAGCTGGGTGAGTGGGTACACACCTCGAAGGCGCAGCAGAAGGAGATTGTCTTTGAAGGCGGCACTGTCATTTCGGTGAGGGGCGAGAGTGCCGTGCGGGTGGTTCGCTCCGATATCGAGGAGGTGCAGATCAACATCGATGGTGGACGAGTTCACGCGGAGATAGTATCGACAGGGAAGATCGCCTGGCGCTTGCGGGCCGGCCCGTACAGCGTAAATGTGGTGGGCACCTCCTTTGATGTGGACTGGGAGAGCGTGGAGGCGCGACTCCACGTGGACGTGTCGAAGGGGGTGGTGCTCGTTACGGGAGCGGGACTTGACCGGCACGGGGTCAGGCTGTCAGCAGGCTCTTCCCTTGTGGCCGATAGGCGGTCGGGAGAGGTGAGTATCCGCACGCGGGCGGAGGATTCCTCCAGAGAGGAGGTCGACTCCGAGCCCGAGGAGGATCGGGCCGATGTGGTCCCTCTTGTCGATCCGGACGCGGATCCGTTGATCGCCGACGCCGGGAGAGGTGAAACCCGGGAGCGCGGACGCATGTCCGGAGACAATTCAGCGGGAAGCGCAGCGTCTGCTCGCTGGTTGAGGTTCTTTACGGCCGGTGACTACAAGATGGCCGTGGTCGCTGCGAGGAAGGCCGGCCTGGACTCCCTCGTTTCTACCGAGGGGGCCGAGAACCTGTGGAAGCTCTCCAAGGCGGGACGTTTCGCCCGTGATAGCGAGGTCGCCCGCAGGATGCTGATTGCCCTGAGGACCAGATTCAAGGGGAAGGGAAGGGCGCGGGAGGCATCGTTTGTGCTTGGACGAGTGGCGCTGGAGCTGGATAGCGATCGGGGACAGGCCGCCCGGTGGTTCGAGACCTACCTCAGTGAGGATCCCGGGGGCAAGTTGCACGAGGGAGCCCTCGGTCGCCTGATTGGGGTTTACAACCGCCTTGGCAAGACGAAGCTTGCGAGGCAACGGGCATCCCTTTATCTCGTCAGGTACCCGGATGGAATATACTTCTCCGTGGCCAGGAATGTCCTCGGTACGTCCAATGACGATTAAACCGGCTCCCCTCATTTTTCCCTTCGCCCCAGTCGTGCTCATGCTCCTTGTTCTTCCTCCGGCGGTGTTGGCGCAGACCGGGGAAGGCTCGGCGCCGGCCAGGCCCGTGATCGTGATCGCAAGCATGGAATCGTCAAGCGCGCAGGAGGCGTGGCCCGAGGCGGAGGATGCGACGGTGGACGAGCTGCGGGCGCTGGGGCTCGACGTCATCATCGTCCCGGCGAAGGCGGTGGATGAGCGAGATAGGCGATTGGAGCTGAAGAGGATGGCCCAGGCCGCGAACGCTGCCTGCGCCCTGCGGATCGTGCGGGCGACCTACGGTGGCTCCGGAGGAGTGGAGATCTGGCTCGATGACAGAGTGACGGGGAAGGTGACCTTCAGGCTCCTCGAAGTGAGCGACATCACCACAGGGGAAAGCGCGGATCTGGTCGCCCTTCAAATTGTCGAGGCGATGCGAGCGAGCTTCCTCGAACTTCATCTTCTTTCTGCGAGCGGAGCGAGGCCTCGAGCGGACGAGAAGATCGAGGCCATGGTGGCTGATGTGGAGCTCCCTGCGAAGCCCGTGGGGATCTGGAGCCTCAAGCTCGGAGGGCTGGCGGAAGGCGGACCGGGCGGATCGGGACCCTGGGGGGTGGTGGAGTTGGGGGTCGGGCTGGCACCGGTGAGGAGGGTCTCCCTGGAGCTGATCGCGAGCACCACCTTGGCGGGCCGTCAGGTGGAGATGGGTGGATCCGCCGCCTCGGTGGACATGGCGATCTTCAGGTTGCTGATTTCTCTGGTTCCCCTGGGGGAGCCTCGAATTTCACCGTTCATCGGTCTGGGTGCAGGGTTATCCTGCATATGGGCGCGGGGTGTCGATGTTGACAAGACGGAAGACCTCACCACCCTTGAGGATCGGGCAGTGGCCGCGTGGTTAGGGGGCCAAGGCGGGGTGAGCATCGCAATGTCGACGCATATATATTTGAATCTCGTTCTCAGGGCGGGGGTCTTTCTTCCCAGAACCTCCATATCGTTTGTGGAGGAGGAGGTTGCCAGGGTTGGGCTCCCCTTGTTCGAGGGGGGACTGAGGATCGAAATAAAATTGCCGTGAGCCGTTTTCCCAACGGTCTGTGACCCTTGTGCAAAGGCGAGCGAGAATGGCAGTTCTCCACAGAAGGAGTTTTGACAATGAGCGGGAACATATGGAAGTCGAGCTTGATACTGGTTGTCTGCCTGTTGGTTTTCGGAATGATGGAGTCGGGCTGCGAGGACAACGTTCTGGCGGTGATCGGTGGTGGCGACACGGACTCGGGCAGCGACTCCAATTCGGACGGCGATACGGACGTCGACGGCGACACTGACGGCGACAGCGACACTGACACCGGTTACAACGGCCCGCCGATCCCGCCCACCTGCGAGGACGCCGCAATCGCCATGACTTCGGTCGGCTGCGACTTCTTCACCGTCGACATCGACAACTATAGCGCCTGCGACTCCCTGACTTTCGCGATCGTCGTCAGTAACCCGCATGAGGATAAAGACGCCGAGATCACGTTGAGCCATGGAGAATACATCAACGAGATCTACAACGTGACGCTCTCTCCTCTCGAACTGCACGTGATCGATGTCGCGTGCAGCAGCGGCTGCCTGGTGGAACCGCAGCAGATCGAGGAGCAGGGCATCGCCATCGACGTGGGCTTCCACCTGTCTGCGGATGTGCCGATCCTGGCTTACCAGTGGAATCCGTACGGCATCGAGATGTTCAGCACCGACGCCTCGCTGTTGATCCCCACGACCAGCCTCGACGGCACCTATATCGCTGCGGCCTGGAACAACGGCCCGAGCCCTTTCAACCTGAACCTCAACTCCCAGATCACGGTGGTCGTCACCGAGGACGACACGCACATCACGTTCATCCCGTCCACCAACGTGCCCTCGATGGACGGGGTGGGTCCGTTCACCCAGGGGGTGCAGAGCGGGGTGTACACGCTCAATGCCTTCGACTCGCTCTCGATGCGCCCCACCGACCTCGACGACGACCTCACCGGCACCGTGATCCAGGCCGACAAGCCGGTGGTTGTCTTCGGTGGCCACTCGTGCGCCAACGTCCCCAGCGGCGCCTACACTGCGTGCGATCACGTGGAGGAGCAGATACTGCCCCTGGCCGCCTGGGGCACCAGCTCGGTCCTGGCCCGCCACTCGCCGCGCTCCGAGTGCCACGAGGAGGAGGACCCGGTGGTCTGGCGCATCATCTCCGGCGCCGACGATATGACGATCTACTTCGATCCTCCCGCGCCCTTCCCTGCCGGCGCGGAGTACTACTTCGCCCAGCAGGGCCAGCTGCTCGAGTTCTGGGGCACCGTCGATTACTTTGCCGAGGGGCTGCTCAACAACCCGGCGGATGAGTCCGAGCCCGAGGCTTCGTTTTTCGCCTATCAGATGATGATGTGCAGCAGCTACGCCAACTGCGGCAACTCCGAGGGTGACCCGATGATGCTCCAATCGCCGCCCGCGGGCCAGTTCCTCGACCGCTACGTGTTCAACACCGACGCGGAGTTCGATTTCGATTACGACCACATCATAGTGGTGCGGCAGGTCGGCACCGAGGTGGAGCTGGACTGCGCCGGTATACTCGGGCCGGAGTACTTCAAGTCGGTGGGGTCCAGCGACTGGGAGGTGGGACGGTTCTTCATCGACAACCCCGAAAACTCGACGGGCTGCATCGACGGGGCGCACGTACTCATGGCGACGGATCCGGTTGGACTGTCGGTGGTGGGCACCTCCAACGACAACTCCTACGGCTATCTGGGCGGTGTGGGAGTGCGCTGGATCAACCCCAACCCGATAATCGAATAGAGAACCCACGCCTCGCGAGAACCCACGCCACCCGTGCTATGGAACGCATCGATGCCATGCTCCCGATACTCTGTCTGTAAACGGCGCATGTGCCTGGGCGTGATACCGAGTACCTCTGCCGCTTGAAGCCAGGTAAGTTTTCCAGCGGTTGTCTTGAGTACAATTTCAGACCTTGTCATTTGTTTCGCCTTCCTGGCGATCCGTTTTTCAATTGACTTTTCCATGAGCCAATTATTACGGATGCCGATGGGGCGGACATCATTAACTGTTTATGACCCGGACATCTCCACTGCTCCTTACACATTTGGCGCATTAAGCAGGCCCAAATCGCAAAAAACAGGTAAAATTTCTCCGAAACTTGAGGAAGAAATAATGACTGGGACTCTTGTGAGAGATGGACTCTTGTGAGAGATCAACTATGACATATCATAAAAGGAGCAAAACATTGGATAAGTTATTCAAGCAGTATTATGAAACATGCTCTAAAGTATTGAATCCTCATGGAGGAAGATCGGCAAAACTATGTCTTAGCCCATTTTATTATGACCAAGAATTTTGGGATAAAATGGATAAAATCACCAGAGCTTATTCAAATTTGCTGGAGTTTGTTTTTCAACAATTTCCTGTTAATAAGCGAATTCAAAAAGTACTGGATTACCCCGAAGACCTTGAAAAATATCTCCGCTCCTTGAATATCTATTCATTTAATATGGCAGCCGCCAGAATAGATATTTTTCTTACAAAAGATGGGTATAAGATGGTGGAATCCAATTGTGAGATTCCCGGCGGAAGCGAAGAAAGCTTTTTTCTTGAAACAGAATATCTGAAAACATTTAAACCACAAAATCTCGAACAAATTCCCAGATTGGAAATAGTATTTGATACATTAATGCACTCTTATCAAATTCAAGCAAAAGCAAAGGGCTTCCCTGTAAAAGAAAAATTTAACATCTACCTCTTACAATGGCAACATGAAACTGATAGAATTCAAGGTGAATATGCAATATTGATTGATTTTATCAAAGCAAAAGGTCATCATTGCGATGTGATTGACCCCAATACACTTGTCATAGAAGATAATTTAGTAAAAACTCCAGATGGTGAAGTAATTGATATACTTTACAGGCGTTTCACAGCCGACGAACTACCCAAATATGCTAAAAATAGCTGGCAAACGGCTATTGATCTTAATAATGCAGATGTTGCTATTGTCAATCCATTTTGCACCAAGCGAGTTGATTCCAAAAACATTATGGTTCTGTTCAAAGATAAACAATATGATGATATCTTCCCTGAAGATTTAAAAGAAGATCTGGAAATCGTACGTGAGATTATCCCATGGACCAGAAAAATTCAAAAGCAAATGACAATAGACGGTAAAAAAGTTGATGCAAAAGATTATCTTATAGCCAATAGAGAGAAGTTGGTAATTAAACATGCTAATGCCTATTCCAGCATGGCAGTATTTATTGGAGATGATTGCGATGTGGAAAAGTGGGATGGCATAGTAGAAGAGTCTTTAAAAGGAGACTGGATTGTGCAGGAAATAGTTGACCTTCCAGAAAGAGAAATCGAATATTGGGAAGATGACCAAATAA
>JAUXHN010000345.1 GCA_030621515.1 Deltaproteobacteria bacterium | reverse complement strand
CATCCTGGTCGCTCCAGCCGGAGGGCTTCTCGTACCCGTACACTATATGGGAGAAGAAGCACGTGCCGGCGCCGTCGGACATGACATTTCCACCGGAAAGCATGTGTTCGTTCGTGTTGACCTCCATGGGCGATCCGTCGGAGTTGATCCAGTCGCCTCCGCCCACGAGGATGGGCACCTGGTCGTCGAGAGGCCGCCAGGAGTAGTCAGCGTCATAAATGTATCTCTCACCGCTGGTGTCCGCTGCGAACTCCGGGCCGTAATCGCGAACCCAGATGGAGTTGACCGGATAGTTGAGGAAAGAGTAATCGCTGGCCGACACCCCCGCAGAGTCGAGCTGTCCCTGAAAACTGTCCTTTTCGCCATCCGGGATGATGATCCAGGTATGACCGGCGTTGGCGTATACCTCCACCATCTCCACCCACATCTGCCCCCAAACTCCCGTTGCCCCGATCACGGTGATCAGGGTTGAGTCGAGGGGATCGAACTCACCGGGACGCACCGATCCGACGGGGGGCGGCGGTCCCAGGATTCCCGGAGGAACAATGTAACGCTCGGTCACCCGCGGGTAGTAGAGATGAGGGTTGGCCAGCTCGTCCTGCGACACCATCACGTTGGGAACAAGCAGCCTGTGACCGCGATCCGAATCCTGCGCGTTCGCGCCAAGAGCGGCTGCAAGAACACACGCGCACAATACAATCCTCAATAACCACATGGTTGTCTCCTTATTGTGGAACCATTTATTGCAATCGATAATAACCGGGTTGCTCGCAACATCACATCAGTTTTCTGAATTGATAGAAAAATCGCTCCATCAGACGCTGAAACCACGGGCGACGACGCCATTTCACCCTGTCCAGCTTCTCGCACTTCTCCTGGTCTTTCTCGAACACGGCCTTTAGCTTCATGGCAAAGGCGCGATCGACGATGGTTGCGTTTACCTCCAGGTTCATGGACCAGGACCGTCGATCGATGTTGAAGCTCCCCACCGTCGCCCACAAGTCGTCGATGACCGCGATCTTCGCGTGGAGCACGGCCTCGCGCCACAGGAACAGCTTGATGCCCCTTCGCATCAACCTTCCGAACAACGCCTGGCCGGCCATCTGCACCGGCAATATGTCACCCTGGGCTGGGACCATGACGCGAACATCGACGCCGCGCCTGACCGCATTTCGAAGCGCCCGGCGAAAACCGAGTCCGGGGATGAAGTACGCGTTTGCTATGTAGATGTACTCACGCGCGTTTCTTATGGCGTGGAGGTAGGATCGCCTGATCACCTTGCGTTTCTTGCGCTCCCTCGAGCCAACGATCCCGATTCTTGTAAGTCCTGCGGGCTCCACGTCACAAAGAAAGAGGCGAGGATCCAGGATCACGCCCCCGTGAACCCTCCAGGTGGCCATGGAGAGCTTGGACAGATCCCTCACCCTCGGCCCCGACACACGGACATGGATATCATGCCAACCTTGCCCATTGCGGTCCACGGAAAGCCACTCGTCTCCGATGTTGATACCGCCGATAAATCCGACCCTGCCGTCCACGACCAGGAGCTTGCGGTGGTTCCTCCTGAGGATCCCCCATCCCTTACGCCACGGCGCGACCGGCCTGTATTCCAGCACCTTGACGCCCAGATCGCGCAGATCGTCGAAGAAAGACGCCGACACGTTGATCGTCCCGAAACCATCGACGGTCAGGTACACGGCAACCCCCACCTTCGCGCGCTCACCAAGGGCCGCAGCGAACATCTTTCCGACAGAATCATCATTGAAGATATAGCTGTCCATCAGGACAGTCTTTTGGGC
>JAUXHN010000169.1 GCA_030621515.1 Deltaproteobacteria bacterium | reverse complement strand
CACATGCACGCCATCATCCAAAACACGGACAATAAAACAAACAACGATGACGAAAAGGGCGCACACGCAGGTGCGCCCCTACGACGAAATGATGAAACGATCGACAAATACAAAACGATTGTAGGGGCAGACCTATGTGTCTGCCCTGATGATGAATATGTCTGCCCTGATGACGCAGGTTCGCCCCTTCATCGGGTGGTGCAATGGTTCAAGACGATGACCACCAACGAATACATTCGCGGTGTCAAGCAATACGATTGGCCGCTGTTTCCTGGCCGTCTGTGGCAGCGCAATTACTACGAGCGCATCATCAGAAACGATGACGAATTGGTGAGTATCCGAGATTACATCAACACGAACCCGGCACGCTGGGAATTCGACCGGCTGAACCCGAGCACGACGAAACCGGACCGGGAAGAACAATAACAAAGTGGCCTGGCCTGCATTACGGCCGGCAAGTGTGACGGAAGACATCTACATCATCGTGGAAGACGCGTACCGCAATCACGGCGGAAACGTCTCCGCCATCGAACGCGAGCTTCGCAAGACAGGCATCAACTATTCGAGACGCAAGATCTCCAGGATCCTGGACAAGATTGCCCTCCCCCGCATCAAGAAAACGAGGAAGTAGAGCCGCACTCTAGTTGCATATTAGACCCTGGCCTCCATCCAAAATGCAAGACTCGTATTCACTATCCCAACTGGCGCTATAGTCGATATCCAAGATGACCAGGCAAACGTCATATGAGATGCAGTCGCTTTGATAGTGCATCGGCGAATAATAACCATCCAAACATACGTATAGGTCCATGGTGCAGAGAAAAAACTGATGGTAGAGTTGGCCGCTGATCCCACCAGTTACTTCAGAACTCTCTGCATCTACAATATCGCATCCGGTCTGCATTACCCCTAAACAGTCCTCTGCGCACGCTTCGGCTAGTTCTTCTTCGGTTCCGTCGAAATACTCAGGATTCCACGCGCAATCGGCAAAATCGTCGCAGTAGTTCTGACATGTTTGTGTGTAAATCCCGTCATCGTCGTCATCGTCGTCATCATCACCATCTCCGTCGCTATCACTGTCCCCACCCACACCATCATCCCCGAAGAGCCCTTCACAGCTCATCGAGACTGCGAGAACCATACCAAACAACGATATCAAAAAGATCATCCACTTCATGCACGCCCCCTTTTCAGATTGGTAGCTGACTACTTTATATCACGAGCGCATCCTTCAACGCGCGGATTTTTCAAAAACGTAAAATTCTCACGTTGCCCAAAGGGGGGATTTTTTAGAAGGACTTGCGCAATGTGCATCGTTGCTGCCTGCCCGCCATAGCCATGCGACGGCAGGTGGGGTTTACCTTGAGGGTCGCCCCCTATTTTCCACCATCCACTCAACCGTCCGGGGCGAAGCTCGCCTCAGTAAAATCCATCCTTGCTATCAACTGGGGAATGGGATACAGGCCTCCCATATCCAGTTGAGGTTCCGGTCTGCAAGGGGATTGACCATGCACGAAGAGAGGCCGAAAAAAATCGCGGACAACCTGGGTCGCGCGGTGGTTTTTGTCATCATGTTCGTGTTCTGGTTGATGCTTTCGGGACACTTCGATCCGTTTCACCTCACGCTCGGCCTCCTCTGCTCGGCCCTGGTGTCATTCGCCTCACACGACCTTTTGATCCACAAGATGCGGGCGAAAAAGCGCAGGCTCACCAAGGCCTGGCGATTCGTCCTCTATCTGCCGTGGTTGATCTACCAGATAATCCTGTCCAATATTCACGTCGCCTACCTCGTGCTGAACCCCAAAAAAATCCAGCCGCAGGTGATCAAGTTCAAAACCAAGCTCACCAGCGACTTCTCGATGGTCACCCTGGCCAACTCGATCACGCTCACTCCTGGCACCATCACCATGGACATCATCGACGGGGAGTTTCACGTGCACGCCATCAGCAACAAGGTGGCCAAAGATCTCCTCAGCGGCGACATGGAAAACCGAGTTGCCCGCATCTACATGGAAGCGGGTGAGAAGTGATGCATCATTCAGGCGACCCGGCGATGCTCGACTTCTTTGTCTGGACCAGCGTGGCGATCCTTTTCCTGGTTCTCCTGTGCATGTACCGCGTGTTCCGGGGCCCCGGCGTTGTCAATCGGATCGTCGCGATCAATATCGTGGGCACCAAGACAATCACTATCGTTCTGTTCATCGGCCTCATCTTCCAGAAGATTGATTTCTTCACGGACATCGCGCTGGTTTACGCGCTGATCAATTTCATCGGTGTGCTCGCGTTCTCGAAGTACTTCGAGAAGAAGGGGGTGGTGTAAGTTGGACACGGCAGTCAGCTACGCGGCCGGCCTTCTCATCGTACTGGGGGTGATTCTCTTCGCGCTGGGAGCTATTGGGATTCTGCGCTTCCCGGATTTCCTGACCAGGATGCACGCCGCTGGCAAGTGCGACACGCTCGGTGGGTTGCTGGTCGTCACCGGTATTGCGCTTTACAACGGGCTCGCCCTGGGCAGTCTGAAAATCATTTTCATCGCCGTATTCATCTTCCTGACCAGCCCCACGGCGACGCACGCGATCGCCCGGGCCGCGCTGAAGAACAAATTGCCGATCTGGACAAGGGACGAGGAACAATGATCTGGCAACTCGACCTGATACTCCTCGTGTTCACCGTCGCGTGCGCGATCGGCGCGCTGGTGATCAAGGACCTCCTCGGATCGGTGATCATGCTCGGGGCGTTCAGCCTGTTCATGTGCCTGTTGTGGATCGAGATGGGCGCCGTTGACGTCGCCTTCACGGAGGCTTCGGTCGGAGCCGGAATCACAACGGTGTTCTTTGTCATTGCAGTGTTCAAGACAGAGAGGAGGAGCAAGGATTGAAGTTCCTCTATCTGGCATTGACCCTGGCCACAGGCGGTCTGTTGATATTCGGCGCGCTGGATATGCCCGCCTGGGGCGATCCAAATTCGCCGGCCAACTCCCATGTATCCCCAAGATACATCGAGCAATCTTTTCATGAGACGGAGGTGCCCAACATGGTAACCGCCGTGCTCGCCGACTACCGGAGTTTCGACACCCTGGGCGAGACCACGGTGGTGTTCACTGCGGCAATCTGCTGTCTCCTCCTTTTACGACGCTTCCGGAAGGAGAGCGGGTCATGATCCACGAACAGGAGAGCATCGTCATCAAGACCGTGGCCCGCTTGCTCGTGCCGTTCATCCAGCTCTTCGCCCTGTACGTCATCATGCACGGTCACTCCAGCCCCGGTGGCGGCTTTCAGGGGGGAGTGATTCTCGCCGCCAGCTTCATTCTGCTCTCCATCGCTTATGGACTCGACGAAGTGAAACGAAGGTTTTCGATCAAGGCGCTCACAGTCTTGACCAGCGCGGGCGTTTTCCTCTATGCGGGCACCGGGGTGCTGTGCCTGCTACTTGGCGAGAACTTCCTCGATTACGGGGTTCTTCCGGTGGTCGAGCCGCGGGGTATGGGAATGCTCGCTATCGAGATCGGAGTGGGGATCACGGTCATGGCGGCAATGGTTTCCATCTTTCATGACTTGCTGGATTTTGAGTAGGTAAACGCAATGGAATTTCTTTCAGGCCACGCCAACTATTTCGTCTACATCATGCTGATGATGATCGGCCTGTACGGCATGATGGCGAAGAAAAATCTGGTCAAGAAACTGGTGGGAATGAATATCTTCCAGTGGTCGCTCATCCTGTTCTTCGTCTCCATCGGAGCCAAGGAGGGCGGCACGATCCCGATTGTAGAGGGAGCCCACGGACACGGCGCAGAGATCGTGATCCAGGCGAGTCATTACGTCAATCCCCTGCCTCACGTGCTGATGCTCACTGCCATCGTCGTCGGCGTGGGAACCACAGGCGTGGCGCTGGCTGTCCTGCTCAATCTCTACAAGAAATACAAGACGCTCGACGAAGACGAAATCATAGGGAAACTCTGATGGACCACAGTCAGCTTCCCATACTGGTGGTTCTCATCCCAATGCTCGTTTCCTTTGTGATTCCGCTGGTCGGTATATGGAACAAGAAGCTCCCCTTCTACATGGCAACGGCGGCAATGGCGGCCTCGCTGCTGGCTGCGCTCGGGATCATGAACCAGGTGCTGCAACAGGGGCCGATAAGTTACCGCCTCGGCGGCTGGGCTCCTCCGTGGGGTATCGAATACTACATCGACCATCTCAACGCGTTCATAATGACGCTGGTATGTTTCATTTCCGTGTTCATATGCATTTACTCCAGGAAGAGCATCACACAGGAGCGCCCCGGCAAGGAGGTCCATTTCTACTGCGTTCTGCTCCTGCTGTTCACCGGCCTTATAGGCATGCTTGTCACCGGAGACATGTTCAACATCTATGTGTTCCTGGAGATTTCGTCCCTGTCGGCATACGCGCTCATCGCCATCGGTGACGAGAAGGCCCATTTCGCCACTTTCAAATACATTATTATCGGAACCATCGGCGCCTGCTTCTACCTGCTCGGCGTCGGCTACCTGTACATGGCGACCGGCTCGCTCAATATTCACGACCTCTCCACCCTGCTCCAGCCGCTCTACGGATCAAAGGTCATCGTTGTTTCCGCCATATTCTTCATTATCGGCCTGGGGATCAAGATGGGGCTCTTCCCTCTCCACACATGGCTACCCGGAGCATACACGCACGCCCCCTCCGCGGTGAGCGCCTATATCGCGCCGTTGATGAGCAAGGTCGCGGCCTATGTCTTCATCAGGGTAATGTTCACGGTGTTCGACGTGAGCTTCTCCTTCGAGAACCTGCCGATCATGGAAATCCTGAGCTGGATCGCGGCGGTCGCCATAATATTCGGTTCGATCGTGGCCATCTCCCAGAGCGATATCAAGATGATGCTGGCCTACTCCAGTATCAGCCAGATCGGGTACATCGTCCTCGGTGTCACAATGGGCAACCGCGAGGGATTCATAGGCAGCGTGCTCCACATCCTCAACCACGCGTTCATGAAAGGTTGCCTCTTCGCCATTGTCGGCGCGATAATCTACCGGCATGGAACGCGGGCCATCGAGCGGTTCGGCAATCTGCATCGCACGATGCCGCTGACATCGGCTGCCTTCGCCGTTGCCGCCCTGTCGATGATCGGGCTGCCGCCGACCGCCGGATTCTTCAGCAAGTGGTATCTTGTCCTCGGCGCCATATCGGCCGGCAAGTGGGTATTCGTCGTCGTGATAATGATTTCTAGCCTGCTCAACGCCGTCTACTTCTTCCGGGTCGTCGAGCACGTATTCTGGAAACCGAAGAGCGGAGGGACCGACCTTCCGATCGAACGCAACGAGGCGCCGAATAGCATGTTGATCCCGATCCTCGTGCTGGCCGCCGGTATCCTGGCGCTCGGTTTCGCCAGTCACTGGATCATAGAGATGGTAATTGGACAAACTGTTCCGGCGGGAATTCTGTAGGAGGACGGATAATGGAAATCATCCACTCCATACGACCGCTTCTGGCAATTCTGGTTTCGCTCGCGGCCGCCATCCTGATCCTGTTCTTCGGCAAGCACAGGAACATCCGAGAGTTCTGGACTCTGGCTGCCGGGGTGGTCAAATTCGGGTTGGTCCTCTCTCTGCTGCCGATGGTCCTCGACGGAAAGGCCCCGGTCACAGAGATCCTCACCCTCGCCGACGGGGTTTCACTCAAGCTCCGGGTAGATCCCCTGGGGTTGTTCTTTGCCCTGATCGCCTCCTCTTTGTGGATCATCACCTCGATATACTCCATCGGCTACATGCGAGGCCTCAACGAGCATGCCCAGACGCGGTACTATTTTTCGTTCGCCTTGTGTCTCTCCGCCACCATCGGCGTGGCACTGTCCGCAAATATCCTGACCTTCTTCATCTTCTACGAGATGCTCACCCTGGCCACCTACCCCCTTGTCATCCACAAGGAGACGCCCGAAGCGCTCAGGGCCGGCCGCAAGTACCTCGCCTACACGCTCACAGCCGGGGTTTTCCTTCTTGCGGCGCTGGTGGCCACGTATTCATTCGCGGGGACACTCGAGTTCACCCCCGGGGGTATCCTGGCGGGGACCGCCGACAAGCCCACCTTGAGGCTCCTGTTCGTGGTGTTCATGATAGGAATCGGGGTCAAGGCGGGCATCATGCCGCTTCACTCCTGGCTGCCCACGGCGATGATCGCGCCGACACCGGTCAGCGCCCTGCTGCACGCTGTCGCCGTGGTCAAGTCGGGTGTCTTCGGTTGCCTGAGGATGCTCTGGTTCGTCTTCGGCACCGGGTTGCTGAGCGACCTCGGCGTATGGATCTGGCTGGCCGGTTTCGCCGCCTTTACCATCATTGTGGGATCCATGGTGGCCCTTACCCAGGACAACCTCAAGAAGCGGCTGGCGTTCTCCACCATCAGCCAGCTATCGTACATTGTGCTCGGCGGCGCGCTCCTCTCCGAAAGCGCCATGATCGGCAGCACGATGCACCTCGTCAACCACGCCTTTATGAAGATCACCCTCTTTTTCTGTGCGGGCGCTATCTACGTCAACGCACACAAAACAAAGATCAGCGAGTTGAACGGGATCGGGCGCAGGATGCCGTACACAATGGCCGCCTTCACCGTGGGCGCCATGGGTATGGCCGGTCTGCCGCCGGTGGCCGGTTTCATCAGCAAGTGGTACCTGTGCATCGGCGCTCTTCAAGCGGAGGAGATGTTATTCCTGGTGGTCTTGCTGGCGAGCTCCGTGCTCAACGCAGCCTACTTCTTCCCGATTGTTTTCAGAGCATTTTTCAGAAAACCCGAACCGGGCGCCGGTGAAGACGGGCTGCCGTCGGGTGAGGCCTCCCTGTTCATGGTGGTCCCTCTATGTATCTCTGCGGTCGTTTCGATAGCCCTGTTCTTCGCGCCCAACGTGCCATTGCACTTCCTGGAGTTGGCGAAGACGGTAGTCCAGCAGGTCCTGCAGGGAGGCCAGGTGTAAGATGAGCAAACGAACCTACTTCATTGTAATCGGCGCGCTCGCATTGGTCTGCGCGGCCGAGTTCTTCGTGCATCCACACCATACAATTTACCCCTGGCACACCATTCCATGCTTCGAAGCGGTCTTTGGGCTCATCGGTTGTGTCGCCATCATTCTCGTATCCAGAGTGCTCGGCCAGTTTTTTCTGTGGCGCACCACTTTCTCGGTTCCCTTAGAGCAACGGAACGCGGATACCGGTAGCTCGACAGCCAGAGTACAAAAATGGCTGGTGGAAAGCGGCGTGCGGGTGACTGAAAACCAGCCGATCGTGGAGATCGAAATCTCTGGTGATACAAAAACATTGCTCGCTCCGGCTGCGGGAAAAGTGGTTCAGCTGTTTGCCGACCCGGGCAATGAGCTTCGCGTGGGCGAGACGCTGTACAACATCGAAGTGACCCACAGTGTGGCCGAAATGCTGCAGAAGCGGTTCTGCGGGGAGGAGGACGCTCATGCCTAGCATCATCTTCCCCCCGGCGTTGATCTATATTGGGGCGGCCATCCTCGTCCCGTCCCTGCGCGGCAGGGTACGCGATGCATTTCTGTTGCTTGTTCCGGTGATCGCCTTCGCGCAGTTATTGACCTTCACGGTGGGTAATTTCTGGACTATCCCGTTCCTCGATGACTACCAGTTGATACTGCTCAAGGTAGAGCTTATTCGACTTTGTTTTGCATATGTTTTCGTAATTCTGTCCTTTCTCGCAACCCTGTACGCCCTGCATATCAAGCAGCCCGGCCAGCATGTGGCAGGCCTTTTTTATGTCGGGGCCTCACTGGGAGTTGTTTTTGCCGGAGATTACTTCACCCTGTTCGTGTTCTGGGAGATCATGGCCGTTACCTCGGCCGCGGTAATTCTCTCCAGAAATAATCGGGCCTCGCGAAATGCGGCCTACCGATACCTGCTGGTCCACATAGCGGGAGGTGCCTGCCTGATGGCGGGCATCGTGTTCCAGCTCGCCGCAACCGACTCCATAGCCGTGGTCACACCCGCGCCCGGGCTCCCGTTCTATCTGATCCTGATCGGATTCTGCCTGAACGGCGCGGTTCCGCCCCTTTCGGCCTGGCTCTCGGACGCCTACCCCGAGGCGTCGGTGACCGGCGCGATCTACCTCACCGCCTACACCACCAAGACCGCGGTACTGGTCCTTGCCCTGGTGTTCTCCGGCACCGAGCTTCTGATCTGGGCCGGCGCGATAATGACCCTCTACGGCGTCGTCTTCGCCATGCTTGAAAACGACATCCGTCGGCTGCTCGGTTACCACATCATCAGTCAGGTGGGATACATGGTCTGCGGGGTCGGGCTCGGCACGGAACTGGCGGTCAACGGCGCCACCTCCCACGCATTCAGCCATATCCTTTACAAGGGGGTGCTGTTCATGGGCGCCGGAGCGGTGATCCACGCCACGGGAAGACGCCAGATGAGCGCGCTCGGCGGGATCTGGCGCAAGATGCCCCTCACCTTCATTCTCTATATGATCGGCGCCTTTTCCATCGCCGGCGCACCGGGCTGGAACGGCTTCATCAGCAAGTCGATGATCATCACGGCGGCTTCTGACATTCACATGCCGGTCATAGAGCTGATGCTCGTCCTGGCCTCTATAGGTACCTTCCTCAGCACGGGACTGAAGCTCCCCTACTACACCTTCGTCGCACCGAACCGGGGGCTCAAGGTCGGACGCTTGCCCAAAAACATGACCGCGGCCATGATCGGCGGCGCATTCCTGTGCACCCTGTTCGGCATCTTTCCCGACCTGCTCTATCGACTGTTGCCCTTCGCCAGCGAGTACCACCCGTACACGGCCGATCATATATTCGGCTCTCTGGGGTGCATGATCGCAACCGGCCTGGTCTTCATGATCTTCGCGCGCTATCTCGGCGGACACATGACTATCACCACCGACACCGACTGGTTCTACCGCAAGGCCGGCAACTACCTGCTACGGTTCAGTGCGGGACCGCTCGAAAACGGCGCGCAGGCCATGACGAGATTTGTCGTCAGGTCGGTAGAGACTGTCACCAACGCGATCTACCATCCGGGTTCGATAATCCGAACATCAGCCTCATCGACCGCCGCCCGCGGCGCGCTGATTCAGTCGATAGGCATCGGCGTGGCTCTCACTTCTGTGGTGGGAATCATGTACCTGATCTTCTTCTATTTTTCGGTTTAGGATCTGCCTGCATCAAGCATTCATATGTGTGGGGAGGATGCACCATGAGTTCGACGTCGAAATATAGTCGTCGGTCCATCCGCCTACGCGGATACGACTACACACAGGCCGATGCGTATTTCGTTACAATTTGCGTAAAGGAAATCGACATCGTGCGTAGGGGCGACGCCTGCGTCGCCCTGAATTCGACAACGAAAACCAATTTGTCAGACATTTACGGCCACATCGAAAATGGCCAAATGGTATTGAACGATTTTGGGTTGATCGTCGAACAACGTTGGCGAGCGTTGCCCGAACACCATCCTTCGGTTGTCCTCGACGAATTCGTGGTGATGCCCAATCATGTTCACTTGATTGTTTTCCTGGCCCCGCATTCCGATAACGACGACGACGGTAACGACGACGATAACGACGACGAGATCAGGGCGAGGCAGGCCTCGCCCCTACAGACGAGGACGATGTCTGGGCGAAAAAACGAGTCGTTGGGCATGATTGTCGGTTCGTTCAAATCGGGCGTGACCCGGCAGATAAATGAACTACGCGGCACGCCGGGTGCGAAGGTTTGGCAACGCAATT
>JAUXHN010000123.1 GCA_030621515.1 Deltaproteobacteria bacterium | reverse complement strand
TACGATCCGACTTCCATGCGGTGCCGTCGCCCGCAGTGTTCTCCCACCAGGTGATGTCAGAGGCTAATGCCGCCGCGCCAAGTACGTCCATGTCGCCGTCCCCGTCAACATCTGCCGCGTATAAAGAATTGGCGCCATTGAATGCTCCATCCACTGTGTGCTCGGTCCAGTTCGGAGCCGAAGTACAAATCGGATCGCACGCCACTCCAGTGCATCCACCCGGGCAATTCGTGCACCAGGAATCCGTTGTATCGTATTCGCAAATGGCGTCGATTGCGCAATCCTCCACCATTATCCAGCCACCCGGCACGATGCTTCCGTTGCATAGCTCGCTTGTTCCGCTGCAGTACTGGATCGTGTCCTGCTCCTGTGCGTCGGCGCCGCAAATGGCGCCGGTGCAGGAGTATGCGGTCGTCACATCGCAGGCATACGTTGACGGATGGTATAGGCTGGTCGACGTATCGCAGCAGACTCCGCTTGTGCAGTCCGTGGGGGTGGAGCCATCCGGCCCGGCGTCATAATCGGTATCAGTGTCGGTGTCAGTATCCGTATCAGTGTCTGTATCTGTGTCTGTATCGGAGTCGGTATCGGAGTCGGTATCGGAGTCGGTATCGGTGTCGGTATCGGTGTCAGTGTCTAGATCCGTGTCGGTGTCTGTATCGGAATCCGTGTCCGTATCGGTATCGGTGTCGCCATCGGTCGTGCCGCCGTCGCCGCCACCCGACGAGCCGCCCGAGCACCCGGCGCAAACCAGCGCGGTTGCCAGCACCATTAAGAGCAGGTACCTCATTTGCCTGACCTTTCGTTTTGAAATTGGGAACACTCTAACATTGATTGGGAAAGGCAGCTGTAAAAGTTCTGACCAACTCTGAAAAACGATTTCATTTGCTGACGATGACTCAGATGATCGGTCGCAAGACCACGGGCATGAAGATCAACACGAAGATCACGATGCAAAGGATTCCGATGCCCCGATGGGTCGGCGAGAGCGTGTCATCGTCGGTGGGTGGATGCTTGAATCCCCGACGACGGTGAAAGAGCGCCAGTAACCCGCCCAGGAAGATCCACTGCAAGCCGGGCAATGAGGACAAGAAGATATCCTCCCCGATCATGCCCCGGTTGACCGCGTTCCAGGCCTCGTATCCCATGACGCCGAAACCCAACACGAAGAGCGATCGGTGGAACAACCTGGATACCCGGGCGTGGATGTCGCCGAAGAGCGCATAGAAGATGTGTCCCCCGTCGAGCTGCCCGATGGGAAACAGGTTGAGCATTGTGACCAGCAAACCCACCCAGCCGGCCCATGCGATGGGATGAAGGATCACGTCGTGACCTTCGGGTATGGATCCTACGACAACCCACTTGATAAACATGTAGAGAATGGATTGCCCTTCCATGAGTCCCTGCGCAGGGATCGGCTCCACGGGGGACAGGCTCAGCCCCAGGAACAGCGCGGGCACCGCCACGATCATACCGGCCAGTGGACCGGCGGCGCCGACCTCCATGAGCGCGTTGCGCGACCGAATCCTCCCGCGCATTACAATCAAGGCTCCGAAGGTTCCCAGGAGCATCGGGTAGGGCGCGGGAATGAAGTACGGCAACGATGCGTCGACCTTGTTCAAACGGGCCATGGTGTAGTGCCCGAACTCGTGGGCGAGGAGGATGCCCATCAGGGTAGTCATGTAGGCCAGGCCGTTCGTCACGGAATCCGACCAGGCGGATGAAGGGACGCTCTTCCCGGTGAGCATCGTGTATTCGATGAGCATCTGGATCCCGCTACCCGCAGTGAAGACCGTCAGCAGCGTTATCAGGAACAGGGCGATGTTCAGTGCCGGACCGGACCGCTTTTGGGGCGTTTCGCTCACCTTTCAGCCTCGCTTCATCGCCCGTTTCATTGTTCGAAGCAACGCGTCGATCCGGTGATCCACCGTCACCCCGCAGGCCTCCACCACGCACCCGCCGGGACCGACGGACGGATCTTCCAGAACGCAGAACCCACGGGCTGTCGCGAGATCGTCGATCCCGGAACCGGCCCGGTCTTCCGGGTGAACGCGAATAACCGCCGGATCCAGGTCACCGATCTGCTCCATGGCGCGCTCGTACATCCCGTTCAGCACAACGGGATCGGTGGAGATCTTCTCGGCGACGATGCGCTCGGCAATCGCAACCGCGAGATCGATCACCTTGCGACGGGATCTTGTAAGGATCTCGCCGGCAAGAGGACCGTCCCTCAGGATCTCCTCGACCTCCCTAGTGGGCTCTTCGCCGATTCTCCTGGGCCTTTTCTTCAAATCCGCCGCCTTGATGATCCTGCCCATCAACCACCTCCCGCCAGAAACGCCCGTATCCTCGAGCGCATCTCACTCGGCTCGCCTGCCTCCACCGTGGCCTGGGCCAGGCGGGCCATTCGCAGAAGTTGCTCGCCATCCCCTGCGGGCAATCTGGCAGCCAGCGCTTCCGCGCCGTCCATACTGCGGCAGATGGCGATGGCCAGCGCCGCGAGGCCCTTTTCACGATCGTCCCCTGTCGCGGGAGGCAGGATCGAATCGCCCACCACCGCTCCGATCTTGGAGATGATATCAGGCTCGGCCCAGACGCGATTCGCCCAGGAAGGCGGCGCCGTGGCCGGCTTTTTTTCCATGGCAGATTCGATGGCGACGGCCATGTTCCGGGGGGCCACGCCATCCTCGATCACACGGAGGATCTGCTCGGTGGCGGCGATGTTCTCGCGAGACAACACGTTCCAGCGATTCGCGCCGGCTCGATGCCCTCGAGCGTGCGCAACCGCAGCCGTCACCAGCACGCGACCACCGCGACCCAGAAGGCGTGAGACTGCGTCACGATTGCTCATCTGGAACCCCTGAGTCGAACGAATGCATGGAACGGACGATAGGCCAAACGGCGTCAGAACGTCAAACGTTGAAGTTACGCGAGCTCGGGCAGCAGGTACATTCTCACCGTGTGCTCCATAACGGGGGGAGGCGGCGCCATGTACGGGGACGGGTAGGCGGCGAGTTCTTTCCTCCACTGGATCTCCCGCATCATACCCTCGAGGATCTGCCTGCGCCGATTCTCCAGGAAATCACCGAGCAGCGAACGATGGGCCCGGGGCATGGTTTCGAAGTGGATCCCCGAGCCGATGGTTTTTTCACTCACCGCCTCGAACATGATCCGACCGGTGGCCCATATCGACTCACTGGCCTCGGGCAGTGGGATCTCCATCTGTATGATCCGCGGACCGCGCCTCCCGGACGTGACCGGCTTCACCGTGTACAATCCCGTGTAACTCAGGTTGACGATGCTCGCCGCGAACGGGTTCTCTGAAACGATCTCGGTCATGAGCCTGCTCTCGGGTACTCTGAATCTGTCGCGACGGTCAATGGACATACTATCCTCCATGAGTGTTTATCCTACATTTACCTACAATGTAGTCCCATGGGCTACATTCGTCAAATTATCGACCTTCTCATCTGAAAGAAAAATGTGACTGACACCGAAAATGGTAAGATGTTTACAGGAGGAGGATCGACAACCATGACTAAAATTATGCTGAATGGGCTATGGATTTTCTGTGTACTGGCGATCCTGTCAGCGGCCTGTACTACTACTACATTAGACACAGGTGACAACTCCGACACCGATTCCGACACTGATTCCGATTCCGACACTGATTCCGATTCCGATTCCGATACCGATTCCGATTCCGATTCCGACACGGACACCTGCCCCGACTCGGATTCAGACGGAGTCTGCGACGACGAAGACATCTGCGACGGCGGCGATGACAATGTGGACAGCGACGGTGACGGGGTGCCCGATTTCTGCGACAACTGCCCCGGGCAGGCTTTCAGCAATAACGACGATCAAGACACTGACGGCGTTGGTGATTTTTGCGACACCGAGATCGTCGACACCACTGACCACCTCGTCGTCCCGGACGGTCAAACCCATACTCTCGACGGTGATCTCTGCTATACGGGGGACGTTTACATTGCTGGCACACTCGTAGTTACACCTCATGACGGTGCGAGCACGGGTGGAATCCTCTCCATAAAGGCCGAGAATATCTGGATCGTGGGAACCGGCGAGATCAATGGCGATATTGCCGGTGAACTCGGAGGTGGACCATCACCATCTGCCGGCGGAAACGGTGGCTCCGGTTCGGGACAGGGATGTGGAGGAGGTCCGGGCGCGTACGTCGGACAAGCCGGCTCGGGCGCAGGTTACGGCGGCTCGGGCGGCCTGCCGTTGGATACATATGGAATCGCTTGCTCCCTGTGTTCGGGAGACACTTCGTCTCATTGCAAAGGCGCCGCAGGTCTTCCCTACGACACACAGACCGGCGCGGAGATCTCCATGGGCTCCGGGGGCGGCGCGGGGGGCAACTCCTCGGGGTGCACCAACGAAGGCGCCGTTGGAGGCGCAGG
The DNA here is from genome assembly GCA_030621515.1 of Deltaproteobacteria bacterium. Taxonomy (GTDB): domain Bacteria; phylum Myxococcota_A; class Polyangia; order JAAYKL01; family JAAYKL01; genus JAUVAN01. The sequence goes on along the minus strand of JAUXHN010000123.1, from coordinate 8,481 downwards.
AGGCGCAGCGATCCTCATCCTGGCGAGGGGGGAGGCAGAAATCGAGGGACTCATCACTGCCAACGGAGAGCTGCCGCCGTCAAACACCAGCACCTGCGGCTACAGAGCGGGCGGTGGCGGCGGTTCGGGAGGCGGAATAGTTGTCGTCGGCGCAACCATCATCGGCACAGGCACAATCTCGGCTGACGGAGGGGCTGGCGGCGCAGCTCTCGGCAATTCCTCCGGTGATTGGGCCTGGGGCGGCGGCGGCGCCGGCGGCGGCAGGGTAAAACTATTCTCGCCGGCGAGCACCTTCAGCGGAACACTCACGGCTTCGGCAGGCGCCGGTGGAACAGCTACATCCGGATCGAACAGCTACGCCGGTGGACCGGGCACTGCGGGAACCACCGCAGAAGAAACATCCATTCCGACCGAGTACGCCGATCTCTCCTGCCCCTGAAGAAGGATATCAGGGACAGGCTAGAGTTGACTCCGGCCGATAACGAAATCGCGCTCTCCATCCACCACGGACAAGAGTTGGACGAGTTTTTCGATGGTCGGCACTGTCCTGCCCTGTTCGTAGCGGGCGTAGGCGTTATGCGAATTCACGCCGAGCTTCTTGGCCGCCTCCTCAAGTGTCAGGCCGCTCGCCAGTCGCCTTCGTTGCAGAAACAGCGCGACCAGCCTTCCAACGTCATTGGACCCAACCTCGAAATAATCGCGCGAGCTAGCATAGATACCGACCTTGAACCCAGCATGGTTAACATAGCCCTCGATAGCATCCGCAATCATTTCCAGAGCTTCGCGTTTTGTAAAACCCTGGGTCATCACGTCGAGTGCCGGAACTTCGACCAACCAAAACTTGCCGTCCTTCCAAACTTTTCCTTTAAACCGCATTACATACATCCTTCAACTTTTCCTGCATCACACAGGATACCGTAGCCCTCATCCATTCATCTTCGCGGTTGCGACTGTCAGCGTTTCCTCCTCTTGGCACGAGCGTTCTTGAGAATAGTCTTTGCGAGTCTTTCGTTAACCTCGTTATGCCGTGGAACAGCAGCCTCCTCTAATCCATTGGTCCAGTAGTCATGTTTTCCCCCGTGCCTCTTTAATTCCCAACCGAGGGACTTTAGCTCCTTCTCTAGGTCTCTCCTTTTCATATTATAGCCATTTACACCCTTCGGTGTAAAGTGTCAATTCATTGTGGGGCGAAAGGGGTCGGTACTTTCCGACCGGGCTGGACACCGGGAGCGGCGTGGGATACTCATTTATTGTGCCAAAAGTCGTGTCCAGCATTCCCGTGAGCAGTTCCGTCTTGTCCGACGAATACACATTCAATGATCACGATCTGTTGATGAAGGTGCTCGGTCCGAGATCGGAGAACCTTTCGGTAATTGGAAAGGAGCTGGGGGTCACCGTGGGGCAGCGAGGTGACACAGTTTATATCAAGGGAGACACGGATGCGGTGATCGCCACTTTGCGGCTCATCGACCAGCTGGCTCTCATCTGCAAGGACGGCCGACGCCTCAAGGAGGCCGACGTTCTGAGAGGATCCCGGATCCTATTGCAGGACAAGGACGCCAGGCTCGATCGCATCTTCAACGACGTGGTCCACGTGACGACCGGCAAACGGCTCATCACCCCCAAGGGGCTCGCCCAGAAGCGCTATGTGGATATGATCCGCAATAACGATCTCACTTTCGCCATAGGTCCCGCCGGGACGGGCAAGACCTATCTGGCGGTTGCCCTGGCCGTGTCGGAGCTGATGAGCCATCGCAAGAAGCGGATCATCCTGGCGCGACCGGCGGTGGAAGCGGGCGAACGCCTGGGGTTTCTGCCCGGCGACATGGTCGACAAGATCAACCCGTACGTGAGGCCGCTCTACGATGCCCTGCACGATATGCTCGATCCGGATCGCACCGGAGCGTTCATCGCCCAGGGACAAATAGAGATAGCGCCGCTCGCGTTCATGCGCGGCAGAACCCTGAACGACGCCTTCGTGATCCTTGACGAGGCCCAGAACACGACCATAGAACAGATGAAGATGTTTCTCACGAGGTTGGGGTACTCGTCCAAAGCCGTGGTCACGGGCGACACCAGCCAGATCGACCTTCCGGGCTCCATTACGTCGGGGTTGGTGGATGCCGAGCATGTGTTGAAAGATATGGAAGGGATCGGTTTTTGCCGCTTCACGGAAATTGATGTGGTAAGACATCCTCTCGTTCAAGATATAATCAAGGCCTATGCGGATCGCGGCAACGGGGTAACGACGCGATCAGACGGGAACGACGACGATGACGCGCACCAGTCTTGAAGAGTGGTTGAAAGATTGTCTCGGGCGGCGGCTTGAAAAGGCCGACTGGGCAGTGGTGGCGCTTCCCGGGGGTGCCCTGCAGATCTCGCATGGCACGGACGGCGGCGAGGTGCTGATCGAGGAGGATGGAAGCAACGTCTCAGACGCTGGAGACAGGCCGAGCATCCTTATAGCGACCAACCTGGACGACGCTCCCGAAGGGGATTTTTTCGAGGTGTTCACCCGCGACGCCCGGTCGGACAGCCTCTTTCGCTCGATCTCCAACGCCCTTCTGATGCACAGCCTCAGAGTTGACGGCGTCGATCGGGAGCAGAGTCTGCGCAGACGCGACTACGAGCTAAAGGAGATCATCGAGATCGGCAAGAGCCTGAGCGCACAGAAAAATGTGGACTCGTTGCTGAGCATGATCCTCGAAAAGAGCCGCCACCTGATTGGAGCCGACGCGGGAAGCATCTACGTCGTCGAGGCGAGTTCCGACGATAACGACAAGACGCAGCTACGTTTCAAGCTCTCCCAGAACGACAGCATCCATTACGAGTCCAGGGAGTTCGTCATGCCCGTCTCGGCCGATTCCATCGCCGGAGCGGCGGTCGTGATGAAACGTTCCATCGATATTCCGGACGTCCACAACATCCCGAAGGAGGCGCCCTACAAGTTCGATTCCACATGGGACGAGCGCATGGCGTATCGGACCTGCTCGGTGCTCGCGGTCCCGATGATCAACCAGGTGGGAGAAGTCCTCGGCGTGGTCCAGCTCATCAACAAGAAGCGAAACCCGTCGGCCAGGCTCCTCTCACCGGGGGATTTCGATCGGGAGGTCATCCCGATGGACGCGAGGGGCAAGGACCTGGTGGAGACCCTTGCCTCCCAGGCCGGGGTGGCCATGGAGAACGCGTTTTTGTACGTGGAGATAAAGAGGATTTTCGATGGATTCGTGCGCGCCTCGGTACACACCATCGAACAGCGGGACCCGACCACCTCGGGGCACTCCTTCAGGGTGGCCTCGCTAACGCGCGCGCTCGCAGAGGTGGTCCACAATCAGTCCGACGGCAAGTACGCGGATGTGAAGTTTGACGACGAGATTTTGAAGGAAATAGAGACCGCCGCCCTGTTGCATGATTTCGGCAAGGTCGGTGTTCGCGAGGAGGTGCTCGTCAAGGCCAAGAAGTTATATCCGCCCAACCTGAAGATCGTCCGCGCCCGGTTCGATTTCATCAGGCGTTCCATCGAGAACGACCACTTGCAGCGGCGCCTCATGATGATCGAGGAGGGCACACCGGAGCAGGAACTGGCCATTCTCGACCACGGATCCCAGCGCGCGCTCAGCGAGATCGACGAGTGCTGGCGCATCATCAGTTCGGCCAATGAGCCCACCATCCTGGCGGAAGGCGATTTCAAGAAGGTAGAAGAAGTGGCCTCGCGCAATTACTTCGATCTGAACGGCAAACGGCAGCCGTACCTGGAAGCGGAGGAACTCAAGGCGCTGCTCGTGGCGAAGGGCAGCCTCACCCCCGAGGAGCTCGAAGAGATCCGGTCCCATGCCGCTCACACCATCTCGTTTCTCAAGAAGATCCCGTGGGGCAAATCCATGAAGAACCTCCCCCTTTTCGCAGGCGCGCACCACGAAAAGCTCAACGGCTCGGGTTATCCATACGGCCTGAAGGAGGATGAGATCCCCCTGCCGGCCAAAATCATGGCCGTGGCGGACATCTTCGACGCGCTGACTGCGGCGGATCGCCCGTACAAGAAGGCCGTCTCACTGGAGCGCGCGTTGCAGATCCTGGATTTCGAGGTCAAGGACAATCACATCGATGGAGACCTCGTCCAGCTGTTCAGGGACAATGAGGTCTACCGGGTGCTCAACGAGCCCGGGGCCGCAGAAGGCAAGATAAAGTGATCAGTCGAAGAGGCCGGTGATGAGCTTCATGAGGCCCGATCCCACGCCTGCCGCAAGATAGACATCCTCGCGCATCTCGCTGTCTCCTCCCGAGTAAAATCCCCCCGAGGCAATGACCGCAGTGGAGAGTCGAGCCTTTTGATTTTTCAGATCATCGACTTCCCGCTGACGTTTCTTGACCAGGCCGCCGGTGGCCACCCATCTGGCGATCTTCTCCAGCTCGCCCGAGTCGAGCCAGTATCCGTGATCGCGGCAGTAGTCGATGATTACGCCGGAGAGGCGTCCGTAGTTGAGACGATTCATCATGTTGTGGCAGACCGGGCACTTGACGTAGACCACCTTCTGCCGGTCGAGCTCCGCCTTGACCGGTTTCTCGCCCGCGAGCCCCACGCTCGCCCCCACTTTCTCCTCCTGATCGGAGATCATCCTGTCCAGATCCACGGCATCCACGAAGAGGCCGCAGCAGATCGGGCACTCAAGAGGGTGGTGGTCGCCGACGACCCGCCGACGCATCTTCACCACGCAGCGAGGACATAGCTCGCCGGTTTCCTCGGGTTTCTCAGGCAAGCCGCCGATGGGCTTTGAGCACTCGGAGCAAAACCTGGCGCCCTCCTTGCTCATGGAGAGGCATGAGGAGCAATACGTGGTCAGGCGCGTCTCGGTCAAATCGATCATCGCTCCGCAAAACGAACAATCCGGCCGTCCCCTCTCAAGGGCGCCGCCGCAGTTGGAACAATGGAGAGATCGCGCCGCGCGAAACTCGGGCATCTCATCCGGGACCACGATAACCTGACCGCACTGACAGCGACAACGCTGGCCGGACTCGTAGACGGAAAGATCGTACACGAGATTGCAGTTGGGGCATGACATGTTCACCGGAAGACAATAACACGAAATCGGGAAAGACGCCGGTTGCGCCCCCGTACAAACGGGTTATTATCCCTCTCATGTACAGAACAACGGTCATCATGATTGCGGTGTTTGCGGCCCTGTTCACGTTGCCGCGCTCCGGGTTTGCCCAGGATGAAGTTTCACCGGATGCCGGAGTGCCCGAACTCGCAGATGCCGGAGAGCCCGAGCCTGCGGTGATCGAGGAGCCCGAGCCCGTGGAGACCGAGGAGCCTGTCCTGGAGGAGCCGTTCGTTCCCGACGTGGAACTCGAAGACGATGAATACGACGATTACGATGACGACGCACTTCAGGAAGCCCTCGACAATCTCCCGGACGGCAAACCGTTCGCCAAGGGAGACATCGAACTCGGCCTTGGGCTCGGCGGCAACGGATACGGCGGCGACTTCCAATTGTCCGTAGGCGGCGCCTTCGCGTACTACGTCGTCAACCGGCTGGCCCCCGGGATCGACCTGAGTTACACCCACATCTTCTCCAGCGATTGGGAGTACCCGGACAGCTTCACCGTCTTGCCGTTCCTCAAGTTCGTTATACTGCGCTCTACGAAGTTCGCGCCGTACCTGATCCTGGCCGGCGGCCGAGACTTCCAGTGGGGAGGATCCGACGACTGGGACAAGGGCGTTCAGGCCATGGCCGCCTGGATCCTCGGTGGCGGCGCCGGCGCTCACATCGGTCTGGGCAAGCACGTTGCGCTGAAGATCCAGCTCCTGGCGCTTTACTACTGGTATGATGAGACGAAAATAGTTGGGGTAGACGACTCCTGGTATGACGACGAGCTCCCGACGACAGGAGAGCAAGTCGCCCTCATAGACGAAAACAACAAACCATGCGACGAGGGCCAGGAAGGATGCAACAGCTACGTGTCAAAGAGCTCTGATGCCGGAAAGGACAAGGACGGCAAGCTGTTCTTCCCGGTAATCTCCATCGGCATCGCTTTCATGTTCTGAGTCTGGAGGTCGCGCCATGCCCCTTGAAATTGAAACCATCGTCAACGGACCTTTTCAGGAGAACTGCTACCTGGTGTGGGACGACCAGGCAATGACCGGTATCTTCATCGATCCCGGCGACGAGGCAAGAAAACTGATCAAGACCGCGAGCTTCAATAACGTGAAAATCGAGGCCATTTACAATACCCACGGGCACCTCGATCACGCCGGCGCGGTCGCGGCGATTGTCAAGGAACTCTCGATTCCGTTCGCCATGCACGCTGCTGACGCTCCTATGCTGCAGAGCATGCCGGACCAGGCAAGGATGTTCGGGTTGCCCCCCATGGAAGTTCCGAAGATCGATGTGGAGATATCAGAGGGAGACACGGTGAAGGTGGGAGGGCACGAGGGCAGCGTGATCCATACCCCCGGCCACACTCCCGGCGGCGTGTGTTTCCTCTTCGACAAGGTGGTTTTCGTGGGCGACACGCTCTTCGCCGGGTCCGTCGGCAGGTCCGACCTTCCTGGCGGTTCCCACAGGCAGCTGATCGAGTCGATCCAGAAGAAATTGATGCCTCTCGACGACTCGGTGAAGGCATATTCGGGGCACGGTCCTGTCACCTCCATCGGTATGGAACGCAAGCACAATCCGTTCCTCACCGGCCGTTTCTGATGGCCTATCCCATCGCACCCCATTTCCCTTGTAAAGTTGCGTTAATTTTACCATTTTCTTTATTTAGACACGATAGTACCTTGTCAATCGTCAATAAATGTGTCTAGAGTATACAGTGACATTGGAATCGACAATTGGTTGCAACAAGAGTAGCTCGATGCCATGAGATGTGAAGTCTGCGGCGCCCCGATCGGTGCGGGCGAAAAACGGTGCGAGAGGTGCGATAGCGACGGAACCTTTTTCACCCCGAGGCCTTCGAGACCGGTTCCGTCCGGCGGATGGGATCGAAACGTCGTAATTGACTCGGATAACCTCTCCGACGGGCGAAAATCCCAGGGGCCGATGACCAGGGCGGTGACCGAGATGCCCGGCCCGATCGACAGAGATCAGAAGTTGCCGCTTCCCAAGAGCGATTCGGAGCATCCCATGATGCCGTCCAGCATCGTGCTCGAGGGCAAGTATCGCCTCGAAAACGAGCTGGGTCGGGGCTCAATGGGAACAGTCTTCCTCGCAGAAGACTCCTCCCTCAAGCGAAAGGTGGCAGTCAAGTTCCTCCTGCCGGAGCTGGCCGAGGACCCGGAGTACGCCACCCGTTTTCGACAGGAAGCCGTGGCCATGGCGGCCGTCCGCAACGACAACGTGGCCCAGATATTCTCGTTCGGCGAGGACAAGGGTACCCCCTACTTCGTCATGGAATACCTGGACGGGGATACGGTGGAGCAGCTGATCGATTCCCACAACAGGCGGGGATTCTACATTCCGATGGACGATGCAGTCGACATCATGATCCAGTCGGCAAACGGTGTGGACGCCCTCCATCAGGCCGGCTCCATTCACCGTGATATCAAGCCCGCAAACATCATGCTCACGGCCGCGCCCATGCGCGCGGTGATCATGGATTTCGGTCTGGTGCGTGACGTCCAGGTAGAAGACGACTTGCGGACCCTCGCTGGAACCCCGGCCTACATCGCCCCCGAGCTGGTAGAGGGCAAACCCGGCGCCAATCGCTCCAAGCTTACGGATATCTACTCTCTGGGAGCCACGTTCTACGAGATCATCACCGGATCGATCCCGTTCGGCGGAGATACCTGGGTGGAGATCCTTCAAAAGCATATAGCCGAGATCCCCGTGTTCCCGTCTACCAGGCGTCCGGGAATCCCCGAAGTCATCGACAATTTGATCATGAGGGCCATGTCCAAGGAGCCCCACGAGCGATATCAGGATTGTGAAGAACTTCTTGGAGATCTCCTGGATATCCAGGCCATGCCTCTGCCCCACGATCGACGCCCTTCCATGGCTCCTCCGGAAGGCCTGGGCAGCCGGTCCACACCCCGGCGAAGATCGGTTTCAGGCAGGCATCGTGCGCAAAGATCCGGCTCCGGCCTCAACCGCGCCTTTCGGTCCACCCCCAACAGCACCCGGGGCAAGCTCCTGGTGGCGGACGCGGATCCCGACTTCAGATCCCTCGTACACGAGACGGCGAAAGCTGCGGTTCCCAGCTGTCGCGTACATTCGGCCACGGACGGACCCATGACCCTGGAAATGATCGAATCGGTCAAGCCGCACGTGCTCATACTCGACCTGTCCCTTCCGGTGATCAACGGTTTCGAGATGGTCGCCACCATTCGAGGAGATTCTGCGACGGAGAACCTGCAGGTCATCGTCGTCACCGACCGGGGGGGCCAGAGCGAAGCCAATCTGCTCAGGTCCATGGGCGTGGAGATCTTCCTGACCAAGCCCGTCGACTCGTCAGACCTGGCGCAGGTCTTGAGGCCGTTTCTGG
>JAUXHN010000121.1 GCA_030621515.1 Deltaproteobacteria bacterium | reverse complement strand
CGGATCATGTGATCGGTCAGCTCCCCGAAGAGCCGGTCGCGTGTGTTGGCGTAACCCTTCCAGCCCATCACCAGGAGGTCGGCCTTGTGCGACTGCACAGAGGTCAAAAAGGCGTCCTTGACCTGATGGGCCACGCGCAGATCGCCGGTGAAATCGACGCCGAGCTCCCGCGCCCTGGCCTGGGCCCTGCGCAGCAACGGTCGTCGGTGGTGGGCCATCTTCAGACCCTCGTGGATGGGCAACTGTTCCGGGACGACGGAGACCGAGAGGGCGACGATCTCGCCGTTCTTTTGCAGGGCTGCAGCCGCAGCGATGTTAATGAGAGGCACCACTGTGTCCGGGTTGGCCAGCGTGACCAGGATACGATAGCGTTTCTTCTCCACTGCCAACGGGGGTTTCTCGATCTCGAGAACCTGGGGCTTCCGAGCCCGCACCTTTCTTTCGAAGGCGACGAAATAGAGCAGCAGCCCAAAGAGGGTCCATCCGATGACGACCAGCCAGGGCCGCGGATCGAAGGCATACTGATAGACGGCCAGCGCCATGTTTATCAGGAACCCGGCGATGGGCAGCACGGGGTACAGCGGAATCCGAAACGGTCGATGGAGGTCGGGTCTTTTCCGTCGCAGGGCCACGAGGGCCAGATTTACCATGGCGAATACCAGCAGGAACATTACGCTCGCCGCGGATCCCAGCGCATCCACCGGGAGCGACACGGCGACGATCAGGAAGATCGCTCCGGAGGTGAGAATGGCGATGTGTGGGGTTCGTCGTTTCTTGTGGATGGACGATATCCTGCCGGGCAACCAGCCGTCCCGCGCCATGGAGAACGCCACCCGGGAGGAGGCGAGAATTGTCGCGTTCAGGGCGCTGATTGTGGACAGCACGCCGCCGAAGACGATCAGAAACACCCCGATCCCCGGCATCATCTTGGACGCCGCCATGACGATGGCGATCTCCTGATACTTGCCCAGAAATTCCCAGGAGGCCATGTCGTCCGAGTGGACCGCGCCCAGGGAAACGACCAGGACGCACATGTAGATGAAGACCGTCATGGCGAGGGACACGAAGGTGGCTTTGGGAATGGTCCTGGCCGGATCCTTTATCTCCTCGGCGACCGTGGCGATGAGGTCGTAGCCCTCGAACGCAATGAACGTGAGGCCCATGGCGATGAAGACGCCGCTCATGCCCCGAGGGAAGAACGGCGTGAACTCCGCCTTTGCGGCGGGTATGTCGTTGGACATGGCCTCGATGCCGAAGACGATGAAGACCGCGAGCACCGCGATCTTGGCGATCACGATGATGTTCTCGGTCTTTCCCGTGACGCCCGCGCCGCGCACGTTGAGGAGCGTGAAGGCGACACCCGCCAGGAGGATCATGAAGACCAGGGCGGCGTGCTCTCCGGCGACCGAGACCATCAGGCCGTAAGTGGCCGGGAAATAGCGCGCGAGGAACTCCAGGGAGAACGATCCGAAGCCGGCGGCGTACAGGGCGCAAGCCACCGTGTAGGCAAACCAGAGCCACCAGCCGGCGGTGAATCCGAGCACGTCCGGGAAGGCGTTCTTGACATATGCGTAGCCGCCCCCGGCCTGAGGGATGCTTGACGCCAGCTCAGCGTAGGCCAGGGCTGTGATCAGGGTGACCAGTCCGTTGAGACCGAACGCCAGGAGGGAAGCGGGGCCCGCCTCGCCGCATGCGATCCCCGTCAACACGAAGATCCCCGCGCCGATCATGGCGCCCACGCCGATCATGGTGGCGTCGAAGAAACCCAGCGTTCTGGCAAAGGTTACCTCCGGCTCGGTTACCTGAGCCTTGCTCGGTTTCTTCGACATGTTGTGCGTACTATATCATCCAGTCAAAATGGACTAGACTACTTTTTGGGCGAACACATGAGAGCAACCTGGGTGAACACATGAGAGCAGCGCGAATAGCCGTTTCTGTTTGCATCCTTTCGCTGGCGTGCCTGGCGGTATATTGCGGTGGTGGCGAGAGCCCGCCTCCAACCTCGGATGAGCTCGCGGGCGCGCAGATCGCCAATCCCGCTTCGACCCATTGTGTGGAAAACGATGGGAAGTTGGAGATCCGCGAAGGGGAGAAAGGACAATACGGCGTGTGCATTTTCAAGGACGGATCCCGTTGCGAGGAGTGGAGTTTCCTGCGATCCGAGTGCGCCCCCGGGGAATGCCGTGAGGAATCGGGGATGTGCGGCCGGTAGTTTTCATTTCGCTTCATGAAGCATTTGGGGGGATCTTAATTGACAAAGCAGAATATTCGGGGAATGGTTGCGTCGAACCCGTAAACCAGAACCAAATGCACGTTTTCCGGGGCGTTACCCGGTGAACAAAACGGTGCCAAAAAGTAGGAAAGGAATAATGGAGGTAAGGATGAAAGCACGCACATTATTGTATTGCATCGGCGTGGTTGTCCTCGGTGTGGCTTTTGCAGGTTGCAGCTTCAGCGCGAGCGCGAGCGTGGGAACCGACGGCAAAACGACCATCGTGGGAAAAGATAAGATCGTAGTCACGGCAGTGCAGCCGGCGGAACTCGAGAAGCCCGCGCCGCCAAAAAAGGTCATGAGGGCGCGAGTGGTGGGCAAGAAGATCGAGATCACCGAGAAGGTGATGTTCGACACCGGCAAGGCGACCATCAAGGTCGACTCGCACCAGCTGCTCAAGGACGTGGCCGAGGTCATGGCGAAGCACAAGAACATCAAGAAGATAGGCATCGAGGGTCACACGGACAGCGTTGGCAAGAACAAGTCCAACAAAAGGCTTTCCAACAATCGCGCGAAGGCGGTCAAGGACTTCCTGATCTCTGTCGGCGTTGATGAGTCTCGCCTCCAGTCCGAGGGTTTCGGCGAGGAGAAACCCATTGCGACCAACGACACCGATGAGGGTAAAGAGAAGAACCGTCGCGTCGAGTTCAACATTCTCGAGCAGGGCAAATAGGAGGATGAACATGAAAACGACAAAAATCACGCTGGCGATCGGTCTTTTCACGGCGATGGGTATGCTCATGGCCGCCTGTGGGGCCGAGCTCAATCCAAAGTTCGAGAGCAGCCTGAACAACGCGCTCGATGCCAAGAATGGCGAGTTCAAGGCCTGTTACGAGGCGGCCCTCGAGAATGATCGCGAAGCCAGGGGTCTCATGAATCTCGATATCCAGTTCAAGGCCGATTCCAAGAAGGTCCAGGACGCATCTGTCAAGAAGAGCGAGATCTCCGGAGGCGGGATCAAGAAGTGTGTGGCCGGCGCCGCCAGGGGTATAGAGACGACGGAAACTCCCGGCGTTCCCGTCACCGGCAAGTACAAGATCGATTTCAGCTTCGAGTAGGCCCGCGTCTGAATCTCCCTCAAGTCGCCCCGCTGACGGGGCTCCTGCCATATTATTATGATCAGCGGTAGCCGATGGCGACGAACCCCACCCAGTGGCGCAAGCTGGCCGGGGCCGTGACACCCAGCCCCTCCACACCCGGGTCGTGCCGTCCCGGATCGAGGGTGGTGCCGTAGCGCAGCAGCACCCCGTCGTGATGCGGCTTCCCGGTGTCCGGGGGCAACGCTTCGAGCACTGCCAGGCCAAACGGTACCGAGAACCTGCCACACCAGGTGATCCGATACTCGTGATAGTCCTCCTGGACCAGCAAGCGGTAGAGCTGCTCCAGCTTGGTTCGCGACACCTGATCTACCAGGTAGTCCCGCACCAGGTTCAGATCCCGCTCTACCGCGCGGTCGTAACCCTGTCGATCGACGCCGAAATCGGCGAAATCCTTGCCGCCCCAGCCCTCGTCGCCGTAGTGCACCGAGTCCGAGGAGATCAGGATCGCCACATCGCGCCCGAGGATCATCCCGCGCTGTTCCATCGCCCGCTGCAGGTGAGCTGCAGTGCGATCGGCCAGCTCGGCCAGACGCTCCCACGACATGTAGGGAATCAGGATCGATACGATCTGTACCTGGCGGTCGAAGTGCTGCAGCCAGGGGATCAGGCCCTCGACCGAGTGCTCGATCGACTGTAGCTCGTCGTGGACGATCGCGTTGCCACCTGGCTCCAGAGCTTCGAGTAGATCCGCGCGCAAGGGCGATATCTCCACGTCGCCGTACGGTCCGTGCCAGGCGTCGAACGAGTCGAAGACCAGCTTGCCCTCCACCTCGGGAAAGTTTCGCGCCTTGTGTGCCACGCCGATCACAAGTACGTGGCTGGCCCGAATGTGCGGGTAAAGATGGGCGTAGACCTGCTGGGCGTACTGGTAGTCGTCATGGGGGGAGATGCCGGCGGCGAAAACATCGTCCGGCCCCACGCCCCGCAGCTGGTTGTTCTCGGCGAAGCGGTGTTGCTCCGCCCCGAGCGCGAACTCGACCACCTCGGCGATGCCCTCGGCGGTGTGGGTGTAGCCCACCTCGTCGACCGGCCGGCGCACGTGTCGATCCGCCTTTGCCGTCGGGATCGGCTCGGCCGGACCGCCGCAAGCGGAGCACGCCGGGACGTTGGCCAGAACTGTGAACACGAGAAGACGAGGGAGCATGAAACGTTTTTCTATCGCAACCACCGTCCCCGTCAAGTCGAAGATCTCGGAGCCGCCTCCCATCAGTTATAATTTGCCGCTTTACAAACCACTGTTTTCACGGCGATTCTCATTCCTGGTGAAATGATGCAATTTGACGACCATACAAGGTCCGTGCTCGATTCCAACGGGTTCGACGAGGTTCCGTTCGACGAACTCAGGAGAAGTTTCGTCGCCGGCGAAATCGACGAGGAGACCTGTCGCCTCGAAGGGGCCGTCGAGTTGCCCGGCGCCGGGTTCGCGGATACGGTTCCCCACATTGCAGCAAAGCGGTGGCGACACTTTGCCCGGGTGGGGGCGCGAGAGATCGCGGCCGGCAGGGTCGGCGTGGTTATCCTGAACGGTGGCATGGCCACTCGCTTCGGCGGGATCGTCAAGGGTACGGTGGAGGTCCTCGACGGACGGTCTTTTCTGGATCTGAAGATAAGCCAGGTGGTGTCGTCGAGTGGGGGTAAGGCTCCCGTCTTCCTCATGAACAGCTTCGCCACGGAACGGCCGACCAGGCAGCACCTGGAGAAGCTCGGCATCGACGCCGAGGTCACGTTCTTCAACCAGTTCGTTTCCGTGAGGATAGAACCCGACGGCAATATCCTGAAGGACGCGGACGGAAGACCATCGCTCTACGCGCCGGGTCACGGAGATTTTCCCTACGCTGTCGCCCGGAGCAAGGTGCTGGATCGTTTCATCGCCGGTGGTGGGAGGTGGCTTACCCTCTCCAACGTGGACAATCTTGGCGCCGGCCTGGATCCGGCCGTCATCGGGATGCACGTGGAACTTCAAAGGCCCATGTCGGTGGAGCTGGTCGAGACCCTTCCAGGGGATGTGGGCGGGTTTCCGGCGATTCACGGCGGGAGAATGTCGATCATCGAAGCGTTCAGGTTGCCGTCCACCTTCGACCTCGACGCCATTCCGTTTATCAACACCAATACGTTTGTGTTCGATGCAGAGGCGCTCGTCCGACCACCCCGCCTCGATTGGTTCGTTACTCGCAAGATGTTGGGGAGCGGGCCGGCAATCCAGTTCGAACGTCTCGTCGGTCAGCTGTCGGAACACCTGGAGGTATCCTGGTTGAAGGTTTCGAGAAAGGGGCGATGGAGCAGGTTCCTGCCGGTGAAGGTTCCGTCCGATCTGACTGAATGTCATGACCTGATCGAGGAGGTCGTCAAAGCTCAATTGGAAGTGCGGCCGTGATCGACGCGGGAAGGATGTTGATCTGTATTGCCATGGTCTGGGCCACGGCAAGTTGCGGGGGGGAAAGGGAGCAGCAGGCCTGTCGCATCGAAAAGGAGGCGGTATTGGCGTCGATCGCGGACGCCCCGAACACGCTCACCATGTCGCGGATTTCGAGCGGCGGTCTGGTGGTCGCCTGGTCCTCGGGCTGGAAGACATGGTTTGTCAAAATGGATGAGGACGGCGCCAGAATGGGCGAGGTGCGGATGTTGGAGAGGTATTCGGTGCCGTCGCGTATGCGCGATGCCGTCGAGGATGGAGGTGTGAAAACGTTCTGGCCGGCTGTGGAGGGCACCTCCTTTCGCGCAGAGCACCTGGATTCCTGCGGTTTCAAATCGGGAGGGGTCGCCCTGGGGATCCTGGAGCGCCCCAGCGGTGGAAGGGCGGGCGGAGCCCATGTGGCGGTGATACGCGGAGATGACGAACAAGTCGGGATCGTCAGGGTCGGCGCCGCAGGTCTGTTCGCTTCCTCCATCTCCCTGGTGGCGAGCGGCAAAAGCCTTTTGGTGGCGTGGCACGAGGGAGATCCCGAGTCGTCGAGGATAGGGCTCGCGTCGGTCGATCCGGAGACACTCACGGTCACCGGTGCAAAGAGCCTTCCGGTTACCGGCGCCGGGGCCGGTCCGTCACTCGCCGCGAATGGGGATAAAGTGTTGATCTCCTGGATCGAGATCGTTCGGGGCGAGAAGGAAGCCGTCGCGAGGGTTCGGGTGGCTTTGCTGGGGGATGGGCTCGAGATCGACAATCTGAACACGGTGGCCGAATGCCGGTTCCTGGATTGTGCGCCCAGCCTTACGGCCGTGGGCGAGCGGTTTGGGATTTCCTATCGGGACGATGCGGACGACGACGGAAAACCCGAGTTTTACTTCAGGATGATCGATTCTGCCGGAACCCCCACCGGTTCGCCTGCACGGATCTCCCGGGCGGACGGTTTTCAGGGCCCGCTCATCACCTACGGAGATCCGCTCGTGTTCTCCGCTGCGATCCGTTCGTTCCAGCGCAATTTCCTTGTGGGTTTGAATCGCTTCGACTTGAAGGGCGTGAAGAAGGGTGGGGAGTTTCAGATCTATGCGGATAAATCGGACTTCATCCGCGTGGCGATGGATGCACGTGGTAGCCGGGTGATACTCGTCTACGGCGAAGATCGCCAGGGAGCCGGTCGGATACTGTACGGTAAAGTAAACTGTCGGGATCGTTAGGTTTTTCTTCCTACATCGAGAGGGTCTCCTCAGGGGTGCCAGACACATTTTTTCTGGGCTCTGTTGCCCAAGATAGCCAACCAATTTAGCCGACCTTGACGTAGTTACAAAATGTAGTTACATTATGTAATGTGGTTTGAGTGGGACGAGAGGAAGCGGCAGTCGAATATCGAGAAGCATGGCGTCGACTTTGCCGACATCGAGTCTCTTTTTGCGGGTGCGACGGTGACGTTGTTTGACGATCGGTTTGTTTGCGATGAAGACCGCTTTATTACGTTTGGCCTTCTCGAAGGCATCGTGATCGCGGTGGCACACACCGAGACGGTCGAAGTCATACGGATCATTTCCGCACGAAAAGGAACGCACTATGAAGAAAAAGGCTATTTCAAAGAAGTCGGAAGGTGATCCCGATCGGCTTGCGACCATGACCGACAGCGAAATCGATCTGACCGACATACCGGAAATCCAGCCGGAACAATTTGTCCGGGCTGTGGTTCGCGAGGGCTTGAAGCCGACTGCGCCCAAAGCCCAACTGACCCTCCGAATCGACCGTGATGTGCTGGAATGGTTTCGCAAGCAGGGTCGCGGATATCAGACGAGGATCAACACATTGCTTCGGGCATATATGAAGGCCAACAAAGAGAACGCGGCCTGAGTCCGCTCCATTTTTTCGGGTAGCACGAGTTGGAAAAAGAGAACTACATCGAGAGGGTCAGGTCGTACGGTCCGGATCCGCCGGTTTCCGAGTGGCTCTCGGCGGCGATATAGTAGGTTGTGCCCGCAGAAACGGACAGTGTGAGCGAGCAGAACGAATCGTCGGGCGGGTATGGTTCGGCGTCGCAAGCCAATGATGTACTCGAGTTGCCGCAGTCGGTCATGACCTCGATGGCGCAGTAATCCCAACCGCCCGGGTCCATCTCGATCGTGAGGGTTCCGCTCGACGAGGGGGTAAACTCCCAGAACTCGTCCGGTCCGCTCCCGTACCCGCCTCCCCACGGATCGCAGGTCGTTTCGTAATCATCGGAGGTGCTGGTCACGTCTCCCGATTGAGTGCCGATTGACGCCACGTATGGTGATATGCAATCCCCGTCCCCGGTGTCCGTGTCCGAGTCCGAGTCCGAGTCCGAATCCGTATCCGTATCCGAATCCGAATCCGTGTCCGAGTCCGAATCCGAATCCGAATCCGTATCCGAGTCCGTATCCGAGTCCGTGTCGGAATCGGTGTCGGAATCAGTGTCGGAATCGGTGTCGGAATCAGAATCGGAGTCGGCGTCCCCACTTCCCGCATCCAGATTCAGCAATGGTGGTTGGTTGCTGCATGCCGATGCCGCCAGCGCAAACAATGCAATAACCATCCAGAATGTCGTTCGAATAACCATTTTATTCCTCCTTGCTAGGATTTAACTCTCTCGATAAAGCGGCCGTCACGGGTGTCGACCTTCACCTTTTCCCCCGACTCCAGGTATGGAGGGACCTGGATCTCGATGCCGGTCTCCAGGGTGGCCGGCTTCATCTGCGCCTGTGCCGTGGCGCCCTTGATGGAAGGCGCGGTCTCGGTCACGGTCAGCTCCACGTTGTTGGGGAGTTCCACCGAGAAAACCTCCCCGTTGTGTTGAAGCGAGCGAACCTTCATTCCTTCGGTCAGGTAGCCGGGGGAGTCTCCGAGCACGTCCTTGTCAAGGGTCAGTTGATCGTAGGTTTCATCGTCCATGAAAACAAACTCGTCGTCCTGGCGATACAGGAACTGAACCGGACGCTTCTCGCAGTCCGCCTCCTCCACCGTGTCTCCACCCCTGAAGGATTTGGTCAGGACCGCGCCGGTCTTGAGATTTCGCACCTTCACTTTGACTATGGTGCTCGCCCCGCGGGCGGACGGCGTCTGGAATTGACAGTCGAGGATCACCCACGGAGCGTTGTCCATCTCCAACATCACACCGCGCTTGAGATCACTGGTGCCTATCATTACCACCTCTTTTCAACGTAGATTCTATCACAGGGAGGCGAGGAATTCGTCAACGATCCTGGACAGGCCGTCTGCCTCATCAATATCCTCATGGACATACGTGACCACTGCGGTGGGTTTGTTTATCCGGACGATTCGCTTGATGTCGAACGGGGTGCCGATCACCACGACATCGCAATCGACGGCGTTTATGGTCGTCTCGAGATCCGCAACCTGTTGATCCCAGTAACCCATGGCCGGAAGCAGCGCGCCGATTTCCGGGTACTTCTCGAAGGTTTCCTTCTGGCCTCCGACCGCCCACGGGCGCGGATCGACGAGTTCCAGTGCGCCGTTCTCTTTCGCCGCCTGAGTGGCCGCTCCGAATGACATTCCACCGTGGGTGAGGGTCGGACCGTCCTCCACGGCGAGGATTCGTTTTCCTCTGATGATCTCCGAGTTTTGCACCTGGAGGACCGAGGCCGCCCGTACGATCTTCGCCTCGGGGTTCAATCGGCGCAGGTTCTCCTCCAGCTGTGTCACCGCGTCGCTCGACGCGACGTTCGCTTTCCCGATCACCAGGACGTCGCTGCCCCGGACGTTCGTCTCGCCCGGGTAGAAGGATGACTCGTGGCCCAGGCGCAGGGGATCGGCAACGGTTATCCACAGGTCGGGTTTGTAGAAGGGAAGGTCGTTGTTTCCGCCGTCCCACAGCACGATGTCAGCCTCTTTTTCCGCCTTGCGCAGGATCGCCTCGTAGTCGACGCCCGCGTAGATGATGCCCCCGTCCTCTACGTGCTTCTCGTACTCCTCGCGCTCCTCAATTGTGCATTTGTAGTTGTCGATGTCTTCGATGGTGGCCATTCGTTGTACGGCCTGCTCGGCAAGATCGCCATAGGGCATGGGATGACGAACCGATACGACTCGTTTGCCCGCCGCCCTCAAGAGCGACGCGATGAATCTGGACACCTGGCTCTTGCCGCAACCTGTTCTCACCGCGGTTACCGCGATCACCGGTTTGACTGATTTCGCAAACGTTCCGGCAGTTCCCAGCATCTGGAAGTCGGCGCCGGCGGCGTTTACCATGGCTCCGATGTGCATCACGTAATCATGTGGAAGATCGCTGTAGGACATCACCGCCAGATGAACATCCCGCTCTTTTATGATCGACTTGAGGTCTTCCTCCGGCATGATGGGAATGCCTCTTGGGTACAGCTTTCCAGCCAGGGCCGCCGGGTAGGTGCGATCGTCGATTTTCGGGATCTGTGTTGCGGTGAACGCCACTACCTCCACGTCAGTGTCGCCCCTGTACACCATGTTGAAATTATGAAAATCCCGGCCTGCTGCTCCGAGGATGAGGACGCGTTTTTTTCCCATCTTTCCACTCCCTTATCGCCACGCTTCTCTTGTGTGCGCCCCGCTTTGCCCGCTGCTGGACTTTAAGGCGGCTCCGTGCTACCAAGCCCACCGCCGTTGTTCCCGTGCCGGAGTGGCGGAATCGGTAGACGCGCCGGATTCAAAATCCGGTGGGCTTATGCCTGTGGGGGTTCGAGTCCCCCCTCCGGTACCTGCGACTCTTTTCCGTCCGTTTTTTCTGGCAACTAGCTCACCGGCAACACCAGCAGCTCGAAACCGCCCTCCCTCGCCACCTCCATGGCTACGAGCTCCCTGGACGGGGAGAGAAGCATGGTGTGTTGTCCGCGCATATTCGGGACGGGTATCTTCTTCATCTCGACGGTGTTTTCCTTGCGGGTGTCCACTCTCCACAACTTTTCGCCCTCGTCTATCAGCACGAAGCGATTGTCGAGCCACGCAGGAGGCGTGGCACTGATACGTCCCTTGCTCTCGGGAATCTTGAACACCTTGAGGTCGAGATTGTTGTTGCTCCATGATCCCTCGTCGCTCGCGTAGACCACGACGTTTCCACCGTTGCGGGGCTTGCACGCAACGCGCTTTCCATCTGGGGAGACGGACGGGTGGAGTCCGAACATCACCGCGTGCTCCACGGCGTCTATTCCGACAATGTGTATTCGGGCGCCGCCGGTGGAGTCGAATTCGTAATGGGTGAAGAGCTTGCTGTCAGGGAACCACGAGGTCGTTCCCCCGTACCATTGGTTATCGGTTTTCACCGGCTTCTTGCCGTCGATGGGGCAGATCCCGACGAAATGGCGATAGGGATAGGCGTTCTTCGACTCGCTCTCCTTGTCATATAGATTGTTGATCACAAATATGAACCACTCGCCGTCGGGTGACAGTTGCGGCTGTCGCTTGGGCGAGTTCTTGTGCACGGCGTCGATACCCAACAGGGTCGTCTCTTTTTGTTGCGAGACCGCGACGATCTGGTTCTTCTTCTCCATTATCACCGTGTTGTCTGCAGTGATGCCTGGGTATTTGCCCGGGCCGATGACACGGATCTCGCCCGATTCGACATCGGCGATGCACACCTCGTCGTCGCCCCGAACGTAGGCCACCCACCGACTGTCCGGTGCCCAGCTGATTGAGAAGATCCCGTTTTTGGAAGCGTCGATGCGTTTCATTTAAAAAGCTCTTTCGAAGGTGCACCTTTTGCCAGATCGGGAATGCTGTCCAGTACAATTTGCCCCACGGCGGTCATGTTGTTTGCGGACAGTTTGTCGACAGTGTCTTGCGCGGTGTGCCAGTAATCGTTCGATGTCCATCCGGGGCCGAACCGCAGGTCGATGAGGTTGGCCGCAGGGATCCCGATCTTCATAAATGGGACGTGATCGTCTTCGACGGCCGCGCGCGGGCCTGTGAAGAGAAGTTCGTGCCCCAGGCGCTTCGCCGTTTGTTCGAGCGTATGGAAGACCCAGCGGGTGGATATGGTTTCACGGAAAATCTTCAGGCGCTTGTCCCCGATCATATCCACGTTGACCATGGCTGCGAACATATCGCGCTCGTTCTTTTCGAGCAGGTCTGCGGCCATTTTTTTTGAGCCGTAGAGGCTATCCGAATCGGTCCATTTCAACAGCGACTCCTCCCCGTCGAAGAAGGCTACCCTCACGGGCGCCGCAAGGGGATTTTCTTTCAGGCAGCGCGCGATCTCCAGAAGCAGGCCGGTGGAGGATCCTCCGTCGTTGGCCCCGAGGAACACGCCCTCCTCGATGATCTTTCCGTCGAAGTGACCGCCGATGAGGATCCATTTCTTTCCGGGGCCGGGTATGTCCACGGTGATGTTGGCCATCATCACCTCTTTCATGTCCGGGTGAGGAGTGTAGGCCTTGAAGTCGCGGCGAACCGGCTCCAGCCCGAATCCGCGCAGAGTATCAACGATCATCACGCGTGTCTTTTCCAGACCCGGGGTGCCGGCGTGCCTCGCTCCGAAGCTCACGAGTTTCTCTATGTGAGCCAGGGCCCGTGCTCCGTCAACGCAGGACGCCGCCGCAGTGGAAGCGCCGACCGTGCTCATGCCGCCAGCGGCCTGTTCGTGGTTCTTGACCGGTTCGATTGCCTCCGTCCCGCACCGGATCGCACAGGACGCCAGGAGGACCGCAAGGATCGGCGCCATCAGGGAGACCGGTAGGCTGTGGTGCGGAGGATGGGCTAAGGATGGGGTTAAGGGAAGCAACACTTCTCCTTTGTGAAATAGAATGCCCCTTCAAAACCAAGCAAAAACTATCACGCCGCTCGTGCAGACGGCAAGGGGGAAAAGGGGGAGGTAGGCAAAATTGCCTACACCGTTTGTCGGCATTACTCCGCCCAGACGACTCCGCCGTCTGGGCTGACGTGCTGAACTGGTGACGACACGCAACGGACGCCGGTGCTCGGGTGGGCGCCCACGCTGGCGCCGATTCGCGCGGAAATCCTGGTGAATGTCGCCTTCGTATCAACACCACCGCCTTTGACAACCGGATACTCGCCGGGCCTCGGGGCCGGGTCGGCGCAGCCGTTCGCGCACCAGGAGTGATCGACGTCCTTGCGGTCGAGCACCCACCCGGCGGCGTTGCCGTACATCTGGGTCACGCCGATGGGGCTGTCGCATGTTCCGTCCTGTCCTTCCGGGAACGGTATGCA
>JAUXHN010000314.1 GCA_030621515.1 Deltaproteobacteria bacterium | reverse complement strand
CCAAGCTGGCCGCAAAGGGGGTTTCCTTCTCCGACGAGGGCCTCGATGAGCTGCGGCAATATCACGACAAACTGATGGCCAAATATGATCGTGTCCTCGAGGCGGTTACGAACCTGGATCGCCACAAGGCCGAAGAGACCCTTCAGCTGGGATTCAAGGAGAGGATGTTGGAGCGCAAGATGCGCCGGGCTCATCTGGAGCGGCTTCACAGCGATCGCAAGGACTCCGTGGAGACGAGCTCATGGCATCTGAGCGTTCTCAACAATTTAAGAGCGATGGGCGAAAAGCAGCACAATATCGCTCGTACCGTTCTCGAGGAGCTGTAACATGGCAAAAAAACATCCCCTGAGCACCATCCGACTCCTGCAGGAACTCGACGACAAGCAGCTGCAATTGATCGAGAACGCGGGCGAATTTCGCGAGTACGATGTGGGCGAAACGATCTTCGACGAGGGAAAAGAAGGTACCCACATCTACTGCATCCTCGACGGGCGCGTCGAGATCTCCCTCAAATTGGGTGAAGCGACCGATCAAGCTCCGGTACACACGGGAACGCCCGGATCCGTCTTCGGGGAGTTCATCCTCTTCGAGAAGACCACGCGATCCGCCACCGCCCGCGCGGTCAAACCCGTCAGGATATTTGCGATTACGGCCGTAGCCTTGCGCGAGATCTTCACCGCCCATCCCGAGATCGGCTACCCCGTCATGGACAACCTGTGCCGCATCCTCGTAGGTCGTGTCTCCAAGACAACCCAGGAGCTGAGATCGAGCCTTATGTGGTAATTCGACCGCCCTCATCAGGGCGCGGTGAACAGGCCTGCAGGTAAAACCTTAAGCGAAGTCGGCGACTGCGGGGCCGGACGGCTCCGGCGCTATACGCATCTGCGCGCGAAGGGCCGAACCGCGACGCTCGTCGTTCACGACCGACAGAAGCTCCCTGTCTTCGAGAACGGCCATGTCCCCAAGGGCCTGCATGTATCCGTCCGCGTAACCCTGCATCCGGGCATAGCTTGCTCCGTCGGTTCCCGTGAACCGAACGTCAAACAATTTTGCCAGATAAGGCCGGAGTTGTTCGATTGCTTCCTTTTTGTTCATGAAGAGTTCCTCCCTCTCACAAAGGTTAGATTGCGGAAGCTCCCCATGGCAAATTATCGGCGATTTTGAAGGACACCCCTGGCCGCCTCGATGCGGACCCGTGCGCGATCGTCTTTCAGCAATGAAACGAAGCTGTTGTAGAGCATTGTCGCGCGCACCACCCTCTTCAGCGAAGTGACAATTTCTTCCTCGTCCCCCTGCTCGAACACTTCTTCGACCTCGGCAATCGCCGCCGGCTCCCCGACCACCGCCAGCATATCCCTGGCACCTGGCGCCCGCATGCTCCCTTCCTCGACTATCCGCCGCAATGCACGGGCCACCGGCCCTTTGGGGTCGGCCCCGGTGAGCAGCGCCGAGGCGGCCGTCAACACCACCGAGGGCGCCTCGTCATCGAGCATGCGAAGCCGGATCTTTCCCGGATCCTCGATCCGCGCGCGATCGAGATGGATAAGCGCGGTGGCGCGGATATTGGAACGCCGATTTTTCAACGCGTCCAGGAAACGGCTTTTTCCATCTTTGTGACCCAGGCGCGCAAGCTCGGCTGCGGCCACCACCGTGACCTCGGTCATGGGCCCGGCCATCCGGTCGCGAATCAGCGCAACGGCCTCATCGCTTCCAAGTTCGCAGAGCCCTCGCAGCGCCGCGTTTCGCACGCCCATATTCTCGTCATCCAGGGCGCTCCTGCACACATCCAGCGCGTCCGTTCCCAGGGATTTCACCTGCACGACGGCACGAGCGCGAACCTTTGGATCCGGGTCGAGCCTGGCGGTCTGCGCAAGGATACGCGCCGTTTTTTCTCCCTCGAACCTCCCCAGACCGGCCGCCGCCTCGACCCTGACCCCGGGATCCGGATCCAGGATCATCTTCTCGAGTCGTTTCCGGTCGATCTTGCGCGACCAGGTCCGCGCCGCCGCCACCCTGACATCGGACCACGAATCGGACAGATAACTATCCAGTTCCCGATCAGACGGGAGCGAAGATCTGCGAAGGGCGATACCGGCGAGGCGCGATGCGACCCCGGTGGACTCGACAAGCCTCTTGAGTGCGTATTTTCCCGGCTTCCCGCTTCTGGCGAGGGAATTGACCATCACAGCTGCTCGGTCCGGGTGTTCCGTCGCTTCGCGCTCGAGAATCAACGCCGCCAGATGCGCGATCATGGCCGGATCGTTCCGGGCCTCCTCGAGCGCCAGATCGTAAGCGCCTTTTTCAAGGTGGCGATTCAGCGAACTCACATTCGGCGCACAACCAATGCTGAGAATCGCGCAGATTATACTCGCGGTGGTTTTCTTCATCTTAAAGCCGGCCTCCATCATCTAATTATACCAGAAGCGCCGCACCGATCACCCCCGCCGAGTCTCCGATCCGATGACGCAGGATCGGCGTGGTCAGCTCATCGGAGAAGATGTGTTCGGCAACCCTGGCAGTGCCCTCATCGTAAAGGCAATCCGCGTTTGATACACCTCCTCCGAGCACCACCACATCCGGATCGAGAATGTTGATCGCGTTGGCCATCGCCCGCCCGTAGGCATCCAGCCACGTCTCGACGCAGCGTTGCGCAACGGGATCTCCTCCCCGCCGTCGCTCGATGATGTCGGTCAGGCGCATCTCGCTGCCGCCCATGCTGACGTAGTCGCGTTCGATCCACGGGCCCGCCAGGTACGTCTCGACACACCCTGTCTCTCCGCAATAGCAGCGCCGGTCGCTCCGCGGCCACAGAACCATGTGTCCCCACTCGCCGCAGATCGATTGGGGGCCTTCCCTCACCGCACCGCCTATCACAAGCCCTCCTCCGGTTCCCGTCCCCATGATCACGCCGAAGACCATGTCGTACCCGACACCCGCGCCCAATGTCGCTTCGGCCAGGGCAAAACAGTTGGCGTCGTTGGCGAATGTTATGTCCCTTCCCACACGCCGCTCGAGATCTTCGCGAAAGCGCGTCCCGTTGAGGCAGACCGTGTTGGAGTTCTTTACCAGGCCCCCGGCGGTGACACTTCCGGGCATGCCGACCCCGATGGGCGCTCTTTCGTCGATCCGGTCGTCGAGTCTTTCCACCAGCCCGGCAACCCTATCGAGGATGTGATCGTATCCTGCGGTCGCCTCCGTGGGGATTCGCTCACGCTCGACAATACGGGTCGCCTCGTGTGAACCACGCACCACCACGCCCTCGATCTTCGAGCCGCCCAAATCGATGCCGATGCGTGGCCCGGTTGTCAAAGTACATTAACTCCTGCGGATGCCAGGGTCTCCACCACAGATGAAACAGCCCACGACGTCGCCCTTCGTGTTGTGTTGCAGGTTGTAGGAATTGACGGTTCTCCCGCAGATGGGGCATTGTGCCACGTTGCCGAAAATATTCTGATCAGACGACGAAGAATCTTCCTTCGGCTTCGAAGGATCGTCGGAATGTTCGGGCAAAGGCGGATCCTTGAATACCGGAACGGGCGGCGGAACCACGTAGAACCGAATCTTTTCCATTCGTATGCGCTGCCGGGACTCCAGGGCGATCAATTTTGCCAGGACCTCCGCGCAGACTTCGGATACCCGTACAAAAGGGATCGATGTGCCCACGCGGGCGCCGGCAATCCAGTCCTTTGGGC
>JAUXHN010000207.1 GCA_030621515.1 Deltaproteobacteria bacterium | reverse complement strand
GTCCCATTCGGCAATCTACACGCACCCGGAGCCTCACATCGTCACGCCTCTTGCCCACCTGGGCTATTTCAGCAACGTGGACAAGGCGCCATTCGATCACATAAACGCGGCGGCGGCCGTTCGCGAGTACGTGGACGATCTACCGGGCAAGGAAGAGGACTATCTCGACGCATGCCGGGCGTACCTGGACGTTTTGTACGGTCGCATGCTGAAAAAGAGCGGCGTCAAAATGATGCTCGACAAGACCCCCGCGTACGGCCTGGTGTTGCCGTTCCTCTCTGCGGTCTACCCCCTGGCCAAGTACATCGTCCTCACCCGCCATCCACTGGCGGTGCTCTCCTCTTACGCCAACTCTTTTTTCGAGGGCGACATGGATGCGGCCGTTGAGTTCAACGACATCCTCGGACGATACGTTCCCGCCATGGCCGATTTCCTGCGCGGGGACAAGGTGGCCTTCCACCAGATACGCTACGAAGATCTCGTCAGGGAGCCCGAGGCGCGAATGGCGGAGATCTTCGAGTTCCTCGGGCTGCCCAACGAGGAGGGCGCGGTGGACTACGGGAAGCACGACCACGTGGTCAAGAGCTACGGGGATCCCAAGGCGAGCCGGGAATCGCGACCGACCACCAAGTCCGTGAGCGCGTGGGCGGTGGACCTGGCCGGCGACGAGCACAAGCTGGAAATCGCAAGGCGGATGGTGGAGCCGCTCGATCCGAAAGACGTGGAGATCTGGGGCTACGACAAGTCGACACTGTTCGACAAGGTGGCGGAGGCAAGGGGCGAAAAGCCGAAAAAAGACAAGAAATGGAAGTGGAATTCCTACCGCATGAAACGGAAGGTGTTCATGTCCCTCAAGAAGGGTATCCACACGAGCGCGCGAGGCCGCTTCATCAGACGCGTCAAATATTTCTGCGACGTGTTGCTCAGGGAATGATTGCGTATTCGTCGGCGCGACCGTAGAATCAAACAATGACAAAGAGACAGCCTGCGGTGGCCGGGTTCTTTTACCCGGGTGCAAGGGACTCCCTTCTGCGCGAGGTGGACAGCTATCTGAAAGCGGACGGAGATCTCATCGATGCGAAGATGGTGGTGGTCCCCCATGCGGGGTACGTCTACTCGGGACCCACGGCAGGAACGACCCTGGCGAGGGTAAACGTGCCCGGAAAAGTGATCCTTCTGGGACCCAAACACCGGCGGTCGGGCGCGCGGGGGGCCGTATCCATGGCGGACGAGTGGAGCTTTCCTTTTGGAAATGTGCCGGTGGATCGGAAGCTGGCAGACCTCATTGTCGATCACACGGATCTCGAATCGGACGATCTGGCCCACCGCGAAGAGCACTCCCTGGAAGTTCAGGTTCCGTTCTTGTGGAGGCGCAACCCGGATCTCGCGCTGACCCCCGTGGCCCTCGGAGTACACGACCTGGAGGAGCTGAAAACCATAGGCGAGGGTATCGCCCGGGCTATCTCGGAGCTGGACGAGTCCGTGCTCATCGTCGCATCCACTGACATGTCGCATCAGATTCCCATCGACGAGGCCAAGCGAATGGATCACATGGCCATCGACAAGATCCTTGCGCTCAATCCGTCGGGCCTCTACGACACCGTCTTCGCCAACGACATATCGATGTGCGGCGTGATCCCCACGACCGCAGCCCTCTTCGCGGCCAACGCTTGCGGAGCTTCAAGGGCAACGCTCGTCAGGTACACCACCTCCGCGGACGCAACCGGAGACACCTCCAGCGTCGTCGGTTACGCGGGGATCATTGTGGAATAAAAGACGGGGGGATCAATCAGCCTGCGCGGGCATGGTGTCGGCCTCTTTTGCGACCTCTTTTTCAGCGTCTTTCTTCATCTTCTTGCGAACTTCTTTCGCCTCGTCGTCGAGGAGCCAGTGCTTTTGCAGGGCCTTGAGAACGATGGACAGCTCGCGCATGGTGATGATCATCTCCCGGCTCATGGCAGGGATCTCCGGCCCGATCTTGGCCATCTGACTTGCCAGAAGAGCCATGTTGTCGATGAGCCCCTCGAGCTTCTCCGCGTCCGTGAGCTTGTCCATGGACGTGAGCATACGGTCCATGCGACCGTCGTTCATGAGCCTGTTGGCCCCCGCGAGGGTCGTCTGGAGATCGCCTCCTTCTTCCACCATGTTGTCCAGGTTCTTCGCGGTGACGTTCAACTGGTCGATCATGGCGAGGACCTTGTCCGGCTCGAATGTCTTGCTCATGTTGCGCATGACCTTCTTCATGTTGGGATCGTTGAACACCTTGTCCGCCCCGTGGAACGTGCGTCTGAGCGCCGGATCCTTGATCAGGGCAGCCACGGGCTCGTTTATCTCGCCGAGCAGGTAGTTCACCTTCTGCATGGTGGGTCCAAGCTCGTCGAAGGCCTCCACCATGCGCTCCATCCGGTTGTTCTCCTCCAGCTTCCTGAGCAACACCTCAAGGGAGCTGACCGCCCGATCCATGGTCTCCAGGTAATTGCCCAGATCCACCGCCGCCACCGCATCGAGGATATCGAGTGGCTCGTCGGCCGCTATGGTCGCGCCGGGCGGAAGCTTTTCACCCTTTTCGGGGGGAGACTCGAGCTGGATCCTCTTCTCGCCGATCCCCAGCACTCTGCGAATCACCGCCTTGCTCCCCCGTTGAACGCGAAAGGCGTGCTCCTCGAGGATGATCAACTCCACCTCGATGCGGTTGTCGTCCATGATGGTCAGATCCCCGATCTCACCCACCTCGATACCCGACAGCAGCACCGGCGACCCGGGCCTCAACCCCTCGCCGCGCATCACGTATGTGTGAAAGGTAACCCTCGCGGCAAACCACTTGTTCTGTATCGCCGTGCCCACCACGAACACTATCACCAGCGCCAGGGACAGGACGAGAAACAGCCCGGCCATCCGCTCGCGGTATGTGAGATGTATCTTCAACCTTGCGCTCTCCTCAACCGATTCCCTTGTCGTGCAAACGTGAGTACCTGATTATCTCGCCGCCCTCGTCACCGAACCATTCCTCAAATTCGGGATTTCTACGAGAGAGGCATATCGCCACGGCCGCGTCAACCGTCTTTCGGTAGTCGCGGAATCTTGACCACGCCGTCCCACGCCCCCGATCCATTTCCCAGTCTCCAATACCCTCGAGCACCAGCCACCGGGGTCGCAGGACCATCGCACGAGCCAGGCACGCGCGCCAGCGGGTCGCGCCATCCACGTTGTGGGGAAACATATTCGCCACATTGTCCAGGGCGAATTCAACGAGGCAGCGATCGATGCGGCTCTCCTCGTCCTCGATGGAGAGGTTGGCGTGGACGGACACCGGAAGGGCGATGTTCTCCTTGATGGTGCGGTTCGACAGGAGGCCGCCGTAGCCCTGCACGAACCCCAACCGTACCCTCAAACGTTGTACATCGCGGTAATTGAGTTTGCTTACGTTTTCGTCCAGAATCTCCACCGTACCCTGCTCGGGAGAGGAGAGGCTCGCCAGGATGCGCGCCAGCCGGCCCGACGGATCGATCGGGGGATCGGGCCCATCCGGGATCAGCGCCACTCCCTGCCCCTCATACAGTCTCAAAGATTCGATGGACCACACAACGGGCCCGGTGTCGAACCAGATGCCGTCGGTAAGCCTGATGATCGGGGTCTCGTTCTCGTGTCGGTTCAAAACATGCCCCCCATCATCGTTCCCATGCCCGAGTACATGATCGTCGCCGCAGACACCGCCCCGTACAGGACGACCAGGAAGACCAGCGCGTTGAGTGAGGCCCGAGAGACGGCCACCGGGACTTCGGTGGAGGAGCGCCCCACGGCCATGCCGTGGTAGCAGGCGATCAGGAACATGCCGGCGCCGCCCACCAGCACCTTTACTGTGAGCCCGATGATATCCACCGGGGTCACCGCGGAGAACACGGACCGGAAGAAGACGCTGGCGGGAACCGAGACCATGAACTGGGCGACCAGGAAGCCGCCCAAGAGGGCCACCGTGTCGAACAGGACGTTGAGCCCGAACACGGAGATCACCCCGCCGAAGATGCGTGGCGTGATGAGCTGGCGGATGGGGGACAGGCCCATGGCCTCGATGGCCTCTATTTCCCTTTGCACGCGCATGACGCCGAGTTCCGCCGAGATGGCGGTCACCGATCGCACGATGACCACCCCGCCCGTCAGTAGCGGCGCCACCTCCCGGAAGACCACTATCGTTATCATTCTTCCCAGGTTTTCCGCCCCCGACAGAGCGCCGAACCCGCCGATTCCCGCGACAATGGCGAAGGCGCCCACCCCCAGCGCAAGCGTGGCTACCGGTCCCGCCGCCTGCACGCCGGTGAAGTAGATCTGGAGAAACACCTGGCGCAGGAAATCCCGCTGACCGAGATCCCGGTTGGTCCAGACGACCTTGATGGACAGGTAGAACAGGGCGATGAGCATGAACAGGTACTTCAGCAGCCCCAGAAACGCCGATCCTATCCTGTCCAGAAAGCGCACCGATGATCCTCCTGGGTTGCGCGCAGTAAACTCGGGCTAGAGATCCTCGCCCGTGGAGGCGAGGAGGAGCTTGCCCAGCTTGACGCCCTTTGTAGAGACCAGGCTGTTACCCATGCGCACCACCTTCCTGGCGGGGCCGCGCAGAACCAGTATCTCCAGGCAGTTGTCATGATCCATGTGCACGTGCATGGTAGAAACCACTATCTCGTGGTTGTTGTGTTGTTCGTGCATGAGCTGATGCCCAAGATCGTGTTGATCGTGATTGTACACGAGCATCACCACCGCCATTCTGGGCTGGTCGCCGGCCGCGACTTCCCACTCTTTCTTGACCAGGGCCTCGCGAATCAGGTCTCGAACGGCCTCGGAGCGGTTGTCATAGCCCTTGTCCGCGATCAACCCGTCGAACTTCGCGAGCAGATCATCGTCGAGCGATATCCCTACGCGGCTTAGCATGGTGGTCCTCCTTGGGCGAACGATTGATGATCAATGAAAACGGGCGTCGGGGCAACCCCCCGCGATGAGCGCTATCATATTGGGCGGGTATAAATAAGTCCGGTGTCTTCCCGAGGGGCAGCAGACTCAAGGGACACAAAGTGAGAATTCGAACGATCAATCTCGACCAGGCCTGGAGGTCAATCTCTGAGGACTTGCTCTCTCTTCTTTGAAAAAAATTGATCCTTGAGAGGTGCCCTCTTGCAGAGGTTCCTTCTGAAGAAGGCAAACGCGACGAGCGGGTCCGTTCCCTGCTGGCTCAGGCCGCAATCTGACTTCCATCGGTTTCTCATGCATCCAAAACGGCACTTGGCATTTTCAGCAATGGTATCGGGTACTTGGAACGATTGTACCGGGTATGCTGAGCTACCGTACCGGGGCTACCGAACGATGGGACATACCGCCCCGAACGATGGGACAGGCCGCACCGAACAATGGGACAACCGTGTTGAGCAATGGGACAGGCCGTACCGAACGATGGGACAGCCGTGTTGAGCGATGGGACGGTGAAATTTTAAATCAGTGTTTTAAAAATACATGAAATTTTAAAGTTCACATTTAAATATGCACCGATGTGGATTTCATCGTCAACGATCCGGGCTGCTGATTTTCGGAGTCATTCAGTCACTTTTTCCAGCAGCACTTTGGGGATCTGTCCGATTTCCGGGTTCTCGTCCCGGGCGAGGGACCAGAGACCGGCAAGGGGAACCGTGCGTCCCATGAGCACCACCTCGGTGTAGCGGCGCAGCACTTTGGCGAACGGTCGATTCAGGGTAAATCCCCCGGAGAGGTAGAGCTTATCTGGTTTGCCGGCGAAATCGAAACAGTTGCGGGCCAGGCCATGGACAAAGCGACCGATGGCTTTTGTCGCGCTCTCTCCCGCAGAAACCTGATCCATGATCCGTTCTATGGCGTAGGTGCCACAGGTGACAGGGGTCCATTTGTCCTCGACCTCGATAGCGTCCCAGTCAATGTCGTAGAACTTTCCGAGCATCTCCAGAGTGGCTCCGGTGGCGGAAGCGCAGCCCACGGACCAGTCGAGCTTGACCGGTCGGCGGCCGGCAAATGCGACCAGCTTGGCGTCCCGGGATCCCAGATCCAGCACTGTGAAATCGTCATCGTCCACCAGAGCCAGCGCGCCGCTGGATAGGGCGATGAGATCATTCTCGAACCTCTCGGATCGGTTTCGCGCGGTGTGGCCCGTACCCCAATCGAAACGAAAATCGCCCGCGACCAGTTCCCTCGTGGAAACGATCTTCACCGAGTCGTCGCCCACAGTGAAGAGCTTGCTCCACGACGATCCCGCGTCGCCGAACTTCATGTCTTCACCTCGGACAGCCGAATAAACGCCTCGATCTTGGCCATGGTTGCGGCACTCAATGTGTCGTGCACGTCCACGTGCATGCCCCTGTGCTTGTGGGCAAGGTGTTTCGCGAGCATGGATTTGGCGCAGAAACCCTGGCTGAAGAAGACGATGGGAAGACCGTCGGGAACTGCTGTCTCCAGATCCAGATCAGCCGGGCGCCCCTGCTCCACGCACCGGGTCCAGCCGAAGACGTGAGTGGTTTCCGGGAAGAGATCGAGCACCTCTATCGGGTGAGGCGGCGTTCCCCAGAAGCCGTGGGTGGGCTCGCATCGATCGGCCGTTGCCCGACGTTGCTCGTCAGAAGTGAGCGGCTCGATGATGGTTTCCATCGTGCGAACGATCCTTTTTTTCAGAGAACCCCTCGACTCGCAAAGCAACGGGGCGCCGGGATCTTTGCGACCCTCGTTCACAGTGACGACAACCTCCACGCCGGTGATCTCCTCAACGAGTCGAGCGGCGAACCTGCCCGCGTCGCATTTCTCCGGCCCGGTGGCCGCGACCACGCAGTGAATCCTGCCCCCCAGGGCGATTGCGTTGTCGACACAGTTGCGGATGATGTGGCAAAACGCATCCGGCACCGCGCCGCTTTTTTTTGCGTCATAGAACACGTCCAGATCAAAGAAGGTCGCGCCATCGAAACGTTGGGATGCTTCCTCCAGATCACGTCCGGGAGGAGCCCCCCAGAAACCGATGACCTTGTGGTTGCCGACAATGATCTCGGACAGGGTCTTGCGATTGAGCAGCACCTAGAGCTTTTCCTTGACGGCCCGGGTCACCTTCAATGCACAGTGTTTGGGACCGCACATGGAGCAGTAGTCAGCCTTGATGTCCTCGGGTCGGACGTGGGACTCGGAGTGCATCATCCTGGCTCTTTGAGGATCCATCGACAACTCGAATACCCGGTTCCAATCGAAGGCGGCCCTCGCCCTGGAGAGCTCATCGTCACGGTCCCTGGCCCCGGGCCGATGCCTGGCGATGTCCGCCGCGTGAGCGGCGATCTTGTACGCCACCACCCCCTGACGCACGTCCTCCAGATCCGGCAGGCCCAGGTGCTCGCGCGGGGTTACGTAGCAGAGCATGGACGCGCCGCTGAACGCTCCCATGGTAGCCCCGATTGCCGACGTAATGTGGTCATAACCCGGCGCTATGTCGGTCACGATGGGCCCCAGGATGTAAAACGGCGCCTCGTGGCACCACTCGCGCTCCTTTTGCATGTTCATGGCGATCTGATCGAATGGAACGTGACCGGGCCCCTCGACCATGACCTGCACCTCGGCGTCGTGGCAGCGCTTGACGAGCTTGCCCAGGGTCTTCAGCTCGGCGAACTGGGCCTCGTCGCTGGCGTCCGCCAGGCAGCCGGGTCGAAGCCCGTCTCCCAAACTGAGGGTTACGTCGTGACGACGGCAGATATCCAGGAGCCGGTCAAATTCCGTATAGAGAAGGTTCTCCCGCTCGTGGTGGACCATCCACAGGGCGGTAAGGGATCCCCCTCGGCTGACTATCCCCGCAAGGCGCTCGGTGGCCATGGGCACGTGCTCCCGAAGCAGGCCGCAGTGAACGGTCATGAAGTCGACACCCTGTTCAGCCTGTTCCTCGATGACTCCAAAAAGGATGTCCGACGTGAGATCTTCGGGCTCGTCCACGCGCTCGATAGCCTCGTAGATGGGGACCGTTCCCAGCGGCGCCGAGCAGTTGTCGAGCAGCGTCTTTCTGA
>JAUXHN010000085.1 GCA_030621515.1 Deltaproteobacteria bacterium | reverse complement strand
ACCCAAATGAGCGCGCAGGAACTCAGCATCGGAACGAGGAAGCTCGCGCTCGGCGAAGACGGTTTTCTGGCGGATCCGGATCAATGGGATCACGACGTCGCGGCAGCCCTGGCCGCAGTGGAGGGAATCCCTGAACTGACAGATGATCACTGGAAGATCCTGAACCATTTGAGGGACTACTACCTGGAATACCAGATCGCGCCGATGATCAGAAAGCTGTGCAAGGCGACCGGCTTCAAGCTCAAGGAAATCTACAAGCTCTTTCAGAACGGCCCTGCGAGAGGCGCGTGCAAGGTAGCGGGACTGCCCAAACCCACGGGGTGCGTCTGATCATCTCTCAATTATGCTTTCCCGGCCGTCGTTCCCTTGCCACTGCTTCGACTCCAGACAGCGCGACCTCTATGTCATTCGCAGTGTTGAAAGGCCCAACAGAAAACCGCACGGTCCCTCTTGGGGAGGTGCCCATCAGATCGTGAACGAGAGGTGCACACTGCAAACCGGTGCGGGTGATTACGTTATGGTCAACATCGAGGAACATGCCTACTTCCGTCGGGTCGTATCCGCTCACACAGATCGAACATATGGCGACCCTGTTCCCCGATTGGCAGGGACTGTAAACCGTCACACCATCTATTTCCGTGAGACCTTGTAAGAGAAGTTCGATCAGTTCCATTTCTTGGCGGTGAATAGAGTTGATACCCACGGCGTTTATCCAATCCACACCGGCAGACAAACCGGCTATGCCCAGCACGTTCAATGTGCCCGCCTCCAGACGAAACGGATACTCTTGCAGGTGATAAGGTTCCGCGGATTTCACACCCGTCCCCCCCCACACAGTCGTGGTCACCTCTGCCGTGTCACTGACGCAGATCCCCCCAATACCAGTCGGGCCCATGAGCCCCTTGTGACCGGTGAAAACAAGAAAGTCGACATCGGATTCCCACATGTCAATCGGAACAACTCCGGCGGTCTGTGCCGCATCGACGACAAACTGGGCTCCGCTTTGTTTACAAACCACACCGATGGCGGCGATGTCCTGAACAACGCCGGTAACGTTGGAAGCATGGTTCACTACAACAAGTTTTGTGTTCCCCCTGATGGCGCTCCGGATTTCTTCCGGATCGACAAGACCGTCCGAGCCCGGTTTGACGAACGTAGCATTTACCCCCGCCTTTACGAGATGGTTTATTGGCCGGATTACCGAGTTGTGCTCGAGATGTGTGGTAACTACGTGGTCTCCCGAGCCAAGAGTTCCGTTCAGAATCATGTTCAGCCCGGCTGTAGCGTTCTGGGTAAAGACGAGTCTGTTTGGGTCCTTCTTGTCTCCATTCGCCCAAAGGCTCGCATTGAAAAGAGCGCTGAGCTTGGTGCGTGTGGCGAGCACCATCTCCTCCGCCTCGATTGCCATGTCACAACCGGTACGCCCGGGGTTGACACCGCATCTCCTGTAAAAGTTGCCCATGAACTCGTGAACCGCATCGGGCTTGGGAAAAGACGTCGCCGCGTTGTCCAGGTAGATTACTTTGTCTTGCAAACCGTTAACCCCAAATGCGACGGCAGCATGTTTTTTTCCTTGAGCGGGACACGAGATTTGAACTCGCGACTTCCAGCTTGGGAAGCTAGCACTCTACCACTGAGTTAGTCCCGCAAACCAGATTGCAAAATAGAGGCGCAGCCTCATATCGTCAAGCCCACGGCCGTGATTCTCGACCAGGGCGCGAGGACACGGACACCCCCTTCGAGGATCGTGCACTCGACCGGAAGAAACCCGGGGTGCTCCCCGTCCATCTCCGCGGGTACCCTGCCCATATCGTCCAGGGGGGCTATCGAGATCTTCTTTCCCCTCACCGAGCGTATCCCGGGAACATCCAGGTGCTCGCCCCGATAGACCTTGCGGCTGTTCATGACGAATTTGAACACACCCAATCCCTCCATGATGATCACGTCGAACAGCCCGTCGTCCAGGATGGCGTCCGGCGCCACCTTCATCCCGCCTCCGAAAAAACTCCCGTTGGCCACCACCACTGCGCTCACGGTCAGTTCCTCGTCGAACGAATCATCTATCCGCAACCTGACCTTCCTGTCACGCCAGGAAAACAGAGTCGTGACCGCAGCGACGGCAAACGCCGCCTTGCCGCCCAGACGCTTGGAACCCCGGTTGACGTTCTGTGCTATTGCGGCACTGACGCCGATGCTGGCAATGTTGAGAAAATACCTGGATACTCGCTCACCGTCACCGTCCGTCACCTCTATTCGGCCCACGTCTATCTTGCGGGAGGTCAAGTCTTGCAGCGCACCGACAACACCGGCTCCGGAGGCGCCGATTGATCTCGCGAAGTCGCTGCCCGTGCCCGAAGGAATAAAGACCATCGGCGGGCAATCCTCCATCAACTCTCCGGTGGAGGGAGCTGCATGGCCGTTGATCGCCTCGTTCACCGTGCCGTCTCCCCCAACGATTATCAGCCGCTCCGGGTTCTCGTTCACCGCCTCCAAAACGAGACTGGTCACGCCGCCCGTCTCGTCGCTCGCCCGAATCTCGCAATGACCGAACCTATCGGACACCGCCGCCTCGATATCCAATAGGCGTTTTTGAACCTTTCCCGCTGCGGCGCGGGGGTTGACTATGACAATGTTTTTGACCTGCATGCAGTCTATATGACAGCCAGAATCGTTCGCAGAATAGACCCAAAATCACCGGAGTTTCCCGGCACCTCACAACCGCACTTGCTGGACAGGGCGTGGAACTGCACCCCGCTGTCCACCAGTCCGGCGTCCGGCAGGCCCGAATCCGGGTCAATCAACTCACCATCGGTGTAGAGGCAGACGTCGTCGATGTTCCATCCTGCGAATTGCAGGCCCTGGTCCGAAGCTATCTCCCACCTCAGCTGGACCGCCGAGTTTCCCGCCGCGAGATCGGAGATATCCATGTCAAAAAGGATCCATTCCTTGTCCACGTGGTGAATCGATTTATCTTCATCCATCGACGATGACGCAACGTTCGTCCACACCTTCTCGGTCTCGTTGACGTAGACCGTAGCCTGGTCAAAGAAGCCGTCCTCCACGCCCAGCCAGCGCCGGAACCTCAACCGCACGTTCATGCCCTCGTACTCGCTCAGATCCCATACGGGGCTTCTGAGGGTGTTTACCTTGTTCGGCTGGTACTGACCGTTCCAGTTGTCCTCCGGCTGGAGATCGTTGCCCCACACGTAATCACCGCTGTATGCCTCGTCCGGATCGCCGCCGATACCGGGCGGGAACCCGCGCATCCAATCGTCGGCTCCATCGATATCTTCACCGGAGATCAGCTCATGGGTCCACTCGAGATCCTCCTGCTCGAAGTCATCGCACAGGATCATCTTCAGCGGTCCCACATAGGCCATGTAGTACGGCTCGGCCTTGTTGGTGGGCTTGACCATCGTGTGTCCGGTATCGGTATCCGAGGCCTCTATTCGATACCAGAGCTCCGTGCCCCTCGGCTGTGCCGGGATGTCGCCACTGAAGTCGTCGCCTCCCTGGGATACCATCTCCACCTCCGACCAGGTCTCTCCATGATTCACGCTGTAGGCCACGATGACTTCACCCAGGGTGGCGCACTCCTCCTCGGTGACTCTTGCGGACGCATTTACGGTGATCGGATTGCTCGGGAAGTTTATCTCGGCGATCTGCTCGTGATCTATGCTTATGAGCCCCTGCCCATCCGCAGCCAGTCCATGAAGGGCGAAGTGCTCGTAGATCATACACAGGTTGGGGGTTCCATCCGACAGATCCCCGTTATCGTCATCGGAGAGGAGCGCCGCCTCGAAAGATGTATCCATCTTCCCGGTGAAGCGCATCATTTGAAGCAGGAGCTCGTCGCTGTACGTGCGCCCCTGGGCCTCCCCGTACTCGATGATCATTGCCTTGCGCAGATCCCACAGGGCGCCGCCCAGGATCAAACCCGTCTGATGCTCATCCTCGACAACGTCGTCCGGCCACACCTTGTCGGGTTCCAGATCGCGGATCCCCTGCCCCGTGGTCAGGAAATACGGCCCGATGATGCTGTCATTGGTGATGACCACGGACGTGGTATCCGCGAAGGCCTCGCTGACAGCTGAGTCGAACACACCGATACCCGAGGATGAAAACACGGCGTTCATGTGCACGGAGTGCCCGTACTCATGATAGACGATGTCCGCAATCATGGCGGTGTTGTTGCACTGGTATGAACTATAACCTCCCGCCATGAGGAAGTTTATGGACACCCCGTCCGACCACGCGTTGCAAAAATCCTGGTTGCCGTCCCCGTCACTGTCGATGTGGTTGGGGAGGACCGGGTATTGCTCATCCAGAAATGGCAAATTGTCCTCCAAATTTCGCACGTGGTTACGGATAATCACAAAGAACTTGTACAGATCGAGCTGAGCCTGTTGCTCCTCACTGCCGTCGCCCGTCCACAGATGGGAGTCCGAGTCACCAATCCCGGTTGCGCTGAGCACCGCGTCGGTTCCGGATTGATTGTCGACCCTGACGTACGGTCCCAGAAGATCGCCGCTGAGATCGACTGAAGTTCCGGTCACGGTGAAGACGCCGTCGACATCGGTGGTCTCGTTCCCGGCGGTGGTTGTAATGTTCAGATAGGAGGCGCCCCCCGGAATGAGGCTCCCTCCGGGGTTCCGGTCGTGATGCTCCAGGTTGACCGTTGCCGACATGAACATCCGCTCGTCGCGCAGAGCGAAAACCTGGCCCTCGTGGGCATCCACATATGCGGTCCACCTGCCCACCGGCGCGCTCAACTCAACCGCGAACACGAGCTTGTAATCGACGACATCCTCGCCAATCAGAGGCATGATCACCAGTCGGGATGAACCGGCGTGAGCGTGGATGCCCCGATTTTTCAGATACTCTGTCGCTGCGCTCGCCGCCTCAACGATTTCCACCGAGGGACAGGTTTCAATGGGCTCCACTGCAAACATACGAACACCGATCATCACCATGCGACCGCTCGCGAAAACGAGGTATGCCCCCGAGCCTATCACCGGCACGTTGTCGTGGAGTTGATCGTGAGTGACGGTCCTCATTCCCCTGGACTCGCCGTTCCCCCGCAATTTCATATCGGCCGGAAACACTCCCCGGGGAAGCAGGTATGCGTTTTGCCACCAGAAACTTTCCGCTGCAGACAATGCCACCAGGGAATCGTAGTGCACCGAGGGATCCACCGGGATACCCTCACCCCAGATTCTCCTGAAATGCCCTACCGGGCCGCCGCGTCGCTGGACCCACTCGCCGCCGAACCGCTCGATGAACTGCCAGGGCGCCCCGGTGATCACGCTCGGCTTCGTGGCTCCACCATGGCCCACGATCCACCCGGAACCCTCCGGAACAAGCTCCACATGTCTGCCCGCCCCGGTAAAAGAGAAAGAGAGAGACGGCAGCAGCAGCAATATTGATAAAACGAGCCCACATGTGGCAACTTTCATCCGCATTATTTTTTTCCTCCTGTCTTTCATTAAATAGCCAGTTGCCTGAGGAAAGCAAACAGTCCAAAAAGTATAATGTTAATTCCACTAAAAAACGATTGACTCATTCAGCACAATGTACCTAATATTCATGCGAATTTTAAAGCGCCATCGTCAAGAAACCCACGACTGGAGGGAAAAATGACCTGGAAGAAAGTCCTTTTAATAGTTGCTGCGGCAGCAATGCTCTCGGGCTGCATAACGCAGGCCGCAGTCCTCTCCAAGGAGGGCAAAGCATACGTTGTAAGTGGTCACATATTTGGAACCAAAATGTATATATGCGACGCCACAGACGGCAATCCCGAATGTTGGCCTGTCGAAGAACAAGAACGCGAGTAAAGGAGGCAAATGAAATGAAGAACTATCTGTATGTCGCATTGGCCTCTGTGATGTTTATGACGCTGATGAGTTGCAGCTATGTATACTCCGGTATGCACACGGACTCCTCCCTCAACGGAGACTCCTGGTATACAACGAACACCTGGGCTTTCGGTCTGGTCTGGGGAACCCACGTTTATTACTGCCCCGCACCCACAGACAAGGGCCCGGTTACGTGCATCGAAGCAATCATGCACGAGGAGGGCGAGGGAGCCGCGATGGATGCTGGATTCGGCGCTCCGGCACAGCCGGCACAGCCCGCGCAGCCCGCACAGCCCGGCTACGGACAGCCCGCGCAGCCCGGCTACGGACAACCCGCTCAACCCGGTGGCGGATACCAGCCGCAACCTGTTCCTCCCGCGCCGGAACCGGCTCCCGCTCCTCCCCCTCCCGGTTACTAGTCAAAGCTGGCCCCCATCAACTTCCCCTTCCCCTCGCAGGGGAAGGCAGGGATGGGGTTATTTCCATATCAAAACAGTTTGAACCGGGCAGGACGCCCGGAAATAAGATCAGTCCAGTTTCTTGGCCATGGTGATCTTGTGAGGACGCGTCATGTCGGTCTTGTCCAGATCCTTGTATCCAAGCGCCTGGAAGTTCTTCACCGGCTTTACCTTGCCCTTCACCTTCACGGCGTCGTGCTGGAGGAAATCAAAATCGTCTTTCACGCACTCGTAGGTATACTCGCTGATGAGGACCTGTTCCGACTTGGCGGCCGAGCATAACCTGGCGGCGGTATTGACGGTGTCACCGATCACCGAATAGCTCATTGTCCGCGTGGAGCCGATATAACCCGCCACCAACGGCCCGGTGTTGATGCCGATCCCGATCTCGATTGACGGTAACCCCTCGTCTTGACGGGTACGGTTGAACTCCACGAGGGCCGTTTGCATGTCCAGCCCGGCGCTCACCGCTCTGCCGGGATCGTCATCGTGAGTCACAGGAGCGCCCCACAGCACCATGATCTCATCACCGACGAACTTGTCGATAGTGCCCTCGTGCTTGAACGCCACCTCCACCATGATCTCGAAGTACTCGTTAAGCATCTGCAACACATCGGCCGCAGGCATATTCTCACTCATGGAAGTGAATCCCCGAATATCCGCGAAGAGCACCGTGGCGATACGATCCTCGCCGCCCTTTTCAACCGACAGCTCTCCGGAGACGACCATTTCCGCCAGATCGGGAGACAGGAGCCGCGAAAAACGCTCGCGGGTGGCGGCGTCCACCTCGATCTTCTTGGTCATGTCCGCATTTACTATGAACTGTGCCGTCTGGTTGGCGATGTTGGACAGCAAGTGCAGATCCTTCTCGGAATAGGCGTTCACGGCAACGGACGAATCGATGAGAATGATCCCGAGAAGCTCATCCGCGTGCAAGATGGGGACCGCCATTGAAGAGCGGATGCCCTGCATGATCATGGATTTGGCTTCCTTGAAGCGGGTATCCATCTGCGCATCCGACGACAGGATTCCGGCCTTCTCGGCCTGAACCGCCTTCACCAGCGTCGATGATATGGAGATCTTATCCTCGGGCTTCTTCATCTTGAACGCTCGCGGTTTCATCTCGCTTGACTCGTCGCTAAGCAAGATGACACCACGATCGCAGTTGAGAAATTCGAATGTTCTCTCCAGGATCCTCTCCAGGATCTGGTCCAGGTTGAGGTCAAGGCCGATATCGTGTTGGAGTTCGTATGTAACGCGCAGTTTCTCGTAATCGGTACGCAGATCCTTGTTGTCCTCTATCTCGACCTCCGGCAAGAACCTGTCCTCCACAGCGGCTATTTTGGACCTGATGTGGCTCTGGATACCGCCCTCACTCATATCCACAACCTGCTGGGCCACGGTTGCCCCCGCGTCCTCGGAGATGAACATGCACCTGGTGTTGCCCAGGAACACCTCATCCCCGTCACGGAGCTGGATCTCGCCGGATATCTTTTCCTTGTTGACGAAACTGCCGTTGAGGCTGCCCAGATCCTTGAAGATGTAACCTCTTGCTTCTTCCAGGTGAATTATGCAGTGCTCCTTGGAAACGATTCGATCCAGCACCTGGATGTCGTTCTGGGGCAGCCGACCGATGGAATTGTGCTCGCTGAGATCCACCTCTCTCCTGCCGTCACTACCGAAAATAACCAGTTTTGCCATTTTACTTCTCGCTGCCCTCTTTCCCCATATGCCTCGCTACCTCGTCTTGATCCCCAACGTCGGTTTCTTTTTGGTTGGTTTCTTGGGCCGGGCTTTCCTTACGGGAGCCAGCTTGACGTTTACACCTACGCCGCACTTGCTGATCGCTCTTCCGGAGTGCTCGAACTCGAACCTCGCAATGCCGCTGCGTTTCTTGTCGTTGGTTTCGTTGAACGTTTGATTGAGGATCTTGGCGAGGCAGGCGCCGAGCCCACCTCCTGATACGTTTCTCATGGCGGTAGGCTTCGATTCGCCCTTCGCTATTTTGAACGCCAGTGTTGCGCGAGACTCCTTCTTGGATGCCCTGGCGCACAACTTGATCTTGTGCTGGTTACTGCTCAACGTCTTGGCGATTGCCTTGCCGATCTTGTCCTTCCCGCCTAAAATGATGCAGGCGGCATCCTTCTTTGGTTTCTTGACACCGGTTCCGCTCTTCTTGCCGGATGTCTTTTCGCCGTTTTTGGGATCCCCACTACCCTCGGCAACAGGATCCGTGGCCAGGCCCGGAAGCATCTGCACATCCGGTTGAACCGGTGGCACAACCTGGGGTTGGGTGACTCCCGCCTGCTGGATCTGAG
Organism: Deltaproteobacteria bacterium; assembly: GCA_030621515.1. Classification (GTDB taxonomy): domain Bacteria; phylum Myxococcota_A; class Polyangia; order JAAYKL01; family JAAYKL01; genus JAUVAN01. The sequence goes on along the minus strand of JAUXHN010000085.1, from coordinate 9,068 downwards.
GCTGGACATAAGGTTGCGGGATGGCGACTTGGTTTGTAGGGGCGGAGCCGGCTCCGGGTCCCAACAGGAAGTACCACGCGGCGGATCCTCCTCCCCCCAACAGCACCACGGCTCCCGCGATGATGCCGATGATCATGCCGGTCTTGCCGCCCTTCCCTATGGCGCACGACTCGATCGCCGGAGATGCGGATTCCGCAGTGGGAGGGACGGGCATGGCGGAGTCGGTGATCGGAGCCTGGACGGTATCCGCCACTCCTCCGACCGGGGCTGCGGGTTGCGCTGCCGGGAGTCCCTTCGAACCCGAGAGCACCTCTTCTATTCGCCGGGCCATCTCCTTCATGGACTGTGGGCGGTCGCCGGGATCCTTGGCCAGAGCGGAAAGGACTACTGCCTCCAACTCCCCTGGAACATTCAGCGCCGGTTTCGCCTCGATAAGCGGTGGCGGGGTGTCCAGGAGGTGCATCGTCAGGACGCCCATGGGAGTCTCGGACTTGAAGGGCAGCACACCCGCGAGCATCTGGTACAGGATGATGCCGGTGGAGTAGATGTCGGATCGGGAATCTACCTTTTCTCCCCTCACCTGCTCCGGGGACATGTACTGGGGAGTACCGAAGACCATGCCCGTCTTTGTCAGGGCCTTTCTCTGGTCCTGACCGTCGTCCTCCATGATCTTGGCTATGCCGAAGTCGAGGACCTTGACCACGTCCTTTTCTCCGCCTCTCACGCAGAGCATCACGTTCTCGGGCTTGAGATCCCGGTGGACGATGCCGTTGTCGTGCGCGTCCTGCAAGGAACCGCATATCTGCAAACCTATCTTGCCGGCGCGTTGCCAGTCGAGAGCGCCATTTTTCATGATCTCGTCATCGAGGCTGATCCCGTCTATGAACTCCATGGCGATATAAAGGGAACCGGTCTCGGTCTTGCCGAAATCGTACACGGTGATCGTATTGGGGTGCCCGAGGCGGCTGCTGGCTGCGGCTTCGTTGCGGAACCTGGCGTACAGGTTCTCATCGGTCAGGTGCGGGTGCAGGACCTTCAGGGCGACCTTCCTGTCGATGGCGGTCTGCTCCGCCTCGTAGACTACGCCCATGCCGCCTTCGCCGAGCTTCCTGCTCACAAGGAATCGTTCGCCAACGAAGGCCCCGAGCATCGGGTCGACCTCCTGCTTGGCGTTCTGCTCTTCCAGGGAGGTGCCGCACTTGGCGCAGGACTCGGTGCCTCTTGGATTGACGCCCTGACATCTCGGACATACTAACTCGTCAACCACGTTCCGTTCCTTTCCACTTTCTCAAAACGGCAGGGTATCGACAATCACTGCCTGTCATTCAAATCAATACGGGTTGTCATCGATCACGGGCTTTTTCTTCTTTTTCTTCTTGACCGGTTTCTTCTTGTCGACCGTCACCTTTTTATCTGTCATCGGTTTGGACGGCTCAACACCCGTATCGGATCCTTTCTTTGCTTCCGATTCCAGACCAGGCGGCTCGTCCTCTGGATCCGTAACGGAATCCTTCACCTTCTTGCGCGGACGGGGCACGTCATCCGCCCCGTCGTCCACATCGTCCACGCCGCCGCCCGAGATGGCTTCTTCCGCCACCGGAGCCAGTATGGGCTCTGCAACGATGGGCTTCTCCTGAACCGGCACTGCCCCGGCCTCGTTGGGAACAGCAGCCGGCGGCATGACGATATTCGCGGGAATGATTGGATTTTCCTCCACGATCTCGCTTTCAGTCCCGGACCCAATCACCAGATAGCCGCCGATCCCACCCAGTATGACCAGAGTTGCCAGCACACCGATCACGACTCCCGCACCGCCCTTCTTTTTTGGGCTCGTATCTTCATCGACCTTCTCAATGTCGGGCGCCTGATCTTGTTTTTCTTTTTCAACGGGCTCAGGCTTCGGCTCGGCTTCCGGCTTGGATTCCGGCTTGGCTTCCGGCTCAGGCTCGGGTTCCGGATCGGGCTTCGATCCCGGTTCTTCCTCCGAAGAGGCCGTCTCCTTTTCCTTATCTGGAGTTTCGTCATCGTCGAATTTAGGAATCGGCGTCCTGGACGTGGTTTCCGTAACCTTGATGTAATTGAACTTCTCGTACACAAGCGTATCGTCGTCGGACGGCTGGGCAAGTCCATCGCCCTCGAAGCGGGCGACGATTACCGTGATGTTATCCTCTCCTCCCCTGTCGCAGGCCATCTCCGTCAGGCGCCGGCAAGCCTCCATAGGCTCGTCGATGGCCTTGACGACCTCCAGGATATCGTCGGGCTCCACAAGCCCGGAGAGACCGTCACTGCACATTACGAGAACATCCCCTCTGCGCAAGTCGACAGAGGTGACATCCACGTGGACTCCCTCGGTAGTCCCGAGCGCCTGGAGAATGATATTGCTGCGATCGAAGTCCTTTGCCTCTTCCTCGGTGAGCTGCTTCGCGTCAATGAGCTGCTGAACGAGTGACTGATCTTTGGTCACCTGAACCAGCTTCTCCTGCCTGATCATATAGGCTCGGGAGTCTCCCACCTGTCCGAAAACAATCCTGGCGCCGATCAGGGCCGCTGCCGTGGAGGTGGTGCCCATCCCACGCTGCCCCCTATTGATCTTCGCCGCCGTGAAGATACGCGTCCCGGCCTCGCAAATGGCTCGATCCAACCTGCGGGCCATCTCGTGGTCGTCCCGGGCCGGATCTCCCTCCTGCATTATCTCGTAAATGGTGTCCACGCCGATCTGACTGGCCACTTCCCCCGCCGCGGCGCCGCCCATACCATCACACACGGCGAACAGGGAACCCCGGGAGCCCAAATCGTGGGTCCGCACCTCGGGCTTGATACTGCGGTTGGAGGCCGTAAGATCGGCTATCAGAAAATTGTCTTCGTTGTGATCGCGCACCAAGCCCACATCTGTACGGCCGAACACACGCACGGCGATGTCACCGATCTCTGCATTCGGGCCGACAGTCTCGGTGGAATTGTCCGAATCACTCATGCCGGCTAGTGTATCAGATTGAGATGTGAACGAAACAACGTTTTGTTATTGGAAAACAAATTGACAAAGGCTCCTACCGCAACACCCACTCGAACTGTATCCCGACCGTCATCCACAACAGGTGAACGAGCCGCCCATCGGTGAAGTCCTTGGAATCCAACCTTTCCACATGGCTGCCCCCCTCTTCATCGTACCATTCCTCGCTCAAAAAGAGCTTGTCCTGCCCGAACCTGTATGCCGGAACGTAATTGAACTTGATGTACCCTACCACCGCCAGGCCCAACTCGTGCTCCAGGATCACTCCTCCGAGTCCGCCGAAAACAAATGCGTCGTTTTCCTCCTTCCCCGCAACGTTGCCGTAGTAGAACCCCCCGATGGCCGGACCCAGTTCGAAAACGACCGTCTGCCGCGACGGAGTGGGAATGGCCAGCCGGAAGGCAATGTGCCCGATGGAATAGCTCGCGATACCACCCCAATCTTCATCGCCATTATGCCGGATCTGATGCCATCCTGTGTCGAACCCGATTATCTCGTTGAAACGATACCCACCCTGAATACTGAAAAGGAACCCGGAAATCGCATAGGCTTCCGGACTCTCGCCGCGCATGTCAACCGGGTGACGCGCGCCCTTCCCCATGTCCAGGCCGGCGCCCAGGTCCACGCCGAAAAAGACCGATCTCTCCGGGTTCTCGGACAGATCGAGCGCGTCAGCAGTCTGGCACCAGACAAGGATCGCCATCACGGCAGCCAAACCGTTGAAGCCGGCCGCCATCATCGTCTTTGAGAATCTCCACTTTGCCAACATTTCGCTCATGATGTTAACCCGAACAGGATGCGCACTGCCCCTAAAAAATCCAATTAATTTGTTTGACAGAAATTATCTCCCATAGTTAGGCATTTTATTGGGTTCGCATAGCCCTGCTGCGGCAATGAATCAGCCGTTAACTGCGGACGATAACAGGTAAACTCGTTGACCAGTCTGTACCTTTGCGGCTCCGTGGACTACGTCCACTGCACTTCGCAAAGCAACAGCCGGGTTCAGGAGGTTAGGGACAATGCCTGAGATCTTCATCGACACCCGTCGCACAGCCAACATCAAGCAGGCGATCACCGACGCCATTGAAAACGGTGAGTACGAGAGCCTCGCCAGCGATATTCGGGACTGTTTCACCGATGAGCAAATAGAGGAGATCGAAGAGCTGATCGAATCGGGCGACCTGGAAGAAGCAATTGACGACATCCTGGCGGAATGGAACGGAGATACTGTCAGCGAGCTGCTGGAGAGCATGGACAGATTCTTCTCTGCCTCGAGCATCGACCTGTTTTTCGACGAATCCGAGCTGAACATCGATGACGACGAGGATGACAAGGACTACGATGATCTGGGGGACGACCCGGATGATGAAGAATTCGATGAGGAACCGGACGAAGAGGACGACGAAGACGACGAAGACGACGAGGACGACGAGGATTATTGACCCTGTGTGGTCAATTCCACACCCTTCATCTGCCCACAACCGGCCGTTCCGGCAAGCTCGATAGCCTCCTTCCTGGTGTTGGCGGCGGGCATCTTTTCGACGATCCTGGCAAGCAGGCGGCAGGCCTTTTCGTTCTTGCCCTGGCGCAACCTTACCCTGGCAGCCCACAGGTAACCGTCGTCTCTCATCCTGCTGGTCTTCCAGTTCGCCAGCTCCATGAAAAGGGCGCGCGCCTTCTCGAGCTGGTTCTCCTGAAAGTAGATCTTTCCAAGTTGTAGAAGCGCATCATCATGATGACTGAAATTGTAGCTCGCGATCAGGTACGATCTCTCCCGGGAATCGAGGAACTTCTTGAGCAAACGCCGTTCGGTCTCGGTGTCCCCTCTTTCCCCGGAGATCTCGATAAGCCGCCAGATGGAGTTGTCCCAGAGCTGGCTATCCCATCTCTCCATATTCACGATCTTCTCGAGCGCGCGTTCCTCCGAACCGGTGTCCTCGCGCGAGCGATGCAGCTTCGCGATTCGATACACGACCGAATCCCATGCATCCTTGCCCTTGACGTCGTCCGCAAGCTCCTCGAGGGCAGCGATTCCTTCATCGGCGCGATCCATGTCGAGATAACATCGGCCCATCAACTTGACCCCGGTCGCAGCAAGGGCATCCCCGGGGAAACGGCTCACGAATCGAGCCGCCGATTGCGCGCAAAGCAATTTCCTTCCCGCCATGTCCAGCACTCGCGCATGATCGTAGCAAGCGCGCCGGTATGGAGGATTCGCCAGGCACATTGACTCGTACCCGTCAGCGGCCTCGTCCAACCTGCCAGCCTTCTCCGCTTCGTGGTATCTCTCCCACTCCAGCTCCTGTGGCGTGAACCCCGGGGGAACGTAACTGCTCCCGGAACCGCAACCCGCAACGAAAAGACCGATACACACCACCGACGCGATCTTGCCGGCATGCCGGCGAATTATGCAGGCTAAAAACATGAATCGATACTAGCAGCTTGATCGGGTTAAGAAAAATTCCCTACGGGTTGCCGGTTGTTTCAGGGAATATCGGCCCAGAGGAGCACACCGATAAGTTCGCGTTTTCCGGCCGCGTAGATGCGGTTTCCAATCACGGTTACATCCGAGATGCCGCAGTACGGGTTTGTTCCCGGGCAAGGTTCCAGGATCTCCTCGAGGTTCTCCCCGTCCCATCGATGCAGCCGCCACTGGTCCGCGCCCCAATCACCGTAGCCGCCGCGACCCCCGGCGAGGTACACGGCCCCGTCTGCGTCCACCGCCCCGGTTTCCCAGCAGATATCCCACGGGTACGGGCTGGAATCGCAAGGTATACCAGTCTCCACGTTCCACGCGACGCCGTCGTAACGGAGCAGATCGGCTCCATTGCTCGCGACGAACCCGCCCACGCCGTCCCTGTCCAACCATAGGATCCGTTCCGACTGCGGATATCCCAGATCGACTATCCCGGTGTCGACATCGAGAACCATCCAATCATCATCCATTTTGCCGCCCCATACTGAAACGGAACCGTCGAGGACAAAATACAGCCCTTGCATTGTGTTGAAATCGGGGAAAACGGCGCCCGTATCGACGATCCACGACTCAGTCGCCGCCTCTCGCTCCCACACGACGCGCGATCCCACCACGGGTGGGATCCAATCCGCGTCGGACCATCCGGTCGCGTGGGGCGTGCCGACGCCGTTCGCGAACATAGCCTCGATTTGGCAGCTCTCGGACACCGTTGCGCAGTTCTCGAACCCCTCCACCGTCTCCTCGACCCAGGCCGCCCCGTTTCGCCGCAACACACGGTATTCGTCACTGAACAAGTCGAAGGACCCCCATGCCCAAACATCCGTGCCGTTGCCCCACACACCCCAACAATGAAATGTGTCGATTCCTGAAGGCAGCGTCGACACGGTGAACGATGTGCCGTTGAACTCGGCGAGGCCGACGGGGCCGCTCCCTTCACTATCGGAACAGATCACTACATCGTCCACGGCCGTCGCCCAGAGTAGAAAATCATGGTTGTCGTAATAGATCTCATCCGGGATATCCGACTCCTGCCAATCCCAATATGATTCGGTATCCGTGTCGGTATCCGTGTCGGTATCCGTGTCGGTATCCGTGTCGGTATCCGTGTCGGTATCCGTATCCGTGTCGGTATCCGTATCCGTATCGGTTGAGCCGTCAGGACGGCCTGTATTCCCACCGGTACACGATGTCCCGCCGACCGCAACGAGGCAAAGACCAAGCGAAACCACAAACTCAATAAATCCTAATTTCCGCATCTAAGTACCTCCTAATAGGTCTTTCCCGCGAAATCGACATCATCCATTGCGTTGTTGCCATGTATTCCATCTCCCCAATCACCACGATTATATAAAGCCACGGTATTTGTGTGATAGCCGTTGCTGTCGATGACATAGAACTCACCACCCACGGCGCCTACCCAATCCACGAAGATCACACTGTGACCCCTTCCGTGTAAGGAAAGATAGTATCCCGGCTTCATCAGTTCCGGATGGTCGTAGATATCATCTATTACGCGGCTACTGTAGTTGCAGTAGAAGAACCATTGGTACATATCACCACAACCGATATCGCCATCGATGAGCGGCCTGGGCCGATCGGTGGGACACAGGCTGGAGAACTGCTCCGACTGCTGTATTGCGTATACTGCGAACTCCGAGCACTGGCCCTCATCGTCTTTGCTGTACTTGCGGGCGCCGCTGAAACCAAGGTCCTGCGCCGCCAGCTCAAGAATCGAGAGCATGTAGTCCTCCCCGACAATGGCGGCCATGCGATCATGCTTGTACTGCGCGATTCGCCAATCCATGAAGAGTTGCCGGTTGTAATATTTGTCAAACCAATAGTCCATTCCTGTTTCTTCATAAATGATTTGATTGTTATGTTTGATTACCAGCGTGTCGATCTGCAGGCCGTTGGTCGAAGGCATCCAGAACCGGATGAATTTCCAATCGTCCGGCTCGAGCCAACTGAAAAAATCATTCCAGTCGTCTGGCCAACAGAAGTAATAGTTAACCCATGTGTTCGGGGCTGACGGTCCCTTACCGAGATTGAAGCAAGCGGCATCCTGACCGGCCGGCGTATCGTCGTACCACAGGGTTTCCGGGCGGTCGTAGTCCGGGTTAGTACTGCTGTAATGCTCCATGTGCCGGCCGAAGCACATCCAGATGTTCGCGTTGGTTCCGGCGTTTTGATGGGAGCCGGACTTGATTCTTACTCTGTTGGCGTGCGGACCCAAGTCCGGGTCGCAGGTGTGTTTATGGTTGTTGTAGTAGTGGGGGCCGGTCCCGGTGCTGCCCAGCACTCCATACTCGTTTTCGAACCCATCCGTACATCCTTCAAACGTTTCATCGCAGGGCACGATTGCGGTGCTCTCAAAGTACGCCTCTTCCTCGCCGATCGGGACTTCGTACCGATGACAGGTCGATGCTATGTACGTAGCTTCTTCTTCCGCGCCGTACTCCTCGAAGTACGGGATGGTCTCGGCCTCATCCCAATATGGATGCAACGACCCACTCATTCCCTGCGCGGTCGCCTGCTGTCCCATAATCAGGATTGCCGTGCCCATTAAAAGTGCCTTCAGTAGTCTCATTATACTCCTCACGTGTTCCCGCGCGGTTTACTTTTCGCACAGTAGGCTGTCGGCCGGTTTATCCGGCGGTTGTTGTCACCCTGGCCGAACGGAAGAAGTTGTCGCTGTGTTTTGTTGTGGGGAGACGGATCGGAAGAGAGATGTAGGAAGGGCGCGCCGGAAGAGGGAGGCTCGCCGTGTGTGAGATCTGCCGCTAGATGTATCGGGGGGGGGCATAACTGGGACGTGTGTGTCAAACCAAAGCATCTTGGAGATCCGTAGCGAAAAAGTGGCATTGTGTCAAGGCCGAATCAGGCCGAATATCGGGCTATCCGAAAAGGCCGGAAGCACTGAATGTGGAGTTCTTGCCGGGCGCAAAGAACTATGGACAGTTAGCCGGAACGGGCGTGCAAGAGTCGTCGAGGTTGTCGTAGACATCTATGGAAGTCGGGGCGGTAGTGAGCTGGTCCAGCAGACCGCACACTTCGCAGTCGGGAAGAATGCCGTTGTAGTAAATCTCCAATTCATCACCCACCGAGGTGAGATCGCTCAGACCGTCCAGGTTGATAAGGGCGTCGTTCACGGAGATCCCTAAGTCCCCGCCCACCGAAGTGAGGGCGCTCAGTCCTTCCAGGCTGGTGAGGGCGTCGTTGTTGCGAATTTTCAAGTCCTCACCCACTGATACAAGGCAAATCAACTCGCTCAAGTCGGTGCACGTCGGGCACTCGATCCAAAGTTCTCCCGAGATCGAAGTGTAACCCGCGAGGGTTGCAACATCTGACTGTTCGAGTAGCTCAAAATCGTCATTGTATTCCCCCTGAGTGCAATCGATATCTTCGCCGGTCCCACCGTCTTCGATGGACGAAACGTTCGAGCAGCCAGCGGCAACGACAACAACCGTGAGCGCAGTCACAAGAAAGAAAATTGCTCTATTCATCTCACATGTAGCTGTCGGGTATGCAAGCCCCGTATCCCTGGTAGTTCCCGTCGGCATCGAAGAGACCGAAACACTCGTG
>JAUXHN010000088.1 GCA_030621515.1 Deltaproteobacteria bacterium | reverse complement strand
GTCTGGCGATGTTGGCCGAGCAGCGCTTCGACGATCCGGATGAAGCCACCGATCACCTGCAGGAGATCCTGATGATCGATCCGCAGGACGATCAGGCAAACGCCGACCTGGAGCGCATCTACTCCAAGACCGAGCGCTGGCAGGATCTCGTGGAGATGCTGGAGGGTCGGGCTGACAGGGCACGCGATCAGGGCAACGTCGAGTCCGAACTCACCCTCCTCGTGCGAATAGGAGAGATATGGGATGGACAGTTGTCCGACCCGGATCGAGCGACCGACATTTACGAGCGTGTCCTCGAGCAGGATCCCGAGCATACAAGAGCGTTGGCGGCCCTTGCCGGTTTGTATGAGGCCAACGAGGATTGGGATCGTGTAGCGGAGGTGCTTCGGAAGGCCGCCGAAACCGGTCGCGGTGGACCGGATCAGGCAGAGGTTCACTTCCGCCTCGCACGGCTCAACGAGAGTCATCTGAACGACGAGGACGGCGCTGTTGCGGAGCTTCGCAAGGCTGTTGAACTCAATCCCGGGCACGTGGGAGCCAATGATTCTCTTGTGGAATACTGCCGCAAGAGAGACGACAACGACGGCCTCTGGGAAGCGCTCATGCGCCAGGAGATGAACCTTGAAACCAGCAGCGAAAAGGTAGCCAAGTTGCTGGAAATTGCCGATCTCCAATCCGGACCCCTCGGTGATGCGGCGGGAGCGGTTGCGAGCCTGGAACGTGCCCACGAGATGGATAGGTCCAACAAGGACGTGATGCTCAAGCTCTCGGATGGATACATCGCCGCCGGACGCGAGGATGAAGCCATCCCGGTAATCGAGTCGCTCATCGATGCGGAAACCCTGGGTGGCAAGAGGCGCTCAAAGGGGGCGGCCGTGTATCACCAACGACTGGCCAGGGCCTACCTGTCTCGAGGGGATCAGGACAAGTCCCTCGAACATCTCGAGAGCGCATACAAGATGGATATCTCCAACACCGAGGTGCTCATCAGCCTGGGAAAACTACACTACGAGCGCGAGGATTGGGACAAGGCAATCAAGCTCTTCCGGGCCCTACTGCTACAGCGTGTTGACAGCAGCGCCGGAGTGGACAAGGCCGATATCTACTGGTACGTGGGTGACATTTCCCTCAAGCAGGGGGACGCACGCAAGGCCAAGGGCATGTTCCAGCGCGGCCTCGACGAGAACAATGATCACGAGGGGTGCAAGGACGGTCTCTCCAAGTGCTGATTTGGTAGTTGTGAGGATCGTTCTCGCGTTCCTGGCTGCCGCGTTCGTCAGATTGTTGCGCTTGACCTGGAGGTTGGAGCTGGTCGGACCCGAACCGGACTACGAATCCGGCCCGATTGTCTTCTGTTTCTGGCATGGCGATCAGGCGGGCCTCCTGGCGCACCCACGACCGCGCCCGGTTGTCGTGATGTCCTCGCTCTCCGCAGACGGGGAACTTCAAACGCACATTCTCTCCAGGTTGGGTTTCATCGTGACGCGCGGATCCTCCAGTCACGGCGGGACCGCCGGGCTCAAGACCCTGATTCGTGAAATGGAAAACGGGGCCGATGCCGCCTTTGCAGTGGACGGTCCGAGGGGACCTTTCCACAAGGCAAAACCCGGAGCGATCACCGCGGCCAGGGAGACCGGCGCGATCATCGTTCCCATCGTCACACACGCGTCTCGGGCGTGGGTGTTCGAGAAAGCCTGGGACCGGTACTCATTGCCCAAACCGTTTGCGCGCGTGAAACTCGTTCGCGGGCGCGGCATCCGCGCGCAGGACATCAACCCCGGGATACTGGAAGAGACTCTCGAAATCCTCCGTTGAGGAATCCCGTCCATCCGTGTATCATCCGCCGATCAAAGTTGGCCGGGGCGGGGTCAAATCGAAAGGAAATAAAATGTCCGACATCACCATCTCCCGGGATCACAGCATGGACATGGGGATCCTCAAGGATCGCCTGGATGAGCTTGCTGCGGACCTGAAAAAAAAATACGGAATTCGTTCTCGCTGGGATGGAGACACATGCCTGCTCGATGGCGGCGGCGTCAAGAAGGGTGTGCTTACAATTACCGATTCCAACCTGTCTGTCGAGTTGACCCTTGGCATGCTGGCCAAACTCCTGAAACCCAAGATCGAAGAAGAAATTAATAAAAAGATCGGCGGGGTCCTTACGGCGTAGCTTTATTCCGCTCCCTTTTTCTTTTCGTCATTCTTCCACACGGCGGCGACCTTGTGATAATTGCCGCTCTGGTTCCAGAAGAGATAGCCCGACGATCCCCCCTTGGTGGCTGCATTGATCTGATTGACTATGAAGTACCTTGAGAAGTTCTTGGCCCGCCACTTGAATGCCTGGAGGAGCGGCCTGACAGCGATATCATCGCCCAGGCGAAGGCGAATCCGGCTGACTGCTCCGCTCACAAGGGCGTGAGTCTTCGATGGTTTGGGGTATTCCCAATACCGCCTGGGCCAGTTGGCCAGGTAGACCATGGGAGATATTGCGTCGATGTACGGAGCCAGGTGCTCCAGGGATTGCCCGAGCCCGTCCTCATCGCCGGGGTGATATGCCGTAAGGCCGAACACGTCGATGGAGAGTGGAATATCTATCGCGTGATCGACTTTCGAAAGGATCTTCGCGATGGCCTCGTAACGCTCGGGTGAACCCACACGGTTTGGATAGTCGGCGTATCTGGCGGAGTTCTCCACGGGAAAGCGGATGTAGTCGAGCTGTATCTCCTGGAAACCGATAGCCGCCGCCGCCTTCGCCACATTGACGATGTGTTCGTGGGCCACTTCCGAGTGGGGATCCACCCACGCGAGCCCGCCCCGATCCCTCCACGGTTTTCCGGTCCTGCGATCTCGAATAGCCGCGTCGGGCCTGACTCTCACCAGTTTGTTATCCTTGAAACACACCAGCCGACCGATCACGTAGATGCCTTCCTCCTTGAGGGTCTTGACGATCTTGCCCATGCGTCTCACCTCGCCGTGTGCGTATCCCTTCGTGTACGGGAGTTCCCGTGTGAAGGTGATCCGGCCCCGGTCGTCCTTGATGTCCAGGACTACCGCGTCGGCGCCGATCTCCTTGACCCATCGGACAATTCGCCTCGTTTTCCAGGAACGAAGCCGCGGATACGGTACGTACAGGCCTCTGATGTTGCGCCCTTTCTCGGTGAGCTCCGAACCCGCGGGTTCTGTGGCTACCGGAAGATCGGTGGCGTTGTCCGGGTAGACCATATGTACGGGCGCGATGGGAGAAGGGCTCGGGGACGGGGCCGGTTCGGCGCTCGCGTGGCAGCAGAAGATGATCATCGCTACCGTGACAGCCGGTAAATGCAGTTTGAATCCCATGTAGTATCTTGTACTACATTAGCCTACCACCGGGCAAGAAAGCGACCCTTCGGTTTATATATGCCAGGCTGGCTTGTTCGCGTACAGGATCCAGCGGTTGGAATCAATATCGATCCGGCCGTGATCGTCGAGCCCCGCATCCGAGAACCATCTGTGGATGACCGACTCCGGATAGGTGTCGCCGAACGATCGCATGTTTATGGCGAAGAGAGTGCCCAGGATGTTCTCGCGGCGTTCCTCGTCGATTGAGAAATCGATCACCGCCAGCATTCCACCCGGTGAAAGGGCCCCGGCCCCCAGCCGGACCATCGTTGACGCTCGCTCCACGGTCTCCTGGTGGAGGACATTCGCCATGAGCACCAGATCGTGTCCCTCGCCGTAGCAGTCAGGATCCATGTAGTCCCCTCCCGTGAACTTCACGCGATCGGACATGTCTGTGCTTTTGCCAAGCTCCCTTCCGTGATCGGCGACCTCTGGCATGTCGAGGACGATCGCCCTGAGATTGGGTGCTCGTTTCGCGAATTCGATGGCATAAGTTCCGGTTCCCCCGCCCACGTCGAGCATCTTCTCGACACGGGTCAGATCCATGAGATCTGCGGCACGCCTCGCTATCTGGCCTCCCATCGCCTTCATGGCCTTGTCGAAGCGTCTTATCCCGCTGGGGTCGCGCTTCTGTGTTCCCCATTTTTCACCGCGCAGCCACGGTTCCAGGCTCTGCCCCCAGCGGTCGTACATGAAGTGAGAGTGCTCGAGGAAAGGAGTGAAATCACGAGGTCCCGGAGTAAAGATCTCCCTGAGCCCGCTCACGAGCGCGTACTCGTCGCCCGTGGGCTCGGCCAGTCCGAGGGCGGTCAGCGCGCGGACAATCTTGCCCGTGGGCATCGCGGCGAGTCCCAGCTTTTGTGCCATCGACTCGATCGCGACAGGACCGTTCGCCAGCTCCGCAAGGATTCCCGTCTTTCCGGCGACGGTGATCACCCGATGCTCGGCGAAACTCCAGAGGCGTTCCTGAAGCCTGTCAAAGACACTATCATTCTCGATCATTCGCCCTTTCCTTTCCGCACCGGGAGGTGCCTCAACGACCGACGAGCACGATCTCTCTCGATCTCCTGTTCCTGCTCAGAGCGTACACGTATTCGCCGGCGTCCACGATCTCCACGTGCTTTCCGGCGTGTTTGAGGAAACCGACGATCTCGTCTATTCCGGGGATCCCGTCGGAGCGGTATGAGATCACGAGGATTGATCCACAGAACCTGTTAATGGTCTCCTCGAACGCGTCGCTCACCTGCGCCGGGTCACACCACGGATTCTGCCCCCGCCCTCGCAGAGGCCTGTGCTTGTATTTCGTAAGAACGCGCTCTTCCCAGTTTTCGGGATCGCACAGCCCTTCGAGGAAATGATAATGGTCCAGGTAGTCCACCCCTGTTCCCCTGGAAGAAACATACGGTGGATCGATATAGACCAGGTCGCAGCCGGCTGGATCCATATCCAGCGCATTGGAACAGACGGCTCGACAGGCTCGTCCGGAGTCGAACACGGCCGCGTCCGCCGACGTGGCGTAACGTTTCATATGGACATTGAACGGAGTGTCCCAGGTGACCTTGTTTCCAAAAGAACGCTCCACGTCTCTTGTGCGCATGGCAAGATTGGCCCGGTGGAACAGGTTGTACGGTCGTTTGGCCAGACACGCCTGGAAGAGAGAGTACATGGCAAGATCGCGCCCTGCTCCGGAAAGCTCGTCAATTCTCGGCAGGATCTGGTCTATGAAACGATTCTCGTCACGTTTGAAGAAGATCCCGTCGAAGATGCGCTCCACGATACCGACCGGACCGTCAGGCGTGGGGAGGCCGGACACCAGTTCTTCGATCCTGTTCCCCAGCGTCTCTTCGGAGTTTTGGATCAGCGCGCGGGCTGCGACGACATTGGATTCGAGTGCGTCACTGGCGGTAATCTCGGCCCCCAGGCACTTGAGCAGATAGGCCACAGAACCCGTACCGCAGAAGGGATCCAGTGCCTTGTCGAACTCCATGTTGCGAAACACGTTCGCGAGCAATGGCAGCAGTTTTCGCTTGGAGCCCGCGTAGCGTGTCTTGGGAAAACGATCCCAGGGCCTGTCAACCCCATCCCGGCCTTCCCCTGACAGGGGAAGGGGAAGTTGATGGAGGCCGGCATCAACGGAAATAGTTGAAAAGTGCCTACCAGATCGTTCGGACATGAGAATAGTTCCTGATCTGTTTGTCGCGAGTAATGATGGGCGCGCCATACTCCATGGCGGTTGCGATGATCATACGGTCGGCGGGATCACCGTGCGGGCCCCCCGGCAGGCGTGTGCTCCGGACGGCTATTGCAGGAGTGAGCGGTTCGAGTCGGATCCCGGGCAATGTCAGCGCCTGCCCGATCCACAACCGAACGTCTCTGTCGAAGCCGATCCTTCCCTTGTGCACGAGCATTGCCACCTCCCACGTGGAGATGGCCGGCACGATCAATATAGAAGCTCGCTCACAGCGCCGACGCGCTTTTTGGGAGAGCCTGTCGCTCCCTCCCGCCAGCCATATCCAGGAGTGGGTGTCCAGGACGATCATTCGCCTGCCTCCCAGGTCTCTCCGATGGGTGAAATAATGTCGTGTTCGAAAATAATGCTTCCTGCCAGTGAGGCCACGATGTCCTCCACGACTTCGGGAGTCGGAACCACCGCAGCGACGAGCTTGCCTCGTTTGGTTACATATACCGTCTCGTGCTCCCGTGCGACATCATCGAGAATCGACAGACACTTGGCCTTGAACTCACCGGCCTTGTACTTCTTTACCATCGAAATCTCCCTATGTGACTATGGTCATATGACCATGATAACAACGATCTTGAACCCGGTCAATGGGGGAGAGTTTTGCGTTGTAATCGGCGTTTGTTGAGGAAGAAGACGCCGAGGGCGAAAACGATCCCTGTAATAGCTCCCACCAGGACGTCCGATGGAAAGTGCACACCCAGGGCTGTTCGTGAGAGGCCCACCAATGCCGCCAGAACCGCGAAGGCCGGGATTGCCACGGGGTACATGCACGAGAGATAGGCAGCCGCCCCAAAGGCCGTCTGGGTATGTCCTGACGGAAACGAGCGATCCGATGGAGTGCCGAGGGGCGTATGGACCTCCGTGCCGGTCCCCCTGAAATGTTCCGCGGGCCTCGGCCTGTCCACCGCAACCTTCGCGACGGTCACCGCGAGGCCTCCCAGGGCCACGGAAATCACCATGGGCAATAGTTGCTCACGGAATCTCTTGCGGTCGAGGAAGAAGAGAGACGGGACGATCAGCAGGGCCAGTACGTATCCGTTGCCCAGGCGTGTCGCGATGCTGAAGAAAGTCGACCAGCCGCTGCTCGATAGGGCCTGGTTGATGTTGATGAATAGCAGTTCGTCGAGACCCACTTGTGGTACCGTTATTCGGATGGAACCAGGCGAATCCGGACGCGCTTTTCGCTTGTGGGCCACAGGGTGTTGTCGAAAACCAGGTAGAGGGGCTGTCCGTCGGACGGGGCGTGAAGCACGGTGGAGGCGCCGCCGGTGGCCAGGGAAACGGAGCGACCGTCGAACTGGGATCCCGCCACGAAAGCCTGGTACGCGGAAGCGTTCAGCACGAAGATATCCACCACACCACCCTCGAGGATCACCGGGTGCGTCAAACCCATCTCGTAGCTTTCGGTCATCTGGTTGATGCGGCGCTGCTCGGTTTCGATCACTTCGAAATCGAGCTGTACGGCGAGACCCCCCGTCGGCAGATCCCCCATGTTCTGTACCAGCCTCGGGTAGGGCACGGTGAACTGCATGTCCACCGTGTACAAATCATCGGACGTATTGGTCCAGACGACACCGTAGCTTTCCTGCTCGCCCAGGATCGGATGAGAGGCCTCGAACCGGTAACCGAGGTCGTCGCCGAGCCTGAACGCCGCTTCCCCCAGAGCATCCGTGTAGGACCAGGTGCAGGGCGCGTTTCCCGCTTCCGCCGATCCCACGATTACCCGCGCGCCCTCCACCGGCTCTCCGATTGAATCCGTGATTCCCACCACCACGTCCTTGTACGGCGTGTAGAGTTCGGACGCGAAGATGTTACCGTCCGGGCGAAAACGAAAAACGTGCGCCAGTTCACCGAAAACACCGAAGCCGCCGCTTGTGTCGTCGTCGAAGATCTCCGGCATGTCAATATAGGGATAATGAGGATTGCTGCCGATTTCGCCGAGGCTGTTGTCCCACATGATCCAGCGCTCGTCCCAGTACTCGTTCCACTCATGATCGTCCGCCCTTGCCGAGGCCGATGCCACGGGCACAAGCACCGCCCGGGAAGCGGCGGCGGTGATCACGGCGTACTG
The DNA here is from genome assembly GCA_030621515.1 of Deltaproteobacteria bacterium. GTDB lineage: Bacteria > Myxococcota_A > Polyangia > JAAYKL01 > JAAYKL01 > JAUVAN01. The sequence continues at coordinate 9,606 of JAUXHN010000088.1, read as the reverse complement.
TCCGCAAGAGCCGAACTGGGCGTCGTAGATCTCCAGGGGCTGCAATGGATTGGTGCCGTAGCCGAAGGTCATGAAGCTCTGGATCCACTCGCCGATGCCCAGGACGGCGGCATGAAGGTCCTGTGCCCCGGACACGTGCTCGAGCAAAGTGGCGCCGTACGAGTCATCGTCGACCAGGAAGGTACGCCAGAAGGACCCGCCCTCGTATCTCGGCAATTCAAAGTAGGCCCGGGGGTACACCACGTACCAGTAGTACATTTCGACATCCAGCTGGAACTCGCCGTTCTCGCCGATCAACTCCAGTGTGCTTTGACCGTCGTCGAGATCCACTATCGCGACGTAATCGAGCTGGGAATCAATGGCGTAGATCGCTTCGGCGTTTTCCGAAAAAAGAGCTTCGGATTCAGCCGCAATAATCCACTCCAGCATGGGTGCGTCCGTCACGGCGATGGACCAGGCTACCTCGTCGAGCCATTGCTCGTCGGCGCTGTTTATCTGATCCGCCAGGGCTGACGCCGTGGTCGCAGTCAGGGAAGACAGTGTTCGAGCGAGATCGGTCTGGATCCATGCGGGGGTACGGTCCACCGCCGCGCGGGCCTCGTCTTCGAGAAGCGAATAAGGGTCCGCTGGCGCTTCCACGACCGTGCATTCCTCTCCGATCACGATCGCCAGATGGTCCCCACCGCCGATGATGAAGATGTCGTCGAAGTTACCCGAGTCCACCCCTGCATCGCCCCCACCGGTTTTGTCGTCGCAACCGATGACAATCGCCAGAATGATGGCGAAGATTGGAAATGATTTTCTCATGATTACAAGAAAATAGCACAATTGGCGGGAGGAAGTCGGGATTTCTATTCCGAAGGTACCGTGAGAGCTACTTCGGCAGAGAGTTTGCGATCATATTTTATCTGGATGATCAACGTATCTGCTACCGTGCAATCCACTTCCACTTCGAACGATCCGTTTTCCTCGGTCTCCTGCATCACGCCGGATCCCCAGTTGTCATTGTACACAAGTGCGATGTTCCTCGCGGTCTGCCCTTCCTCGCAACCGACAGTGCAGAGTCCTTCGCCGTTGGGAGGCGAGACGTCGCAGAATTCCGGTGGTGGAACCGGGACGGTGGGTGTGCTGTTGCATCCGGAAATGGCGAACAGAAACAACAGGGTTGCAACCAGGGCGAGGATAACTGTCTGGACTGTTTTCATCACGGACATGAGGTCCTCCTTGGGCGTACGGGCTGATCGGGCCGAAATTCAGAGTATCAAAATGCGTGCCGCTTTGCTATTCTGCAACAGGTATTGAAATCATTTATTATTCCAGTCTGGTGACACGCGGTTTCGACCGAAAAAGACAACCAAGTTGCCCACAAAAGCCAACATGGTTTACATGGGCGTTGATTCCGACCTCTCCCAAAATGGGCGCAACAAAGAAAAATGATTCGTTTTCGATGACTTGAGTGTTGACTTCATCCGTGAGGAAGCTATCTTTCTGGTCGAGTTTGTAAGATGCTATTTAATGAAATCAAAAGTCAAGATGACCATCACTGATAAAAGTATAACTCCAATAAAAATAGAAACGGGAATGCGTGACGCGTATCTCGATTACGCCATGAGTGTAATCGTGGGTCGGGCACTGCCGGACGTGCGCGATGGGCTCAAACCGGTCCATCGGCGAATCATGTTCGCCATGCACGAACTCAAAAACACCTGGAACGCGTCGTATAAAAAATCAGCGCGCGTTGTGGGCGACGTCATCGGCAAGTACCACCCTCACGGTGATTCAGCGGTCTACGACGCCCTGGTGAGGATGGCCCAGAATTTCTCCATGAGGGAGATACTGGTGGATGGGCAGGGGAACTTCGGATCGGTGGACGGAGATTCTCCTGCGGCCATGCGGTACACCGAGGTGCGGATGGCCAGGTTGGCCACAAAACTGCTTGGTGACATCGAGAAGAACACCGTAGATTTCGCTGAGAATTATGACGGCTCGCTCAGGGAGCCGGTGGTTTTCCCGGCGGCCTACCCCAATCTGCTCGTCAACGGATCCAACGGGATAGCTGTCGGGATGGCGACCAATATTCCGCCCCATAACCTGGGAGAGGTGATCGACGGGGCCATCTGCCTCGCTCGCGACCCGGAGGTAGGGATCGACGAACTCATGAGCCTGATCCCGGGGCCCGACTTTCCCACGGGTGGGATCATTTGCGGGCGAGCGGGAATCTACAAGGCCTACAGCACCGGGCGCGGGTTGATCACTATCAGGGCCAAGGTCGACATCGAGGAGATAAAAGGATCGGCCGATCGCGAGCGAATCGTCGTTCACGAGTTGCCCTACCAGGTCAACAAGGCGCGCCTCATGGAAAAGATCGCGGAGCTCGTCCGCGACAAGCGGGTAGAAGGGATCTCCGCGCTGCGGGATGAGTCTGACCGTACGGGGATGCGCATGGTCGTCGAGCTGAAGAAGGATACGTTCTCCCAGGTCGTGCTCAATCAGCTGTACAAGATGACGTCGCTGCAAACGTCGTTCGGGGTGATCAGCCTGGCCATCTCCGAGAGTCAGCCCAGACTCTTCGGACTCAGGGGAACCCTGCAGGCGTTCCTGGACTTCCGCGAGGAGGTGGTGCGTCGCCGGAGCATGTTCGATCTCGACAAGGCCCGGGCCAGGCTCCACATCCTCGCGGGTCTCGAGATAGCCATCGACAACATCGACGAGATCGTCAAGCTGATACGGGGATCCAGGGACCCCAAGGAGGCTCGGGGCGGTCTGATGACGACGTTCTCGCTGACAAAGATCCAGGCCGGGGAAATCCTCTCCATGCGATTGCAGCGACTCACGGGGCTCGAGCGAGACAAGATCGTCACCGAGATGACAGAGTTGAAAGTCATCATCGACGGGCTCGTTGCCCTTCTGAGCAATCGGGAGCTCCTCATCGATCACATCGTCGAGGAGCTCGAGGCCATCAAGAGCGCGTACGCCACACCCCGCAGAACCGAGATCATCGACGACCTCTCCGATTTCGAAATGGAAGATCTCATCGCCGAGGAGGACATGGTGGTCACCGTCTCCAGTCTCGGCTACATCAAGCGGACGCCCGTGTCCGACTACCGGGCCCAGCACCGCGGAGGCAAGGGTCTTACGGGTATGGAGACACGCGAGGAGGACTTTGTCACCAAGCTGTTCGTGGCCTCCACTCACGCCCACGTGCTCTTCTTCTCCGACAGGGGCAAGGCCTACCTCAAGAAAGTATACCAGGTTCCCCTGGGAGGGCGGACCGCCAAGGGAAAGGCCATCGTCAACTTTGTGGGAATGGAGTCGGGCGAGAAAGTGGCCGCGGTCCTGCCGGTGGACGAGTTCGCGGAGGACCGTTTCGTGCTGACCGCCACGCGAAAGGGCTATGTCAAGAAGAGCAACCTAATGGCCTATTCCCAGATCCGCGTCACGGGGATCATCGGGGTGGTTATCGACAACGGAGACGAGCTCATCGGAGCGGAGACTCTGGGCCACGGCGATAACGTCATTCTCGGAACCCGTGAAGGGCAGTCGATCAGGTTCGAGGGCACCCAGGTGCGCTCCATGGGCCGCCAGAGCCGTGGTGTGCGTGGAATAGAGATCCGAAGAGACGATGGGGAGGACAACGCCGTGGTCAGCATGGCGGTCGTTCCGGACCGGACGGCGCAGACCCTGCTGACGGTCAGCGAGAACGGCTTCGGGAAGCGAACGGTCCTGGACGAGTACCGAATACAGAAACGTGGAGGGATGGGGCTTCTGACCATCAAGATGAGCGAGCGCAACGGGAAGGTCGTGGATGTCCGCCCGGTGGCGGATGACGATCACGTGATGATAATCACCAACGGCGGCAAGATCATCCGCATGGCCGTCGATTCCATCTCCACTCTGGGACGCAATACAATGGGTGTCCGGCTGATAAGGCTCTCAAAGGAAGAGACAGTGGTCGGCGTCGAACGCCTGGCGGACCGGGATTCTGTGGACTCGGAGTTGTCAGAGCCGCCGCCGACGACGATAATACCGAACGGAGAGGACCTGAACAAGAAGTAGGGTCGCTAGGCAATCGGGAGGACTCATGGGTATTGCCGTCGGTATCGACTTGGGAACGACGAACTCCTGCGTGGCGGTAGTTCAGGCGCAGCGGGCCAGGGTAGTGGAGGACGCCACGGGCAAGAGGATCCAGCCCTCGGTTATCTCCTTTCATCCGGGCGGCGCCACCCTGGCGGGGTTAAAGGCCAAGGAACGCCTCGTAATCGACCCCAAGAACACCATCTATTCGTTCAAGCGCCTCCTGGGGCGGAAGATATCGTCAGAGGAGATGCAACACATCACCGGGGAGTTTCCGTATTCGGTGAGTGAGGGTCCCGACGGAATCCCGGTGATACAGGCTCGCGGACAGGAATTGAGCCTTCCGGAGGTTTCGGCGATAATGCTCAAATATCTCCGTGAGATGTGCACCGAGACTCTCGGTGTCGATATCGACGAGGTAGTCATCACCGTGCCGGCCAATTTCAATGACGTTCAGCGATCCTCAACCAAGGTCGCGGCGAGGATTGCCGGCTTCAACGTGTTGCGTATTCTCAACGAGCCGACTGCGGCAGCGCTCGCGTACGGTTTTGGTGGAAAGCTCACGGAGAAGATCGCGGTTTACGACTTCGGCGGCGGTACCTTCGATATCACAATAATCGAGTTGATGGACGATATCTTCGAGGTGCTCTCCACCGCCGGTGAGACCTTCCTCGGCGGCGACGATTTCGACGAGAAAATAGTGGAGGAGATGCGGCGCCAGTTCCTCTTCATGCACAGGTACGATCTGGGTGAGGACCCGGTAGCCATGCAGCGCGTGCGAACCGTGGCGGAGCGTATCAAGTGTCAGCTATCCAACCTCGACGAGGTCGAGGCCACCCTGCGGGAGATCGCATACGGACCCGGCGGCGTCGCCATCGACTTCTCGTTCAAGATTACCCGCGCGAAATTCGAGTCCATGATCGAAGCCCTGGTCGACAAGAGCATAGCAACCTGCCAGGAATCGCTGAAGCTGGCCAGGCTCGACGTTTCCTCCCTCGACAACCTGATCCTCGTGGGCGGTTCGACCAGGATTCCCCTCGTGCGAAGGAAGGTGAAGGAGTTCTTCAACCGGGAGCCGCGCACGGAGATCAACCCGGACGAGGTGGTGGCCATCGGCGCCGCGATCCATGCGTTCTCACTGACCGGGGAGGAGTTGCCGGAAGATCTACCGGTGCCGGTCGAGCCCAAGAGTGGGATGGATTCTGCGCAAAAGATCCAGAAGACCATCATGGGTCTGCCTACTCCCCTGAAAAGCGATGAGCCTTCGCATGAGGATCAGGGCCTCGATCTTCCGGACGTACTGCCTCAAGCGCCGCCCGCGATACCCAAGAAGCCCACACCCCCGGCGCCGCCGGTCATTGCGATGGAGCCCGACCCCCCGGCGCCCCCGATTGACCTGGTGGCCGGCGAGGATCGCATCCTGCCGAAGGACGAAAAAGGGTCCTTTTCCATTCCCATGGTCAACGCCGCCGCCGCTTCCACCTTGTTGCTCGATGTCACCCCCAGGGGCCTGGGCGTTGCCACCGCCGGCGGTTACTGCGACCAGATAATCGAGCGCAACGCCGCTATTCCGGTAGAGCAATCGAGATTGTTCTCCACTTCAACGGACAACCAGATCGAGGTGGCTATCAATATCTTCCAGGGGGAATCGCGGAGGGTGGAGCAGAACACCTTGTTGGGCCAGGTCCAGCTGTCCGGGATAAGGCCCGCACAGCGCGGCGAGGTCAAGATCAAGGTGGTTTTCGAGATCGACACCGATGGAATCCTGGGTGTTTCGGCGGTCAACGAAGAAACCGGCGCGGCGCAAGATACCCGCATTCAACTTCTGGGCGGCCTCAACGAGGATCAGGTCAACGCGCTGGTTTCGAAGTACTCCAAGTCATGAGCGGAAGAGATCCCGAATTCGACGCCTATGTCCTTAAAATCCACGAGGTTTTGGATCGGCTGGACTACTACCGCCTGCTCGGGGTGGATCGATCCGCGAAGATACCAGAGATCAAGAAGGCCTTTTTTTCCATCGCGGGTAAATTCCATCCGGATCGCAACAGGAACGCCGACGAGACAGTCAGCCTGGCCATCTACAACATCTTCAAGCGGATCAACGAAGCCTACCGAGTCCTTTGCGATTACGAAAAACGCGTACTGTATGACGAGGGCCTCGAAGGTGGTTCCACCAGGTTCGAGCACGAGGGCCGAAGGACCATGATCCCCAAGACCGCAGAGGAAACCCTGACCTCCCGGGAGGCCCGTCAGTTCTACAGGCAGGCGTTGGAGGCCCTCAAAAACGGCAACCTCATGCAGGCGGATCTTCACATCAAGGTCGCCTCCAAGCGGGAGGGCGACAACAAGGCCATCGAAGAACTGATGGAAAAAATCAACACCGCCATGGCCGAAAAGAAAAAGAAAAAAAAGTAGGGGCGAACCTGCGTGTTCGCCCTTTGCATCCCAAGCAATGTAGGCCTCGTTCAACTTTGCGACAACATCCCGGCGATGATCTTCGCGAGCCCGATTCCTACGCCCTTCACGTCAACCAATTCTTCCACCGACGCGCTGCGGACACCCTTCACGCTGCCGAAGGCTTTCAACAGCGCCCGCCGGGTCTTCGGCCCCACGCCGGGTATGTCGTCGAGAGCCGATCTGAGAGTTCGTTTCGAGCGGATCTTGCGTTGATAACGGTTCGCCAGTCGGTGCGCCTCGTCCCGGGCCATGGCCAGGAGGTGCAGTGACGATGTCTGCGCGCGCAGCGGAATGGGATTCTTCCGCCCGACAAGGAACAACCGGTCACCCGTAGGCTCGCCGGAGCGATCCTGCTCCTTGGCCAGAGCGACGACCTCCTGTTCGGGAAGCCCGAGCTCCTCGAGAACGGCCCGGGCCATAGAAAGCTGTCCACGACCGCCGTCAACCACCAGCAGATCCGGCGCTTCCCATCCCGGCTCGGATTTTGCCGCCCGGGCGAATCGCCTGGTGAGCACCTCCTCCATGGCCTTGTAATCGTCCCCGCCCGTCGCGATCTTCAGGCGAAAAATCCTGCCGCTCTTTATGTCAATCATTCCGTCGATCACCGCGCTTATCGCGCCCACGGTGTCGCGCCCGCCCAGGTGGGCGATGTCTACGCACTCGATCCGTTCAGGCAGGGCCGCGAGCCGAAGCTTCCGCTGCACCGTTTCGAGGCGCTCGCGTATGTCTTCCCTGTCCCGGGTATGGGTCTCGAACTCTTGCCTGGCATTGAGGTCGGCCATCTTGATCTGATCGGCCCGCGCTCCCCGCCGTGGGTGAATGACACGGACCACCCCGCCCCGTTTTTCGGTCAGCAGCTCGCACAGAGCGGCCGTATCCGGCAGCGGGCGGGACACGATTACCTCGTGAGGGATGCGCATGGCGTGTGTGTATCGCTGCACCAGGAAGGACGAGAGAATCTCGTGGTCGGGAAACTCGAGGCCCTTGAAAAAGAAAACGCGCTTTTCGGCGAGTCGTCCTCTCAGGACTTCGAGCACAGCCACCTGCACCTGATCTCCCTCCCGGTGAAACCCGACCAGATCCTGGTCGATGTCCTTGAAATTAGTGATTCGTTGCGGGGCGAGAGTTTGTTCCACGGCGGCGATCTGATCCCGGTACATCACCGCGCGCTCGTACGCCATTTCGTCAGCCGCTGTCGCCATCCGGTCGCGGAGCTGTTCGATGAGATCGTCCTTCTTGCCCTCCATGAAAAGCCGAACATATCTGAGCTGTTCCATGTACTCATCGTGATCGACATCGAGCATGCACGGCCCCTGGCACCTGTGGATCTGGTGCTGGAGGCATGGCCTCATCCGATTAGTGAACGCCCGTCTGGAGCAGGAGCGGAGCCTGAAATACCGGTTGATGACCTTCAGCGTTTCACGAGCCGAACGGGCCGAGGGGAACGGGCCGTAGTAAATAGCGCCGTCCTTCTTCGGCCTGCGGATCATCTCGAGGGCGGGCCACTCGTCGTCGAGATCGAGTTTGAGGCACAGGAAGTTCTTGTCATCCATCAGCCGCAGGTTGTAGCGGGGCGAATGACGCTGGATCAGGTTGTACTCCAGGAGCAGGGCTTCCTTCTCCGACGTGGTCAGAACCACCTCGATGGACGTCACCTTCTGCCTGAGGTTGCGGACGAAATGACGGGCGTCGGTGGTTCCGGGGGCAAAGTACTGGCGGACGCGGGCGCGCAGGTTCACCGCCTTTCCGACGTAGACGATCTTTCCCTGGCGGCCTCGCATCAGGTACACGCCGGGCGAGGCGGGCAGGCCGTCGAGCAGCCGCTTGAGATCTTCTTTTTTCATCTATCTTCGAACCGGGTGATCACAGTGAGGATAAAGACGAAAAGAACGAGGCTGACCCCTTTATCAGGTTTTCTCGCTGTCCACGGTGCCGGTGACAATGGAGTTGACCATCTCCTTCAGCTCCTTGCCGACCTTGAAGAAGGGCAGCCGCTTGGACGCGACGTGGACGGGTTCGCCGGTACGGGGATTTCTTCCATTGTATGGCTTGTACTGCCTTACAGTGAAACTGCCGAATCCTCGTATCTCTACGCCTTCACCGTTCTTGAGGGCGGTGGTCATCGAATCGAAAATGCAATTGACGACCAACTCCGCTCGACTCTTGGTGACGTTGGTCTTGCTCGCGACAGCGTCTATCAACTCCGATTTGGTCATGGTGCTCCTCGCGTTTTTTGGAATGGTGAAAGGTAACAGGAAAAATGAGCGCGGTCAATACACAACCCATCGACTTAATTGACAATTACCAGAGACAAAAGGCAACTAACAATGTCGATTCAAAATCGAGTGGACCCATCGAACTCCAGCCGGTGATTTCAACGATAATGAAAATCAACGATTGATTCCAGGGCTGAAACTGAGCTAGATTACCCAAAATCCGAATGCAGGAGGATCGAGCGATGAATGATGACAATCGTCACGACTCTAATGAAGATCAAGTAGAGGAAGAGCCCCAGGCGCCGGAGGCGTCGGTTGAAGATCAAGTACCGGCGGCCCCCCAGGCGCCGGAGGCGCCAGTTGAAGATCAAGCACCGGCGGACCCCAGGCGCCGGAGGCGCCGGTTGAAGATCAGGCACCGGTAGCACCCCAGGCGCCGGAGGCGCCGGTTGAAGATCAAGCACCGGCGGCGCCCCAGATACCGGCGGCGCCCCAGATACCGGCGGCCCCCCAGGTGCCGGCGGTCCCCCAGGTGCCGGAGGCGCCACAGGCGAACCTTGACGACTATGATCTTGGTGGTCCCGACGAAAAAATGAGTCGCGGTAATCGCGGCATGTTGATCGCCTTTCTCATCATGGTTCTGCTCGGTGGAGCGGTGGGGATTCTCTGGTACATGGACAAGGTCGATTACGACAAATGGCAGGAGAAGGTAGAGGCCGCCACGAAGCTCGTCAAGGACGGCGACGATGAGGGTTTTCAGGCTGCGCTCAGGGATATTCTGCAGAACTGCGACCGGAAAGACATTCTGGTCGATATTATTTACAACATCGGCCTCGAAAAGGATGTCAAGGCCGTGGGC
>JAUXHN010000274.1 GCA_030621515.1 Deltaproteobacteria bacterium | reverse complement strand
GGAATGGTGCCGTCTTCGGCGACGTTGGTGACATGGTACGTATGCTGATTCCAGATTCGGCGCGACTGGATCCACTTGTCTTGCGCGTCGCCGATGACCTGAACGGTCGGCGACGTGACTGAACCCATGTAGTTATTGGAGACGACGACTATCTCGGCCGACCCGTCGTTGTCCACGTCAGCCACCACAGGATATTCGCTGAGAGTACCGCTGGCCCGTGGGGTTTGCATGAGAACATTGCCGTCTTCGTCAAAGGCGAACATGGAGTTTTCATCCGCGTACATGGCCTGTGCCTTGCCGATACCCAGGAAGTCGAAGGCGGTGCCGGCGGCTATTCCGCTTTGATCCGAGACCGTTGCGCTCCAGACGATGGTAGCGTCCGCCTCGTAGGCGGTGTACTGGTTGGCCGACGAGAGCGCGTATTCCGCCTGTTCATCGCCGTCGAAATCGTGGATCGTCGCCGGCCTGATCCACGTGGTACCGAAGCTTCCTTCTCCTGTTGGACGCAGGTCCTTGTAGATGGTACTGCCCGTGTTGGTCAGCAATGAGATGCCGTTTATATTTGTGACGAGGATCTCGGGTTCCGGAGTGCTGGTATCCAGGTCGGCCACCTGGGGGTATCCGGCTTCGATTTCGCTGTTGTAATAGTATTGCTCGCCATTGTGATGGTACGCCGCGTTTCCGAGGATAACTTCCAGGTCACCGTCTCCGTCCAGATCGGCTGCGGTGCTGGCCGACCAGTTACCGGACTCCACCGGCGCGGACCACAGCAGGACTCCCTCGTGATCGAAGACGTGTTTGCCGGCGATTATCTCCACATCACCATCGTTGTCGAGATCCGCCAGGGCCACCGCTCCGGAGTAGTGATCCGAGGTGCTCAACTGCCCGCTCCAGATTGCCGAGCTTGTCCACTTGAGAGTGCCGTCGTGCTCGAACGCGATCATGTTGCCCGTGGGCGTGGCCGTGACGATCTCAATCACAGAGTCACCGTCTATGTCTCCCAATGCAGGGGTCACACTGCTATCGACGGCGGTCTCGATGCGGAAGTGCAAAGTGCCCTCGAGCCCGTCCAGCACGAAGATGTGTCCCGGCGTATTCGGGGCCCCGGTGTCGGGGCCGCCGGCAACCACCACGATGTCGGGAACGTCGCACAGGTCGATATCGCCGCTGCCGTCATCATCGGTCAGGTTGGCGACCAGGGGAGTTACGATGCTCTGCACTTCGGCCCCGAGGCCGGCCCAGCTCCACTGAACAACCGGGTCGAAAGTATCGGGTGTCTCGGTTGCTTCCACCGATATCACCGCTCCGTTCATCTCCCCATCGGGAACTATACAGGTGTCGATATCCGTGTCCCCGTCCGAGTCTCCGTCGGTATCACCGTCGGTATCGCCGTCGGAGTCGCCGTCAGATCCCCTGGATTGGTCAGCCGGTGAGCAGGCCGAGCCGAAGAATATCTGTGCCGCCGCAAGAATGAGAAGCACTGACAGCATGGCCCGAATGGTTTGTGTTTTCATTATTGGTACCCCTTGAAGCAATTTAGTAATGAATAGAGATTCGATTAATCAATTATACTCAATGTGTTGTTTCAAAGACGATATTTGATCAAAAAAACTAATCATCGTGGCCATTATGTTATTGTCAAAAAATGAAACCGCTTAAAAATACTCGTCTATCGCTCGGCGCATACTTGACAGTTCTTTTGCTGGTTTGCGCTTGCGGTTCGGTGACGGACCCGGTCGGGTCGAGCAACCTGGACGGAGGAACCGACACCGATACCGACGGCGACACGGACTCCGATACGGATTCCGACACGGATTCGGACACAGACTCCGACACGGATTCGGACACAGACACCGATACGGACACCGGTCCCTCAACGGAAGAATACATCTGCGACGACCTTGACGACGATTCCGACGGCGAAACCGACGAGGGCTGCGACGACGACAGCGACGACTACTGCGACGAGAACATGGTCATCTCGGGAACCCCCACGGAGTGTCCCAACGGAGGCTACGACTGCGATGACACGAACCCGGACATCTACCCCGGATCCACGATTCACCAGGAGGGCATCGACTACGACTGCGACGGTCTGAACGAGTACATGATGACCCTTGTCATCTCCGTGGACGATATCCTGGTGGATCTGTGCCTGAACGGAAACTTCATCTCCACGCTGGGGGCCTACTCCAACCAGTGGCCGTACACGGACACCTATTACCTGGTAATGGAAACCGGCGATAACACCCTGGGCATCCACGGCCAGGATCTCGGCGCCGCCATCTCGGCATTCATCGCCACGGTCGAGGTTGACGGACAGGAGTTCAGGTCCGACGGAGTGATGCCTCCTGCGAGCAGCATTCCGTACACGAGCGCGGATCCCGAATGGACCCAGACCGAGTGGCGCTACTTCCCGACATTGGCCACGGGCCCCGAGGTCAACTGGTGCCACCCGGTGTTCGACGACTCAACGTGGGGACCGGCCATCAGGTCGGGCATAGACGGGACCACCCCTGTCTCCAACTGGGGATGGCTGGGCTACACCCCGTGGAACTTTGGCTGCCCCACTGCGCCCAACTGTCCGGGGGATTTCTATTCGTACTACACGGATTCAATCACCGACAACGAGCCCATGTGGATATGGGACTACAACCCCACCTCACTCGCGGACGCCTGGTTCCGCCTCAACGTCACGATCCCGTGATCTCCTCCGCCGACGCAGCTTGATCCCCGCGTAGATGAGCCCCGCTGCGAGCAGGATGCACGCGCCGAGCAACGCTCCGATAATGCCCCGAGCGGCGCTCACGGATGAGGAGGCGACCTCGATGGGACCGACGAACTCGGTCCGCGTTACCGGAACCTTCTCCTCAGTCAAAAAAACCTTCACGTTCCGGGATTCGAGGCCCTCGACGGCAGCGCAAACCAGCTCCTTCAGTTGCCGATCCAGGGACGGCGCCGGGCCGTTTGTCCGCACGAGCACCGCGGCTGTCGCCTCGGCCTTGCGATCCCGCGACAGAAGGCTCCGATCCGCCAGGGTGAGATGCACCCGCGCCGCCGCAACGAACGGAATCTCCCTGATTGTCTTGCAGAGCTCACCCGCAAGAGCGTGCTCCCGCAGGAGCTTGCCCTCATCGTGGCCGGGAATGAGCGAGCCCGAAAGCAGCTCCTCCACCCCCGGTTGCAATTCTACTACCTGTGAGTGATCGTCCTGCTCGCCGCAACACGAGGTGATCACACACAGTAGAATCACTATCTCCAAAAAGACGTCACATGTTCGCATTGGTCAGTAGATCTCGAACCACCATGATGTCGCGGTTCGAGGAGAAGAGGATGTGGGGAACTTGATGCCGCGCACCTTGGAAGCGACGCACTTCTTGAGCTTGGAGCTGCCCTGCTTCACCGAGGTGCCGATCACCCGTCCGTCGCCACTCACGGCGATATTCATGTCCACCCGGTTGGCCGATCCGTCCATGCACGGCAGGAATCGCCGGACGTTCTTGTCCATTATCTGCTCGATCACCGCCGCGCTGAGCTGACGCTGGCCCGAGCTGTTGGCCAGGCTCCCCATCTCTACGCCCATGGCCATGGCCTCCTCATAAGTCATTCCATCAATGAAGTTGCCGGAGCCGCCCTTCCCGCCCTTCCGTCTCTTGCCCTTTCCGCGCCTCTTCTTGGCGGACAGATCCCCACCGGTCTTCAGCTTGATCTCCCCGCTGTCCAGTGCGGCGATGAGATCGTCCTTGGAGAAAGTCTTCTCCTTGCGCAGGCTCCTCGAGATGAAGTAACCACCCACGCCGAGGCCGATCACACCGATCACAATCAGGGTGACCATCGCCTTGAAGGCAGTCCCGCGCTTCTCGGCCGTTTTCGTGCGCTGCAGCGCCGCCGCCTCCTCCATCTTCTTTTTCTTTATTCTGTACTGCTCGAGATATTGATCGAACTCTCCCCACGCCTTTACCTTCTTGCGCACTCCGGTGTCCATGTTCAGCAGGTTGTGCTTGTAGAGCACCTCACCGAGCATGATCATCTGGATGAGTTCGCGATCGGTGAAAGGACCGTGATCGAACTTGTCCTTCTGGACCATCCAACGAGCCGCCTCGCTCTTGCCGAGGTTTGAGAGCAACGCTCCCATGTCGATGGTCGAGACGCGATCGTCCGAGTCCGAAGAATCCCCATCCGTGCCGAGACTTCCGGACGGCGGCGCAGGCAACCCGGGCGCATTCACGAGCGAACCGCCGATCTTGCCGGTGGTACCGGCTCCTTTCTTGGCGGTAAACGTGGGCACCGGCTCCTTGAACTTGGCCCCGGGCTCCACAACTCCCATGCCGCCGAGATCGATCTCCACATTTACTCCAAGGTCGTCGTCGACGCTTCCGGCCACATTCTTGGCAAGGAGGTCTTCCTCCTTTTTGACCAGCGAGGAGACGGCATTTTTTACGGCGGCCGCGTTCTCGAAACGCTGCAACGGATCCGCTGCCATGCAGCGCGCCACCACTGTGTCCACATCCTTTGAAAACCCCACCAGGCTCGGAGCCTTCAAGGGCCGCTTGGGCGGCACCCCGGTGATCAGTTCGTAGAACAGGGCTCCGAGGGCGTAGACATCCGAGTGGGGGTTTGCGGCGTTGGGATTCTTCAGCACCTCCGGCGCCCAGAACACCCCCTCGACCTTCTTTCTGCCCGGATAGCTTTCCAACCGGGTCCTGATGACCGACAAGCCCCAGTCGCTGATCTTCACACGCCCCGCGTTGTTGATCATAATTGCCCGTGGGCTGAGCGCGCCGTGAAACGTTTTCTTGTGCGCGTATGTGAGCGCGTTGCACACGTGACCGATTATGTTGTAAGCGCCCTTGAACGAGAACCGCTTGCCCGCTTCCGAACGCTTGGAAAGCAGAGATCTCAGGTTCTGGCCCTCTA
>JAUXHN010000024.1 GCA_030621515.1 Deltaproteobacteria bacterium | reverse complement strand
CCATCCGGATAGGATGTGCACGTCCCCTCGAATCCCGTTATGTCGCATGCCTCGCACGCCCCGTCGCACGCATTGTCGCAACAATATCCGTCCACGCACGGATCTCCGCCGCAGTCCCCGCTGTCGTCGCATTCCACGGGGGATGTATCGGTATCCGTGTCCGTGTCGGTGTCGGTATCGGTATCCGTGTCCGTGTCCGTGTCGGTGTCGGTATCCGTGTCAATGTCGGTGTCTGCATCGGTGTCCGTGCTGGTGTCCGTACCGCCATCAGGGTCGGTTATCGAAAAGTCCAGATCGCACCCCGTAGTAAAAAACAACAAAACCGCACCTGTTAAAACGAAGCGCATCAGGTATTCTCCTTTTTTACAATAATACCCTACTTTTTTAGTGACATCCCATTAAAACTTGACAATGCAGGGGAATTTTATTGAGCAGCAGGTAGGCGATTCATCCTTCAGCCGTCGGAACGGTGAGATCCCGCTTGCATATCGCGCCGGTCTGAATATCATCTGTTGACCATGGATGAACGCAGGAAATACGAACGGTATCCGCTGGTGGTCGGTTCCGACATCGACTCCGACGAACCCAAGGTTCGCTTCGGCCTGACTCAGGACTTCAGCCGGAGCGGAGCCAGGTTGCTCACCCTCACCCCATATGAAATGGGGATTCATCTGGCGTTGAAGATTTTCGTCTCCGAGGATCGTGTCACGGAGTGCGACGCCAAAGTCATTCGCTGCAGCAAAGTCGAAGACCGCGGAATATGGCGGCACGAGATCGCGGTCGAGATGAAAGATCTTCTCGACGATGAGATCGTAACCACCCTCCTTGAGGCCAATACAGATAACTGATTCTGGGAGAACCCTACGGGGCAAAAAGCTCTCTTTTCCGTCCTTGGCTTATCCGTCACCTTTGTGATAATGACCTTCGGCTTCCCGTCAAAGCCTGGGATGAGCTCACGGAGTTTATTCTCTTATGTTCGAAACACTTCAAAAAGGATTTCGCAAGGCCCGCCAGCGCATGCAAGGCGAGTTGGAGATCGATGAGAAGGTCATCGACACCTCGTTGCGGGATATCAAGCTCGCCCTTCTCGAAGCAGACGTCGATCTCAATTTGACAAAGGCCTTCCTTGGCCGCGTCCGGGAGAAGGCCGTGGGAGAGGTTGTGCGGATCTCTGCCAAGGCCAGGGGAAAGAAGGTTGCGATCTCCGCCGCGGACGCATTCGTCAAGATCTGCGAGGACGAGCTTGTCGCCATGATGGGTCCGGTGGACACCAATCTCGCCATGGCCCCCAAGGGCACACCCACGGGGGTGATGATGGTGGGCCTGAACGGCGTGGGAAAGACAACCACTACCGCCAAGCTCGCCCGGTTTCTCGTCAAGCAGGGCCACAAGCCCCTGATGTGCGCTGCTGACGTCTATCGCCCGGCCGCCATCGAACAGCTCCAAGTGCTTGGGAAACAACTTGATCTTCCGGTCTACTCGGACTTCGAGGAGAAGTCCCCGGTCAAGATCTGCGAGGCGGCAATGAAGCACGCCCGCAGCACCAAGCGTGATGTTGTGCTGTTCGATACGGCAGGTCGCCAGACCGTCGATGACGAACTGATGCAGGAGCTGTTCGACATCAAGAAGACGGTCAAGCCCAAGAATATTTTCCTGGTAGCCGACGCCATGATCGGTCAGGACGCGGTCAAGACGGCGTCCGAATTCAACGAACGCCTGAGCCTGTCGGGGGTGATCCTCACCAAGCTCGACGGCGACGCTCGCGGCGGCGCGGCTCTGTCCATCAAGGAAACCACCGGAGCGCCCATCAAGTTCTTGGGGATAGGCGAGGGCCTCGACAAGCTCGAGGAGTTCCGGCCCGAAGGACTCGCCTCCAGGATTCTGGGCATGGGGGACGTGGTCGGCCTGGTCAAGGACTTCGAGGAGGTGATGGACGCGGAGAAAGCGGAACAGGACGCAAAGCGCATGCTTCGCGGTAAGTTCACCATGATTGATTTCCTCGATCAGATGCAGGCCATAAAAAAGATGGGCTCCCTGGGGGATCTGTTCGAAAAGCTTCCGTTCTTCGCCGATGGAATGCCGGAAGGCATGAACGTGGACGACAGGGAAATCGTCAAGATTGAATCGATAATTCAATCGATGACAAACAAGGAACGGATCGACGTTTCCCTGCTCGAAAAACAGCCCGGACGAATGGAGCGGGTCTCGAAGGGATCCGGTCGCGATCTCAAGGATGTGAAAGACCTGGTCGTCAGGTTCAAACAGGTCAGAGACATGATGGGCGCCATCGGCAAACAGGCGGGCCTGATGGGCAAGATTCCCGGGATGAAACAGCTGGCCATGGCAAAGCAGATGAAGGGCGCCATGGGGGGCGGCGGGACGCCGGGAATGCCGGGAATGCCGGGGATGATGGGCAATCTCGGCCAGGATATGCTCCAGGCGGCGGTTGCGGATGGATCCGGGACGCGGCGGAAGGCCGCGTCGGCGAGCAGCAAGGCCAAGGCGAAGGCCAGGCGCAAGCAGTCGAAGAAGTCGCGCAAGAAAAGTAGGCGTTGAGTGCCTTTTTATAAGGAGGTCCCGATGAATAGGAATTCTATTTCGGTGTTCTGTTCGGCGGTTTTGGCGGTTTCGCTCTTTGGTTGCATGGAGCAAACCGGATACTTGACCAGGAACGAGAGCGATCAGGTCTCGAGGTTGATTCTCGAAAAGGCGCCGGCCAAGATACGACATCGGATAAATGCAGATATCGACGGAAAGGTCCTGCTGCTGGGCTATGACGTGAAACCCAAAAAAGTGGCCCCGGGCGAGGAGTTCGAGGTGACCTGGTATTGGGAGTGCAAGGAATCACCGGGCGCGGGCTGGCAACTCTTCACCCACATGGTTGACGCGGACGGAAAATCCCGCATCAACAAGGACAAGGTCGGGCCGATCCGTCGTCATTTTCAACCAGAGTACTGGCGCCCGGGTCTGGTCATCAAGGACCGGCAGACCATCAAGGTTCCTGCCAAGTGGGGATCTTCCACTGTCAGTCTCATGGTCGGCCTGTGGAAGAAGAACGAGCGCATGAAGATCAAAAAAGGACCTTCCGACAAGGAGGGCAGGATCAAGGGACCGACCGTGGAAGTGGTTTCGCGCGGCGAGGAGAAATCGGTGAATGTGATCATCCCGAGAGCCCCCACCGCACCCAAGATCGACGGAGAGTTCGAGACGGAGGATGCGTGGAAGGACGCGTTCGTCCTCGATGATTTCACGCACACACTCACCGGCGCGCGGACCGGATTCGCCACCGTGACCAGGCTGATGTGGGACGACGACAATCTCTACGTGGCAATGCGCGCGAAGGACGACTACCTCCAGAGCAAGTACACGGAACACGACGACGAGTTGTGGCACGAGGACGCGTTTGAGATCTTCCTCGACCCCGGTGGTGACAAGAAGCACTACTACGAGATTCAGATCAACCCGGCGGGTGTGGTGTTCGATTCATACCTGCCGAGATACAGGAAGAACACGAACGAGTGGTCGAGCGGCGTGATCGTGAAGACCGAAATAGAGGGGACCCTCAACGACTCGTCCGGCAAAGACACAGGATGGGCGGCGGAGATTGCGATACCGTTTGTCAATCTCGACAAGGGAGGCGGCGCGCCGCCAAAAAGCGGTGACGAGTGGAAGGTCAACTTCTTTCGGGTCAATGTGACGGCGGACAAGCCCATTTACACAGCCTGGTCGCCTCCTCTGCGCGGAGATTTTCATGCGCTCGACCGTTTCGGATCGGTTGTCTTCGGTCCCCTTGAAGCAACCGGTGTAACGGGGCACAAAGGTGATGCGGGCACGCAAACGGACGCGGGCGCCAAGTGAGAACGGCGACTCCTGTAACGGCCCTTGGAGCGATCGTCATGGTTGCGGTTTTTCCGGCCCCCGGATCGGCTTTCGTGGCGCAGGAAGAGGCCGAGGAGCCTTCCGTGCAAGATGACACGGAGGAGTTGACGCAGGAGCAGAAGGAGGAGGCAAGGCATCACTTCATCGCCGGCGGCAAAAGATACAAGGAAGGCGAGTATCAGGCGGCGATCGATCACTTCGAGTTGGCTTACGACATCACCCACGCTCCGGAGCTTCTCTACAACATCGGTCGGTGCTACGAGGAGCTGGGCAACAAGTCGCGGGCGGCAAGTCGCTACGAGATGTATCTGCAATTGAGCCCCGATGTAGAAGACTCCGACCAGGTGCGAGCCCGCATCGATTCCATGAAGGCCGACGATGAGCCCGCAATAAAAGATGATGACGAGGTCGCCGTGGAATCCGGCGACGAGGACCCGGTTGTGCGGGGTGTTCCACCCGGGCTGTGCCTGGCGGGCGACGTGGGCTTCGAAGCTCCGCTGACGGGAGAATGGGAGCGAAAGTTCATTCCACTGGAAGTGGCCATGCATTTCCCCCTTGCCGATTGGCTGTATGTGATCGGCGGGCTGGGGTTCGGCGGTTTCGTAGGTGATGAACCCAGGGATTCGGGGTACCCCACCGGCTTGTTTTCGATCAGCGTCGGCCTTCTGGGATCCTGGCCCATGGCGGAACGGTTCAGCTTTATGGCCAGAATAGCCGCAGTGCCCGTGTTCCTGTTCAGAGACAGCCACGAGACGGCCATATGGCTCCAATTTCAGGCCGGCATCGGCCTGGGGATCCACATCACCGGGAGCTGGAGCATCTCTCTTCGGGCCGTGGGCGGTATCGGGCCGTTGTTCGTTCCCAAGAAGAGGAATTTTGAGGTCTGGGACGATATCCCCGGTCTCAGCGCGACCGTGGGCGGGCGCGTCGGGTTTATCTACGTCTTCTGATGAGCGGTGAAGATGTCAGGCGCTCGCACCGCGTGTTCATCGGGTTGGGAAGCAACCTGGGCGATCGTCACGGTCGCATGCGAGCAGCCCTGAGACTCCTTGACGAACATCCGCGAATTACTCTCGAAAAGCACACCGGCTTCGTGGAGACTGAGCCCTGGGGTGTACAGGATCAACCCGTTTTTCTGAACGCCGTGGCGTGCATAACCACCACGCTGGAACCACAGGCTCTCCTCTCCGAATTGAAGCGCATCGAGAAAGAACTGGGCCGGGAGGAAAGGAATCAGAAGTGGGGGCCCCGGGAGATCGATCTCGACATCCTCCTGTTCGGCGATCTGGTGATAAAGACGGATAATCTTGTAATTCCGCATGCGCGGTTGATCGAAAGACCGTTCGTGTTGGGCCAGCTCCTGGAGCTAGAAGAAAACATCTTCCATCCTGTCCATCGTGTTTTGCTGAGGAATTTCCTGGGTTCCGATTAAACCATGAAATGATGGATTTCAAATGTGAACCTGGAATTACAGTCTTGGCATAATGAAAAAACAGTTGTGAAACTGATGTACTTGGGGTATTAGCGAAACAAGTCAGTGGTTAGAAGCAATTATGAAAATCGGAATCAAAAGGGTCTTGAACAAATCGCTTTTCAGGCAGATCCGAAATTGAAGGGAAAATTGTGATTATGGAAAACGAAATGAAGCTTGAACCGATAGAGCAGATTGAAGAGCTGGCACAGGAGTTGATGCGAAAGCTCGACCTCTTGAGTGGAAGCAAGGTTCAGGAGGATATCTCCTATGGTCAGTACAAGGTCATTTCCGTGATCAACAATCACGGCCCGATCTCCGTTGGGAATCTCGGTCGCCTCGTGGGATCCGCCCAGAGCACCACCTCGGAAATGGTGGCAAGACTGACAAAGGCGGCGCTCGTCAACAAGGTCAGGGGGCCATACGACGGTCGCGTGGTGATGGTCGAGTTGACCGACCAGGGAAGACAATTGATGAGACGCCGCCGCAAGCGCGTGCGGGAGGGCTATCAGGCACTCTTCAACAAGCTCGCCTCCTCGGAGAGGGACAGCTTTGTCGGTTCTCTTCGGAATCTGGACGGGCTCCTGAGCAAGGCCTTCGAATAGCGCGAAGGACGACCCCGACTCCGGTAATCTGATCGTAAAAATACCAAAAAAACGAAGATAAAGTTCTTGTCTTATCATGGGAGCGCTTGACATCGGCAAGAAGCGAGTGGATAGATCCGTGCGGTCTTGAAGAAGGTTCGAGGAGGCTACCGTTGTCATCAACCATGAAGAGAATCAATCCTGCCGTCGTGGAGTTCGCCATCGAGGTTCCCACGCAGGAGATCGACAAGCATGTCAACAAGGCGTACTCGCGACTGTCCAGAGAGGCGAAGGTGCGAGGTTTCAGAAGGGGCAAGGTTCCCCGCGCCGTGCTCAAGAGGATGTTCGGTCCGGCGATGCTCTCGGAGCTTCTATCCGAGATCGTATCCAAGTTCTTCATCGAGTCACTCGAGGAGCACGGTGTAGAACCCATTTCCGAGCCCGAGATCGACGCCGGTGAGCTGGTCGAGGGTCAGCCTTTCACCTACACGGTAAAGGTCGAGACCAGCCCACACCTCGAGGATATCAACTTTGACGGCATAGAGATCAAACGCATCGCGGTGACTGTATCGAGGGAGATGATCGACAAGGAACTCGAGCGCCTCCGCTCGGCCCTCGCCACCACCGTGGAACTCGACGAACCGCGGCCGGCCCGGGAGGGCGATCTGGTCACTCTGGAGATGAAGCGATGGGTGGATGACGGGTGGAAGGATGCGGGCATGCCGCCCCAGGAGCTGATTCTGGTGGAAGGCGCCGTTCCCTCCGAGATCCTCGCGGCAGTACCGGGGATGAACGTGGGCGAAGAAAAGGAGATCGAGTTCGGTAAAACCCCCGAGGGTGAAGATCCAGTGCGTTTTCTGGGCCGCCTCGTTTCCGTGCGCCTGAGGAAATTGCCGGACATCGACGACGAGTTCGCCAAGGATCTGGGTGATTTCGACACCCTTGCCAGGCTCGAGGAGGACATCGAGAAGCGCACCGGGGAATCCCTCGAGAAGAACGAGGAGGACAGGCTTCGCCACGAGTTGTTCGATGCGCTTCGCGACAATAACGAGATGGTGCTGCCACCCACAATTGTGGACAAGCAGACCCAGATGATGAAGGCGCAGTTTGCGGGGATGCTGGGCCGGTCGAAGGATGATGCGGATGACGAGGCCTCCGCCAAGATTGACGAGGGTACAGGGGAGGCGGCCAGGAACATGGTCCACCAGCACTTTCTCCTGCAAGAGATCGCGCGCCAACACGATCTGGAGGTTGGGGAGAAGGACGTGGAGGCCGAACTCAAGCGGATGTCCGAGCGAACGGGGATCCCGGTACCCAAGCTGAAGGCCGAATTGGCAGACAGTCAGCGCATGAGCGAGGTCATGACCAGCTTGCTCGAGCGCAAGGTTTTTGATTTCGTGGCTCCAAAGGTTAAGATCGTCGATGCGGAACAGGTCGTCGATGACAAGGGCGACGTAGAAGAATAAGAGGAATGATATGCGCGACGGTGACGAGACGGTGATCAGTCCGGTCGGATTCATGCCCTATCCTCAGGTGGTGGAACAGACTCACCGGGGAGAGAGGAGCTGGGATATCTTCTCCAGGCTCCTCAATGATCGGATCATTTTTCTGGGCACGCTGATCAACGATGAGGTGGCCAACATCATCGTGGCACAGTTGCTATACCTGGAGTCGGACGATCCGGATCGCGAGATCATGATTTACATCAACTCCCCCGGAGGCGGGGTGAACGCCGGTCTGGCGATCTACGATACCATTCAGCACATCCGGTGCCCCGTGGTGACCATCTGCCTCGGCCAGGCGGCGTCCATGGCGGCGGTGCTCCTGTCGGCGGGTGAACCCGGGCGACGATCGGCCCTGCCCAACAGCCGCGTGATGATCCACCAGCCCCTCGGCGGAGTGACCGGGCAGGCGTCGGACATCGAGATTCACGCCAAGGAAATTCTCCGTCTTCGGCAGAAGCTCAACGAGATCCTGGTCGAACACACGGGCCAGACCATGAAGAAAGTGAAAAACGATACGGATCGTGATTACATAATGACGGCAGATGAGGCCGTCAAATACGGTATCATCGACGAGGTTATGAAGGCAAAGAGCAAGAAGAGCGTGAAGAGCTGAATGCTGCCTTGCCCTTGCCAGCCCGTCGGACGGTAATATAGTCTATGAGCAGGGGGCTTGTTACGCGAGGTGAACGTTGACCCGGGGACGAAAGAATGACCGACCTACGCTGAGTTGCTCTTTTTGCGGCAAGAGCCAAAAAGAGGTGCGCAAGCTCATCGCAGGACCAACTGTGTATATCTGCGATGAGTGCATCAGCCTGTGCAATGACATCATCGCCGAGGAACTCGACACGACGGACAAGCGGGCCGGTTCGGACGCGCTGCCCAAGCCGGTGGAGATCTACGAGTCCCTGAACGAACACGTTGTCGGGCAGGATCACGCCAAGCGGGTTCTCTCCGTGGCGGTCTACAATCACTACAAGCGCATCGACTCGGGCACCAATCCCAACGACGTGGAGCTGCAGAAGTCAAACATCCTCCTGCTCGGACCGACGGGTTGCGGCAAGACGGAGCTGGCAAAGACACTTGCCAGGATCCTCAACGTCCCCTTCGCCATAGCCGACGCCACGGCGCTGACCGAGGCCGGCTACGTGGGCGAGGACGTGGAGAACATAATCGTTTCGTTGCTTCAGAACGCAGACCACGATATCGAGCGCGCCCAACGCGGGATCATCTACATCGACGAGGTGGACAAGCTCTCTCGCAAGAGCGACAACCCTTCCATTACCCGCGACGTTTCCGGCGAGGGGGTTCAGCAGGCCCTGCTCAAGCTCATCGAGGGCACCATCGCCAACGTCCCCCCCAAGGGAGGACGAAAACATCCCCAACAGGACTTCCTCCAGGTGGACACCACCAATATCCTGTTCATCTGCGGCGGCGCATTTCACGGGCTGGAAAAGATCGTGGAGAACCGCATCGGAAATAAAACCCTCGGATTCGGCGCGCAGATCGTGAGTCGGGACGAAAAGAAGATCGGTGAGATTCTCAAGGAGTTGCAGCCGGAAGATCTTCTCAAATACGGGCTCATCCCCGAATTTGTCGGCCGACTTCCGGTGATCGCGACCCTCGATGAGCTCGACGAGGACTCGCTGGTGGAGATTCTCACGCGGCCCAAAAACGCCCTCGTGAAGCAATTCACCATGTTGTTCGATCTCGACGGCGTCAAGCTCACGTTTACATCCGAGTCGCTGAGGGCTGTCGCCGTTGTCGCCAAGGAACGTTCCATCGGCGCCCGCGGCCTTCGCTCGGTGATCGAGGCAACCATGCTCGACCTGATGTTCGAGCTCCCCTCAATGGACAACCCCAAGGAGGTCGTCGTTGGGGAGGAGTGTGTTACCAAGGGAGAGAGGCCGCTGGTCGTTTTTGAAAAGGACAAGGCAGAGCCTGCCTGATATCATTCAGGCGAGAACTTTGCTGAAGAGTTTCGCATTGCGGGGTGCAAGAGAGAGCCATGGATACCATTGACGAAAAAATCGATTCCAGTAGCAAATTGAACGCACCGCTTCTCCCATTGCGAGACATAATAGTGTTTCCGCACATGGTGGTGCCCCTGTTTGTGGGGCGCGACAAGTCCATCGCCGCCCTCGACGAGGCGATGAAGAAAGACAAGTTTGTCCTTCTCGTTGCCCAGAGGAACGCCAAGACCAACACACCTTCCGAGGATGACATCTATTCCGTTGGCACCCTCGGAACAATAATTCAGCTCCTGCGCCTCCCCGACGGGACGGTCAAGGTTCTGGTGGAGGGTAAGCGTCGGGCAAAAATCGTCAGTTACATTCCCCACAAAGAGTTTCTCCAGGTCGAGTACGAGATAATCGGGACAGACGCGCAAGAAACCGTCGAGATAGAGGCCCTCATCCGGGAAGTTCAGGGAACCTTCGAGACATACATCAAGCTCAACAAGCAGATTCCCCCGGAGATGTTGATGACCGTGCAGGGGATCGACGACCCGTCCCGACTCGCGGACACCATCGTTGTTCACCTTTCCTCTATCAAAATGGAGGAGCGTCAGGAGATCCTCGAAACCGAGGACGCGAAGAGCAGGCTCGAGCGCCTCTATGAGCTGATGCGAAACGAGATCGAGATTCTCCAGGTGGAGCGTCGGATTCGTACGCGGGTCAAGAAGCAGATGGAGAAGACGCAAAAGGAGTACTACCTCAACGAGCAGATGCAGGCCATCCAGCGTGAGCTTGGAGAGAAGGACGAATTCCGTTCGGAGATCCAGGAGCTGGAGCAGAAGATCAAGAAGAAGAAGGGGATCTCCAAGGAGGCGCTGGAGAAGGCCAAGAAGGAACTCAAGAAGCTCCAGATGATGTCCCCCATGAGCGCCGAGGCCACGGTCGTTCGCAATTACGTGGACTGGATCGCGGGCCTGCCGTGGGGTGAAAACACCGAAGAGAACTACGATATTGATCAGGCCGAGCGGATTCTCGAGGAGGATCACTACGGCCTCAAGAAGATCAAGGAAAGAATACTGGAATACCTGGCGGTTCAGGCGCTGGTCAAGAAGCTCAAGGGGCCGATCCTGTGTTTCGTCGGACCACCGGGAACCGGGAAGACATCCCTTGCCAAGTCGGTGGCGCGGGCAACCGGGCGCAAGTTCATCAGGCTCAGCCTGGGCGGGGTTCGGGACGAGGCCGAGATTCGAGGACACCGCAGGACGTACATCGGCGCCCTGCCGGGGAAGATCATTCAGAGTCTCAAAAAAGTGGGCACGGGCAACCCCGTGTTCTTGCTTGATGAAGTCGACAAGATGAGCTCTGACTTCAGAGGTGATCCGGCATCCGCGCTGCTCGAGGTCCTCGACCCCGAGCAGAACTTCATGTTCAACGACCACTATCTTGACATGGATTACGACCTCACGGACGTCATGTTCATCACCACCGCGAACGTGCTCTCCGGTATCCCGCTTCCCCTGCAGGATCGAATGGAGATCATCGAGCTCTCGAGCTACACCGAGTTCGAGAAGCTCAACATCGCCATGCGCTACCTGGTGCCCCGCCAGCAGGAAACCTGCGGCCTTGCCGATGTGGACCTCGAGGTCACCGAGGGAGCGGTGAGAACCATCATCAACCACTACACCAGGGAAGCGGGGGTTCGAAACCTGGAGCGGGAGATATCCTCTGTTTGCCGCAAGATCGCCAGGAAGGTGCTCAAGGAAGGCAAGGACCGGAAGATCCACATCGGCGCCAGGGACGTTCCCGGGTATCTGGGTGTTCCCAGGTTCACCGTGGGCAAGAAGGAAGATGAGGATCGGATCGGGCTGGTCAACGGCCTCGCGGTCACCTCCACGGGGGGAGATCTCCTGCCCACGGAGGTGTCGGCGGTCAGCGGCAAGGGCAAGTTGATCCTCACAGGGAGAATAGGTGAGGTGATGCAGGAGGCGTCCCAGGCCGCCCTGACCTACGTGCGCTCCCGGGCAAAGGAGCTGGGGCTCGAGGAGGGCTTTCACAAGAACCTGGACATCCATATCCACTACCCGGAGGGCGCGGTGCCCAAGGATGGCCCGTCAGCGGGAATAACGGCCGCCACGTGTCTCGTGTCCGCTCTCACCAAGGTGCCGGTTCGGGCCGACGTGGCGATGACGGGGGAGATCACCTTGCGCGGACGCGTGCTGCCCATCGGCGGATTCAAGGAAAAAATCCTCGCCGCCCATCGAGGCCGCGTCAAGACGGTGATCATGCCCATGGAAAACCGGAAGGACATTCACGAGATTCCGTCCCGCGTTCTCAAGAGCATGCGGCTTGTGCTGGTAGACCACATGGATCAGGTCATCGCCGAGGCGCTCGCCGACAAGGATATCGTAAAGCAGCTGCGCGATTCCTCCGCCACGATGATCTACCAGGAAGGTCGCCTCTTGAAGACCGGCATGGAGCCCGAGCCTGTGAGCGCCCCCACCCTGCCCGTGTCTTGAGGTTTTCCCAACCGACTCTGTGCTCGACGATCTTTGCCATACTCATCACCATGGTGATCCCGACAATCGGCGGTGCGCAGAAAACCGCATCGGACGAAAACCGCTACATCATCAGCGTCATGAGCATCGGTCCGGGCGACGAATTCGTCACGAGAGCGGGGCACATCGCCTTGATCGTAGACGACTACGAGCGCAAGCGGCGCACCGTGTATAATTACGGTATGTACGAGTTTGACGACTCGAACATGGAAACTGCCTACGCAACGGGTACTGTGATGTTTCACCTGGGGGTCATGAACTACCGTATGGCGGTTGCCGCGTTTGCCGAGGCGGACAGAACTGTCGAGGTTCGCCGCCTGGATATGCCACAAGCCCTCGCCGCGCGAATCGCGAAACGTCTCTCGCACGATCGTCGACCCGAAAATCGATACTACGATTACCACCACTCGGACGACAACTGCTGCACCCGAGTTAGGGATCTGCTCGACGATGTGCTGGACGGGGCCGTCACACGCGGTCGCGATACGGAACCGACCGGTCGCACGTACCGGCAGTGGACCGCCGGATTTATGGCCGGGATGCCCGTGGGGCGCACAGTCATGCATTTTCTGGGCTCCGGTTCGATTGACAGGGAGATCACCCGGCGCGACGAGCAGACCCTTCCGCAGGTGCTCGTGGAGGATCTGGACGGCGTGCTCATCGGCCCCCACGGGAGTCCACTGGTAGCCGACGTGAAGATCGCCTTCGAAAGAAGAGGCGCTGCCGTGGGCGTGAGTTGGACGCTCTGGGAGCTGGTTGTCGTTCTTCTGGCCACGGGGGTGTTCGCGGTCGGGTTGGTCGTGCCGTTATTCCGTCCGTCATGGAGGGTTTCGAGGCGGCTGCTCGGGTTGGGGTTCTTCTCGTGGGGTTTGCTCTGCACGGTGGGCTCGATAGTGCTGATTCTCGCCTGGGCGTTCACCGATCACACGGACGTCCACGCCAACGAGAACCTCCTGGTGATGCCTGTCACCCATGCCTGGTTGTCAGTAGTCGGCGCGGTGCTGCTCTGGAGAGGATCTCTGGGCGAGCGCGCCGTCAGGTTCACCGGGATCTATCTGCTCGCGGCGACCGGGGTCATCGCTCTCGACATGGCGCTCAAACTCGGCCCGTTCGTGCAGGACAACTGGAGATTCATAGTGTTCAGCTCCATGTTGAACATCCTGTTCGCAATAGCCCTGCTTCGAACTTCAAGTGGGGAAAGCGAGGGCAAATAGGCATGCGCAGAATCATCGCTTTATGTTTGCTCCTGACGGCAATTTCGTTGCCACAAACAACCCACTCCACCGAATCGGTGACCATAAAGATGGTGCTGAACAACACCCAGGCCAGGGTCGTGAGGGCCGCCGACGACGTGGCAATATCGATGAAACTGACCGCGCCTCAAAAGTCCCTCGTGCGCGTGCGGGCGCCAAAGTTCCAGGGCTCCATCATCCGAGTGGCGGCGAGCCAGATAAGCCCGACCAACAAGATCTCGCTGAAGATCATCAAGCACAGATCGGCGACCCCGGTCTTGAGGGTCGTCTCCTTCAATACCGCGCCGACACAGGACCCCGGTTCGGAAACGAGATCCGACAAGACGCTGGATAGGCTGCGCGTCGAAGTGAAACACATGAAGGAACAGATCGACGCCGCTAAGGAGAAACTGGAGAAAATAAGGGAGCTGCTGCTGAAACATGGATGACTTCCCTCCTTGACTTACACAATGCGTTGTGTAATAGTATGTGTAAAGAAGGAGCGGGTATATGGCGACCAATCTAGCTATTGACGAGAAGCTGCTCACCGATGCGTTGAAGGTCGGGGAACTCAAGACAAAGAAGGCCACGGTCAATGAGGCGTTGCGTGAGTTCATTCAACGTCGCAAGCAGACGGAGATCCTCGATCTCTTTGGGTCTGTCGAATTCGACCGGAATTATGACCACAAGAAGGGGCGGACCAGGAAGTGAGGGTACCCGTTGATACGACTGTCTGGCCCCTGGCGCTTCGTCGGCAACGTCCCAAAAAAAAAGAACAAATTCTGATCGACGAACTCTCCGAGCTTATCAGGGAACTACGCGCGGTTCTGATCGGCCCGGTTCGCCAGGAGGTGCTTTCAGGTATTCCCGATCCGGCGAAGTTCGAGGTTGTAAAGCAGCACCTCGAGGCATTTGATGACCTGCCAATTATTGAAGCTGATTACGAAGAGGCTGCGCGAGTCTTCAACTTATGCCGCAAGAAAGGGGTGCAGGGCTCTCATATCGATTTCCTGATATGCGCAGTGGCGATACGGCATTCAGCTGCAGTGTTTACCACAGACAAGGACTTCACAAACTACGCAAAGCACCTTGATCTGGAACTGCACAAACCAAGGAAGAGTTAACAATAAATGATAGTATCCCTCACATGAAATACGATCGGCTTCTTGCACTCTGTCTGCTTGCTTCTCTCACCCTGGCGTCCGATTTCGCGGTTGCCCAGGATCCCCGCTGGACGGTGCCGCGATTCGGCGAGCCGCCGTTGGTCCCGGACGGGGGCCATATCATCGAGGGCACGACCACCGCTCCGACGTGGGCATGGCACGCGAGCACCGGGTTGCGCTGGCAGTACGACGTCGGCCTGGCCGATCGCGCATCCCAGGCCCGGGCCGACCTGGTATTCGGTCTGGGGTTTCCGCTGGATCTGGAGCTTGCGGTCGGTTTCCCCGTGGGCTGGACGGTCGGATCCAAAGAGAAGGCCGGGGTAGAGCCGGGGCCACGCGCGCTGGAGGGGATGTCGAAGGACGGTTTCGGTATCGGCGATCTGAAGGTGGCCCTGTTGTGGAGCATTCGAAGCGCAAGTGAAGGCGGGCTGGGAGCTCTCCTGGGATTCACCGGGCTGGTGCCCACCGGAGATCACGAGAAGCTCATGGGTGAGGGCGCGTTTACTGCCGAGCCGTTCGCGGCGTTCGCCTTCCAGGTGTTTGGAATGCGTCTCTCTTTCAACCTGGTGTACCGGCTCAGACCGGAGCACGTGGCCGTCATCGGCGACCGGAGGTTCGAGCAGGACGACGACATCGTCTGGCGTCTTGCCCTGCGCGTTCCCAAGGAGAACGACGTGGTCTGGTCCCTGGAGTTCGAAGGAGCGGTGGGAATCCTGACCGATGACGGACCGTGGCCGAAGCGCGAATCCCGCCCCGTATGGCTCGGCGGCGGTGTCGACTTTCCGATTGATCGCCTTCACCGGCTGGGCATGTTCGCGGGGTTCGGACCGGTGGGCGAAGCTGTCCCTGATTTCTCTCTGGGCATCAGAGTGACCTGGCTCCCCATGGCCCCCGACGAAGACGGGGACGGGGTGATCGGCGCGGCGGACGAGTGCCCCCTCCTCGTGGAGGACACGGACGGGTTTGAAGACGGGGATGGATGCCCGGACTACGACAACGACAGGGACGGCGTTCCGGACGACGAGGACGAGTGCCCCGATGCGCCGGGGGGGGATTTCTCACAGAACGGATGCTGACGGGAGTGAAACATTGAGTGAAGGCAGAGTGCTCATCCTCGACGGCTCGATCTATCCGGACCTGTACCACCCCACGGATCACTGGCGCGCGCTGATCGGCGGCATGCCATTCGACTCGGTACACCTCCCGTCGGAACAGAAGGTCCCGGATCCGGCCGGCTACACCCACGTCATTCTGACTGGATCGGAAGCATCGATCATGGAGCCCGAGGACTGGCACCACGTGGAGGCGCAGGCCGTACGAAGAACGAGCGAGCGGGGCGTGCCGATGCTCGGGAGTTGCTTCGGTCACCAGATGCTCGCGAAGACCCTGTCGGGTCCACAGCATGTCAGGCGCTCGCCCACTCCGGAGCTCGGATGGGCTTCAGTTGATGTTCTCGAGGACGATCCTCTCTTTTGCGGTTTGAAAAATCCGTTCGATGTTTTCGTATCCCACTTCGATGAGGTGATCGATCCGCCGGCTCCCTGGAAGATCATCGCGAAGAGCGGGCAATGCGCCGTACAGGTGATGCGATACGGGGAGAAGCCCGTGTGGGGGATCCAGTCCCACCCGGAGATCACGCCCGAGGATGGAAAACTCCTGCTCGAGGGGTTCATCGAGAAGGCTCCGGAAAAGGAAGACCTCCTTCGCGCCGCGCTCGCTCAAACACCAAGGGACGATCTACTGGCGAGGGAAATTGTACGGCGATTCCTGGATTTTCGTTTGTAGGCAAAGTTCTGTGCCCTTTCACCAGGGCAGCCGGTCCAGATCCACGTTGCCCCCGGAGATGATGATCCCCACCCTTTGCCCCGAAAAAAGCTCCGGATTTTCGAGAACAACCGCGAGGGCAACCGCCGAGGACGGTTCGATGATCATCTTCATGCGCTCCCATACAAGGCGCATGGCGTGAACGATTTGGGATTCACCGATAGTGATGATGCGCTCCACGTTTTCCTGGATGATCGAGAAGTTGCGCTCTCCCAGGGATGTCAGCAATCCATCGGCGATGGTCTGCGGATCGACGGACGGAACGATGCGTCCCTCACGCAATGATCGATAGGCATCGTCGGCGCCCAGAGGCTCTCCGGCGATGACTCTCGTTTCGGGAAGAATGTGATTTACCGCCAGCGCGGTGCCGGAAAGGAGCCCCCCTCCGCCCACCGGGGTGATGATCGCGTCCAGATCCGACACCTGGTCGAGCAACTCCATGGCCGCGGTGGCCTGTCCGGCGATGATCCCGTAGTTGTCGTAGGGGTGAACGAAGATCGCGCCGGTTCGCTCCACAACCAGGTCCAGGGTTTCCTCGCGGGAATCCAGTGTCGGCTCGCACTCTATTATCTTCGCCCCGTATCCACGCACCGCCGCCATTTTCGGCGCCGACGAATTGGAGGGCATCACCACGTGGGCCTCGATGCCCCGTAGATTGGCCGCGAGAGCGAGGGCGGCGGCGTGATTTCCGGACGAATGGGTTGCCACACCGCGTAACGCCTCATCGTCACTGAGCGAGAGGACCACATTCGACGCCCCGCGAAACTTGAAGGCGCCCACCTTCTGAAGGTTCTCGCACTTGAAAAAAAGCCTGGCTCCCGACATGCGATCGATTCCCTCGCAGGTCGCCACGGGCGTCAGGTGCGCCCATCGAGAGATCCGCTTTCTCGCGGTGAGAAGATCCTGGAGATCGGGGAGCCGGTCTGCCGGCTTGTGGGATGATTTCACGGTTTCTGTTCTCCCTGATTTGCGATAGCCCTCTTCCAGGCGGCGAAGGTTCCCCCGTGGGAGCGGGCTTCTATCGCGGCGTGCGCGGCCCTCTCACCCATGTGCGCGATCTTCCAGTCGAGCCACGACCACCGGGGTGAAGTGGGGATCATGCGCACCTTGCCAGCCAACAGGCGGCGAAGCATCTGAAGTCTATGCCGGATTGCGGGGAGGTCCAGCATGGGGACGTTCGCCAGCGGGGTTCCCGGTTTCGGCACGAAGGCCTGAACGGCTATGGACACGCTCAGATGCGCGGATAGATCCTTCAGCAGTCCGGCAAGCTCCTCCATGTCCTCATCCTGTTCTCCAGGAAGCCCGACCATGGAGTAAATCTTGATACGCCTGATCCCGTGAGCCGCCGCGATGGTGACCGCCGCGAAAAGGTGATCCCTGGTGATCCCCTTGTTGACCGATCGGCGGAGATCCTCCGACGAGCCGTCCGCCGCAAGGGTGAGGGATTTTAGCCCGCCGGCCACGAGGCTTCGCGTGAGCTGTTCCGTGAGACGATCGGCGCGAATGCTGGAGAGTGAGACCCGGTGTCCTCTCCTGACGATGAGATCCACCATCTGCGCGATGTCCGGGTGATCGGTGACCGCCGCACCGACCAGGCCGACTCCGGGGGCATTTGCGGGGATGTTTTGCAGAACGCGCTCGACAGGAGCCGCGCGAAAGGGGGCCGCCCCGTCAGTGCGCCGGGACATGACACAAAATAAGCAGGCCCTGCCGCATCCACGAGCCGCTTCGATGAGAAACAGGTCCTTCAACTCGGCGCGTTTCGACCACGTGGCGGCAAAGGCCGGAATGAGGTCTAAAGGCGCGTGGGCGGCAAATGGAGGTTCATCGTCGAGCGCCGGGATCCACAACCCGGGAGCCGCACCGTCCAGGCTCGTGAGAAAGGCTCTCTTGTCCGGGACATCGGCCAGCGCGTCACGAATCACGGGGAGGGCTTCTTCGCCCTCGCCCACAACCACCACGTCGGCCAGCGGGGAGACCAATCGCGGGTCGAGGGTGGTCAACGGACCACCGATGATGACCGGCGCAACGCTTGTCCCCCGTTCCGATCTCAGGGGTGAAAGTCCGCACGATTCCAGCAACGCCACCACTCCGATGATATCCATCTCGCTGGCAACGGAGAAAGCGATCGCGTGGGCCGATTGTATGGGAAACCCGCTCTCCAGGGTAACGGGCGCTTTCTTGCCACGGCCTGTTGAGTCGGTAAAGAACCGCTCACAGACGACTGCCGGGGCCTCGTTCCAGGTACGGTAAACGACCTGGTATCCGAGGGATGACGCAGCGACTTTATAGGGGGCCGGGTATCCCAGAGCGATCCGGATTGGAGCAGTACGGCGTATGGTCCCCACCTCGCCGTCAAGCACGTTTGAGTCGGAGTTTGCTCTTCGTCGTCCTTTTCCCATGTCGTTGTGGAGTATAGGACCGATTGGGATATCTCAAAAAACAAATAATTGCTTGCGTCATTTTGTCGTGGTAGGCAAATTGCGAAAAGGCGAGGTGAACTGCGATCTCAAAACCGGTCGCGCACCCATTCATCATCGGAGGAAGAAATGACTATTCCCAAAATCGACAAGGAAGAGTGCACGGGTTGTGAAGAATGTGTGGATGCCTGTCCGGCAGAGTGTATCAGCATGAAAGACGATATCGCCGTCATCAACGAGAGCGAGTGCACGGAATGCGACGCGTGCGTGGACGCATGTCCGGCGGAGTGCATCAAGTCGGATTAGGGCGAAACCTCGTTTACGCGGGCATGATCCTGTTGCGTCCGGCGTGCTTTGCCTCGTAGAGATGCTTGTCCGCTACAGCAATAAAATCAGACGGACTCTCGAATCCGGGATCGGCTTCGGCAACCCCGCCGGAGATGGTAATGGGGATCACCGCGCCGTCGAACTCGAAGCGATGGGCCTCCACTTTCACTCTGATCTCTTCGGCGAAGGAAATACACTGCTCGAGATCGAGCTCAGGCATGAGGATGGCAAACTCTTCACCCCCATACCTGCAAAAGGTGTCCTCCTTGCGACACGCTTCACCCATCAGCACGCCGATTTCACTGAGTACCCGGTCCCCCGCCAGATGACCGTATGTATCGTTCACATCCTTGAAGCGATCCAGATCGAACATTACCAGCGAAAGAGGCCTGTTGTACCTGTAGAAACGATGGAGTTCTCTTTGCAACTCCTCGTCGAAGGTTCTCTTGTTGAACGCGCCGGTCAACCCATCCACCGTCTTGAGCCGATAGATCTCCTCGTGGTAGGCGCTTTCGATGTCGTCGCCTACGAGGAACTTGAAGATGCTGCGCCCCACCTGGATGATGTCCCCGTTCTCGAGATGACGCACCGCCACCGAGGTACCGTTCACGTAGGTGCCGTTTGTGGACTTGAGATCCATCACCATGATGCTCTTCTCGCTCATCACGATCTTGCAATGCTGGCGCGAGGCGCTGTCGTCCAAAATATGAACGGTGCAATCCGACGAACGCCCGATGACCAATGGAACATGCGTGATCGCGAACCGCTTGCCGAGATGCTCGCCGTAGATGGTGACGATGAACGCGGTACCGGGATCGTTTTCCTTGACACCGACGTTGTCGATGGCGCTGACCATGGTCACATCGGGAAGAACGCTGGTCACTCACAAGCTCCAAGTTGGTATTGACAAAAGAAGTCCGATTTTTAGAAAAAGCATTTTTTGGGAACATTGGCAATACGAATGTGACAACATCATGGAATCCGGCAAGGAGAAACAAGCATGAGCACTATAAACGGAAAGGACCTCGCCGCAGTCGTTCGGGAAGAGGTCAAGGTGAAGGCGCAGAGATTTCTCGACGAGTTCGGTCGAAAACCCGCCCTGCACGTGGTGCTCGCAGGAGAGGATCCCGCCAGCCGGATCTACGTGCGCAACAAGAAGCGCGCTTGCAAGAGGGCCGGGATCGATTCCGTTCAGCACCTCTTGCCCGCGTCGACGACACAGGAGGAGCTGCTCGATCTCATAGCCCGCCTCAACGGTGACGAACGGGTGGACGGCATTCTCGTCCAGCTGCCGCTCCCCGAACAGATCGATGAGAACACCATCATCGAGGCCATCGATCCGCTAAAAGATGCAGACGGTTTTCACCCCATCAACCTGGGCAGGCTGGTGGCGGGACAGGCAGGGCTCGTCCCCTGTACCCCTCAGGGATGCATGCGGATGATCGTGGAGACCGGAGTATCCCTCGTGGGAAAGAACGCCGTGGTGGTGGGACGATCCACCATAGTCGGCAAGCCCGTCGCACACCTGCTCCTGGACGAGCACGCCACCGTCACCGTATGTCACTCCCGCACGAGGGATCTCGCCGGTGTGATCTCCGAGGCCGACGTGCTCATAGCCGCCGTGGGACGCCCGGAGATGATCAAGGGGAAGTGGATCAAGAAAGGCGCAGTGGTCATCGACGTGGGCATCAACCGCCTCGACGATGGAACGCTCGTGGGGGATGTGGAGTTCGAGGAGGCGGCGCAGCGGGCGGCGTGGATCACACCCGTACCGGGGGGTGTCGGACCCATGACCATCGCCTATCTTCTGGAGAACACCCTCACCGCCGCCTTCGCCAGGGCTAAAGCACATACCACCGTCGTGGGGTGAAAACCTCGTCGTGCAGGCTGACGGCAAATGCGTCGGTCATGCCGGCAAGGAAATCCCGAATGTCTTCGGTGGGGGTCTCGTCCCTCAGTGCGCCCGGCCAGTGGATCTCGTAGAAACGATCTATGTCTTCAACGAAGTACCCCCACAGATGCTCGATCATTCTTTCGGCCTTGTGGAACTCCGCGTGAACGTCCTTGTTGTAGTAAACGCGCTTG
Organism: Deltaproteobacteria bacterium; assembly: GCA_030621515.1. Classification (GTDB taxonomy): domain Bacteria; phylum Myxococcota_A; class Polyangia; order JAAYKL01; family JAAYKL01; genus JAUVAN01. The sequence goes on along the minus strand of JAUXHN010000024.1, from coordinate 13,567 downwards.
TACAGGAAGGCTCGCAGGCCATCGAGGGCATCCGCCGCCGCCTCGCTCATGGAGATCCCGGGCGCGTCGCCGTCCATGTTTGAGTGCTCGATGATGTCGAAAACCATGGTGGTCAGCCTGCTCGAGTGCGTATCCCCGAGCACCTTCAGAAGATCGGCCGGAACATCCGAAGGCGTCAGAACTCTGGCCCTCAGCGCGTCGTCCAGATCGTGATTCACATAGGCGACGAGATCCGCCAGCCGAACCAGTCGGCCCTCCATCGTCCGGGGCAACTCGTCGTCCGGAATATCCAGTATGGGCCCGGCGCCCTTGGAATGCCGCAGGATGCCGTCGCGAACCACCGCCGTGAGGTTCAGTCCCAGGCCGTTGTTTTCCAGCTTCTCCACCACCCTGAGGCTCTGTCGTTCGTGCCGAAACCCGCCGGGTACCAGGCGCTGCATCGTGGCCTCCCCCGCGTGCCCGAACGGGGTGTGACCCAGATCGTGCCCGAGCGCGATGGCCTCCGTCAGGTCCTCGTTGAGGTCGAGCGCCCGGGCCAGCGTACGAGCGATCTGACTGACCTCCATGCAGTGGGTGAGCCGTGTCCTGTAGTGATCGCCCCGGGGCCACAGGAACACCTGGGTTTTACCTCGCAGCCGCCGAAATGCCTTGCAGTGGACGATGCGGTGACAATCGCGCGCAAAGGCCGTGCGAATGGGACACGGCTGCTCCGGTCGCTCTCTTTCGTGATGATGGTCCGCGGATTTCGTCGCGTGCACGCAGAGCATGGCCGACTCGCGCTCCTGCGCCTTTGACCTGATATCGAGCTTCATTGCTTCTCCGAAAGAAAATGAACTGTCCCGTCGTCTGTCCCGATCACCATCCTCTTGCCCGAAGCAAGCGCCGGCGACGAATCGATCTGGGCGCCCATGTCCTTGCGCCACACGACCTCGCCGGTCTTCGCATCCATGGCGTACAAATGGTGATCCCTCGACCCCACGTACAGCCTGCCCCCCGTCCCGAGCACCGGAGTCCCGCGCACGGCGCCGCCGGTAAGCGACTTCCACAACTCCACGCCCTTGACGGCATCCACGGCGATCACAGCTCCCGACATGGAAGCCGCGTACACCGTCTTTTCATCCGTCGAAACGGCCACGCCTCCGAGCAAGGCCCCGCCGGCATCGTATTTCCACCGCAATCCCCCCTTTGGCGCGAGTCGATACATGAACCCGTCTTTCGATCCAAACACCACGTTATTGTCGTTCAGAGCGGCAACCGATCCTTCTACCCTGCCCCCGGTGCCGAACGCCCATACGGTGGTGCCGTCCGGCTCCATCGCGTACACCCTTCGATCGTGACTGCCCACCACCACGATGCCGTCGAGACGGACTGCAGGTGACGCGTTGACGTGGCCGTTCAGATGCGCCAAAAAGCGCCTCGTGCCGTTCGACGACACGGCGTGCAGGCCGTCACCGCCCACGTAGACAACGCCGTTCTTCCCTATCACCGGAGACGAGTCCACATCTTGCTTCATACGGTAAGTCCACCGGACGGTCCCATCAGTCGTGAATGCGATGAGAGTCTTGTCGTCGCAACCCACGTACACCGTTCCGCTCAGGCTGACTGCAGCGGTCGAGAAGATCGGCTTCCCGCAAACGTAGCTCCAGCGCAGGCTCCCGTCCCTCCGCAGAGCATTGAACGTTCCATCCACCGATCCCACGTACACAGAACCGTCGGGCCCTATTACCGGCGAGGAGAAAACGCGCGCCCCCGTCGTGAACACTGCGGTCGACTCCGGCTCCGTGGCCGGACCCTCGACTTGCGCCCGGTTCAGGTGTCTCGGGCCTCCGCCGAACATTGCGAAGGGAACATTCGGCACATCGTCATCGGGCGAGGGGTCCGTCGGCCCCCCGACTCCGCCGTCAACCACACCGCCCTTGGGATCCGGGGGCTTGCTCCCCTGTCCCCTGGGGCCGCAGGCGCCGAATGTCGCCATGCAGACCGCCAGAGTCATCATCACCAAAATTCGCATCGAGAACATGGTCGGCAGGGTAGCATAAAATTTTACGAGAGGATCAAAGATAGGAAACCGAGAGGCGCACTCGATAGTGATTGTCGCTGTTTACGGCAACTTGCCCGGCCAGCTTGACGGCAAGGGCCCTGGCCGCCTTGTCCATCGCCTCGCCGATGACCCGCTCGATGAGGTCTGTCTCCATATTGGAGAACACCCCCAACCCGATGGCGTAGCCGATTGGAAACGTCAGCACTCCCAACGGGATCATCCAGGCCAGGTGCCCGTTGCCCATCTCGCTGGTCACTTCCTCCGAAACCGAGACCGGCAGTCCGCCGCCCGCAGGCGTGGCGGTGAGGGTCAGAATCATGGTCTTTTCATCGGACCGCCAAAATTTGTAGTAAAAGGTGCTCTCCTGAGCCACGATTGCCGAGCTCCCCGACAAGGCGTCCACCCGATTCACACTCACCTCGCCAAAGTGGCCGCCGAGCTGCTTTTCAAGGGCCGCCTGGAGCGTGGCGCCGTACTGCACCATGGAAAAACCCATCTTCTGGGGGTCGCCCTCGTCCTCGCCCATCGATTTGTACTTCCGCTTGAAGCCGTCCTTCTCCCCACCGGTTGTCAAGGCAAAGACCGTGCATCTGAAGTGGCCCTTTTCATCTTTTTCCTCGCCATCGTGCAGCATCAGGGGCACGCACCCTGCGGTCTCCGGAACGATGAGATCGAGTGCGATGGCCTCTGTGCCGCCGGCCGGCTCGACTGTGGCCATATCGGGGTGGAGGTTCTTGAACCCCTCGTACCCCTCCATGACATCTAGCTGCCGGACACCGAAACAGCCGATCGAACTCAACGCGGCTGCAACAAAAAAGAACACTCTGATCAGTCTCCTGGTTTCCATCATTTCACTTCGTCCTTACCAAGTTACATCTCGGGCAGGGTGTGCCCTTTTTTTCGTTTTGATCGCAGATATCTGAGGTTGTGATCGTTTACCCCGACCACGTGCGGGATGGACTCGGCCACCTCCTGACCACCGAGCTCCAGGTGCTGCAGCTTCAACGGGTTGTTGGAGAGCAGGCGTATGGGCTTGCCGCCCAGCAGGTAACGCAACACCACCGCCGCGTCCGAAAAATCGCGGGAATCCTCGGGTAGCCCGAGGGACGTGTTGGCCTGGTAGGTGTCCTGACCGGCGTCCTGCAACAGGTATGTTACGGCCTTCGCCCACAGGCCTATCCCCCTGCCCTCGTGCCCGGACATATATACCACGGCGCCGCCCTGCGCGGCTATCAGGCGAAACGCCTCTTCCAGCTGTGGGCCGCACTCGCAGCGCAACGATCCGAACACGTCGCCGGTCATGCAGCACGAATGGATCCTCACCAGCGGGCTCTCGACCTCGTGGAAATCCGGGCTAGCCAGAAGCGAGCTGACGCTCATGTTCTCTTGCAGGAGGGATCTGAAGGCTTCCTCTCCACCCTCGGGAACCGCGTTGGCCGCATTGAGGACGCTGTGCAACTCCACATGCCTGACGAACGGATACCACGAAAAGGTCACTTCCACACCGTCGATCAACCTGGGAATCGGGATCGGCCCGAGGAGGGAAACGCACGATTCACCTTGCTCGTCTATATCCACAGGTGTCGCGTTCCGGTCCAGGTAGACCAGTTGTCGATCGCGCTCGAGTTTCTTGCGTATCTCCGAGTCTACATAGCTGAACAAGAATCACCTCGAAATATTAACCATCTGTTGACCGTATGAAATACGTGTATACATCTAGGTCCAGATCGAAGGAAATGAATAATCGATGAACCTGTCCTGGAAAATCTTTACTGCATTCAAGATACCCATACGCCTGCACATCAGCATGGTGGTAATCCCCTTTATCGCGTTCACGTGGGTCACCGACTCCGGGCTGTGGGGCATTGTGACGTCCATGGGGCTGATCTTGCTCCTGTTCGGTTCGGTGCTGCTCCACGAACTGGGCCACGCCCTGACCGCGCGCAAGTTCGGCGTTCACACCAAGGACATCATCCTCACCCCCATCGGCGGCATGGCAAGGATGTACAACATGCCCCGTTCGCCCGTGCGGGAAATACTCATCGCCCTGGCCGGGCCTGTCGTTTCCCTTGCCATCGCATCGGTCGCCTTCATGTTTACCGTGGTCTTCGTCATCGTTCCCGTTGTGCCCGAGGCGGTCTACGTGGGATTCTCCACCCTGTTCACCCTCAATCTGATGCTGGGCCTGTTCAACCTGGTCCCGGCCCTCCCCATGGACGGGGGTCGCATCCTGCGCGGAGCCCTGGCCATGAAGCGAGATTACCTCTCCGCCACAATACTGGCTGCCAGGATTGGAAAAACCATAGCCGTGATCGGCGGATTGGCGGGGGTCTTCTACTTGAAATCATGGAGCCTGGGGCTCATCGCCCTGTTCATCTTCTTCTCCGCCGGCCAGGAGGTGCGAATGGCCGCCATGTGGGCCGCCCGTGAGCCACACCGCCCACAGCCGCAACCGCGCACACGACCGAACCCGCAACCCAATCCTCGTGTCGTGATCATCCAGGGCGGCAAGGCCGAAGTAATCTCCCGCAAGGATCCGAAGAAATAGCGTGAAGATCAGGGACCGCAGTCGAGGATGGCGAAGGCGGCGGTGAAGATATCGTCGGACGCCGTGTTGAGCCCGCCCTCTTCCCAGGCCAGCGCGTATTCGTCGCCGCTCAAGAACACGATATCGGGCTCCCACGAGGCCACGGTCGACGTGGTGATCCGGTCGTCTCCACCTCCCAACTTGTAGCCGGCGGAGTCGAGCCGGGCCGCGAAGATATCGTTCTGGCCCTCCCGGTCGTCCCTGAACACGATAACGAACTCGGTGCCGTTGTATGCCAGGGAGGGCTGGGAGGACACGGCGCCGTCCCAGGTCACGCGAATTTCACTTCCCATGGATCCGTCCGCCTCGATGAGCATGAAGTAAATCTCGGCGTTCTCGTCCCGCTCGTCCCGCCAGGCCAGGCCGAATCGTGTGCCGTTCCAGATGAGCGCGGGCTCTGCGGACTCGCCGGCGGCGTTGGTCACCCTGACGGCCGATCCGACCAGAACTCCGCTCGAATCGATGCGCTGGAAGTATATCTCCCGATTCGCGTCCCTCGTGTCCTCGAAGGCCACACCGTAACCCGAACCGGTATAAGCCAGACTGGGATGCCGGGACGTGCCCGGCGAGTTGGTCACCCGCACCTCGGCGGAGGTGGAATGCGATCCCGAAGAATCCAGATGGGTGAAGTAGATCTCCCGGTTGCCGTCGTAGGTCCCGTACCAGGCCATGCCGAACCCACCGCCGGAGATTGATACGAGGGACGGCGCCTTCTGCCATTCCGACGAGTGGTTGATTGCCTCTACCTCCGAACCGGTGACCATCGTCCCGCTGGAATTGACGCGGGCGAAATAGATCTCGTCGTAGTTCCGGGACCCTCTGGAGTCAGTCCACGCCAGCGCGTACTCGGCGCCGGTCCATACCAGTGACGGATATTCGGACCACCAGGGGGCGGTTGTGATTCGCTCGGGTGTTCCCAGGAGCGTCCCACCGAGGGTGCTGCGCTGGAAGTAGATCTCCAGCTCCGCGCTGCCCCAGGCTCCGGCCACGTATTCCTCCCAGGAAATCCCTATCTCCGTTCCGGTGGAGATCAGATCCGGAGAGTAGGCCTCCCGGTTGGGGTCCGTGTTCAGAATCTGGTGCGCGGCGACGAGAGCGCACCTCGCCGGGCTGTTCGGCGGATCCACCGGAGGCGTCGCGCTCGGCAGCGTGAAGTTGCGCCGGAACCACGAGTTCTGCAACCCGGAGGGGTTGCCGTCCCATATCCAATTTGTATAAAAATGACGCATCTCGATCGTTCCCAGGAGCCACACGTAGTCCTCGTACTCCGCCGCAGTTATCGCCGGGCCCCAGGCGCTGTCATCGTACGCCTTGTCGCACCAATCTATGTGGGGGTCCGTTCCCGAGGTCGGGAAATAGCGCCACTCGGTGAAATCCGGGTCCGAGTCGGTGATGCCGTCGGTTCGTATCTCCCTTCCCGCGACCCGCATGAATACCTGGGCGGCCGACACCACGCTCATGGTGTCCTCCCCCATTATTCCCAGGACGTTGTCTCCCGACTCCATCACCACCTGGTAGTTCTCGGCGTGGCGATCCTGCCAGCTGGTGATTCCAGTGGCGATGTCGACGTTGTTCCAGCAAAGACGCGGGTAGGCATCGTCCACGACTATGTTGATATCCGCCATGAACTCGAGTTTGGAATCGCAATCGTAGTCCACGCCCTCCTTGTGAATCGTCGAGTAGGGGTAGATGTCCGGATCATCGTCATCGCAGTCGAACGGCCCGTCGGGGCATATGGCCGGATCCCCGGAGTACCCCATCTGGTCATCGCAGTATCCGTCCGTATCGTCGTCGCATCCCTCGTCGGTTTCACCGTCCGAATCGTCATCGATATCGTCGCAAACGGTTTCATCCGTCGAGGTATCCGTGTCGGTATCCGTATCCGTATCCGTATCCGTATCGGCATCCGTGTCGGTATCGGTATCCGTGTCCGTATCGGTATCCGTATCGGTGTCTGCATCGGTACCGGCGTCGGTCGTTTTGATAGTGCTCTGTGAGCACGCGAATTGCGCCGCCGCACACAAGACAACAAGCCATAGTGATTTGATCATCGTTTCTCCCCTTTTTTATTACTGTGGAACCATACTAACATAGGGGGAGGCAAATTATGCAGGTTAGCTGTTCAACCGAGCCGAGATGACCTCCACTGCGGTCCGTGCCATCTCCGGATTGTATGCGGCCTCATCGCGAATGATCACCAGGGCGCAGCGGGCTTTGAAAAGCTCGAAGTACCTGACCTCCATCACTCTGCCCTGTATGTCCCCCAGGGCAACCGTGTGTATTTCATCTATGGGAAGCATCTCCGTTACCCGGGGGCTCAGGTCCGACACCAGCCCGGAGACAGCGGCCAGGGTATCCGGCTCCAGAAGCTCGCCGGCGGTGTCCACAACCAACCCTTGATCGTCCGCAACCATGGCCACACTCACCCCATCGAGGGACACTATACCGTCGAGGACTTCCGTGAGGGACTCACCATGAAAATCGGGCTTTGCCTTCGGCGGCGGAATGGAGGAAACTCTGCGCATCGCCTCCGCCTCCTGTCGGGCTTCCATTGCTTCCGTCTGGGCGATGGACAACTCCGCTTGAAGATCGACCATCCGCTCCTTTCGCGAAGTAAGTTCGAAACGCATTCGCTCGCAGGTTGCGGCCAGCTCCTTGAGTTCAGCACTCTTGAACGGATCATCATCGCTTGCGTGTGTCTCGACGTTACGCGCAGGAGGCAGGGAACCGTCGGAGCAAAGATCCTTGATCTTGCCCTCGAGGGCTACGACGTTCTCCCTCAGTTCGTAGCGCTCTTTTGAAAGCTCGATCCGTTGGGCCCGCTCGATTCCGAGAACATCCTTGAGCTTTGTCAACGTCGATTGAAGGGATCGAACGCCCCGGTCGCCTCTGACGTAGAGCACTCCCAAAAAGAAACCGAGCAGGAGCAGAACCGGGACCACGGCCGCGCCAAGGATGAGCATCATTGTATCGCTCAGGTAGGCCAGCCCCTCGATATACGCAATGAGCACGCCCACACCAACGAGGCAGACTGCTGCCAATAAAACGAGCGATATAACTTGTGGCGCCTTCACCATCAAAGACCTCTCGAAGAGGCGCCGCCTTTTGGCGGAACCCTATAGGCGAACGTCTATGAACGTGCGGAGCCGAAGCTCCTTCAGCCAGATCTTCTGTTGGCGAACCATCTCCTCCTGAGAGAGCTGATTGACAATCCGATGCCTGACTTCGGCAAAGGGCTGTACTCCCAAATTCTCCCGCTTGTTCAGGCGCAGGATATGGAAACCAGCCGAAGTCCTGATGGGACCGGCTATTTCACCGGGCTCGAGATCCAGAAAGACCCGATCGAGCACAGGGGGGATCTCGCCGGGATTCCTGACGCCGAGACTTCCGCCATTCGGGGCCGTGGTCTCGTCCTGCGACATCTCCTTCGCAATACCCTTAAAGTCCTCTCCCTCATCGAGGCGGGAGCGCAGCTCCTCCGCCTTCTTCCTGGACTTTGCAACCTCGACCGCGCGGGCTCGCGAAGAAACGCGAATCAGGATGTGGGCGCCCTCGAAGGTTCCTGTCGCCCGGACATCGCGCACCTGATTGTTGTAGTATTGTCGAGCCTCGTCCTCGGAGATCTTGACCCGCCCCCTCACCCTCAGGTTGAGCACCTTGAGGCCAAGCAGGTTCCGGCGCATCTCGGAGCGGTAGGTGACCATGTCCTTGCCCCTGGCCTTGAGCGCTCTCTCAAACGTGTCCAGATCGATGCCGTTTTCCTTGGCCATGTTGTTTATGGCCATTTCCACCTCTTCAGTGGTCACGGTTATCTTCATGTCCCTGGCCTGCTGACGTACCAGTGTTTCGTCGATAATCGCCTGTAGACTCTCCTTGACGATCTGCTGTTTTCGCCTCTCCACCATCATCATGGCGCCGCCCTGGCTCGCCGCTTTCTCGAGTTCATCGAAGGCGGGAGTCGCGCGGGCGTGCACCTCGCTGAGCAGAATTATCTCAGTGCCGACGACGGCCGCGATCTGATCGATCACCCTGGCGCCGGCCAGGGCCCCGGTGGCCGGGATCATCCAGAAGAGGAACGCCAACACCCCTGCGAGACGACATGAACGCTCTGATCCGAGATCGGCCACGGCTTCCTTTTACTCTGTTTTTGGCGAGGCGCCGCCGGACTTCTCCGAGGCGGCAGCGGTCGCCTTGGCCACCCCCGCAGGATGGGCGGTCGCGCCGTGATGGTGAACACCAGTGGGATCGAAACCCTCTATTTCCATTTTTGCAAGGTTCTCCTCGGAAACTTGAATTTTGGCCTTGGATCGAAGGCTTTCAACGAATTTGTCCATGCCTTCGCGCCGTGCCTTGCGCAGCAACCTGTTTTCAATGAGCCTTTTTACGCTGTCGAACGAACGATTCATTTCGGGTTTCTTGTTGGTGAGCTTGATGACGTGCCAGCCGGTGTTCGTTCTGAGAGGTTTGTCGAGGAGATCGCCGACCTTCTCGAGTGTCCATGCAGCCTCGGCCACCTCCTCCTCCACCTCGGGCTCGTCGTCGCGTCTTTCCGCCGGCCGTGAGAAATATCCCAGATCGCCACCGCGGCCTCTGGTCTCCTCGTCGATGGATACTTTCTTGGCCTTCTCCCGAAACAACTTTCGATCCTTGCTCTTTGCCTTGAACTCGCCGATGAGCTTGGCTGCCGTCGCCTCGTCCTTGACCACGATGTGGCTGGCGCGGATCTGAGCGGGGCGATGGTACTTGTCATGCTCTTTTTCGTACTCCTCTCGAAGAATCTTCTCCTCGATGGAGGTTGGCAGCATTTCCTTCTCGAGATCGTTTTTCACCATCAGGCGAATCATCACCTGCTTGACCGTTCGTTGAACCTCGGGATCATCAGCCAGCCCCTGGCGTTCCGCCTCCTGGGAAAGGAGCTCCACGCGAATGAGCTTTTGCAAGAACTCCTTGCGTTTCTCCGGGGTTGCCCAACGACGACGGATGTAAGGTGAAAGCCGGTTTATCTGCTCCGTAACATCCCCAACGGTGATGGTCCGATCGCCTACCGTGGCCACAACTTTTGCGGCCTGCTCGGGAGAAAGCCCTTCGGGAAGTTTTTCCGACTCCAGGAGCTCCTCCTTGGAATCTTCCTGCTTCTTTTCCTCGCCTAGCTGGCTTCCGCACGCGCAAACCGTCAGGAAAGCTACCAGAAGCAGCCAACCGGTCCACATTGCAAACTTCATGAAAACACTCCTTGCCCTGCAAGTTTCTTCTACAATATCAACCGGTTCTATATCTCACATGAACTGAGGCTTCGCAAGAACCTAATGGCGCTCTGTGTTCCGTCCTCACGTTCGCCGTCGAACCGTACCAGAACTTTGAGATCCGGTGTCAACTTCAACGCGCCGTCGCCGGTTTTAATGAGATCGAGCACCCGATCCGGATCCACCCGGGAATCCCGGCCAAGGTGCACCGTCAAACGGTGGCGAGAGGTCTCCAGACCCATTATCCCGAGCTCCCGGCACATCGCCTTGGCTACCATACCCTTGATCAGCGCTCCGGCAGCCGGCGGCAACACGCCGAAGCGATCGACCATTTCGGCGGCGTACTCCTCTACGCTGGCCTCATCATCAGCAGAAGCCAACCTCTTGTAGAACTGGAGCCTCAAACCCACATCCGGAATGTATTCCTCGGGCAGGAACCCCGGTTCCTCGAGGGTCACCTCTGGCTCCACCTCTATACTCGGCTCCCTTCCGGCAAGTAGGTCGGTGGCTTCCTTGAGCATGTCGCAGAACATCTCAAAGCCCACCATGTTCACATCCCCGGTCTGCTCCGCGCCCAGGAGGTTCCCGGCGCCGCGAATCTCCAGATCCAAAGTCGCGAGCGAGAAGCCCGAACCCAGGTCGGTGTATCGCGTCAGGGCCTCTACCCTTTCCCTCGCACCGTCGCCCAGAACATGCAGGGGAGGCACGATCAGGTACGCGTAGGCCTGCACATGGCTTCGCCCAACCCGGCCCCTGATCTGGTAGAGCTGGGCCAGCCCGAAGGTATCGGCCCTGTCGATAATGATCGTGTTGGCCCGCGGGATGTCCAGACCGGACTCGATGATGGACGTGCAGACCAGAATGTCGTACCTGCCCGCCACGAAATCGAGCATGACCCGCTCCAGGCTCTCTTCCTTCATCCGGCCGTGGCCCACAGCGACGCGGGCGTCCGGCATCAGCCTTTGCACGTAGTCTGCCACCTTGAGGATGTCCCTGACCCGATTGTGTACAAAGAACACCTGTCCTTCCCGCGCCAGTTCGCGTTCCATGGCCTTCCTGAGCAGCCCCGGATCGTCGTGACAGACAACCGTCTTGATCGGCCTTCGATCGACCGGCGCCGTGCCCATGAGCGAGAGATCTCTCATCCCGAAAAGCGCCATGTGCAGAGTCCGCGGGATCGGCGTTGCCGTCATGACCAGGGTGTCCACCGATGCCCTCAGGGTTCGGATCCTCTCCTTGTGGGAAACCCCGAAACGATGCTCCTCATCTATCACGAGCAATCCGAGCCGCTTGAAATGTACGTCCCTGGAAAGCAGCCGATGGGTGCCGATGACCACATCCACCACGCCCTCCTTCAATCCCAGGATGGTGTCCGCGTTCTGGGAATCCGTGCGAAAACGGCTGGCCATCTCGACCCGTACCGGATACCGCTCGAACCTCGCGGCAAAGCTCTGGTAATGTTGCTGGGCAAGCACGGTGGTGGGAACGAGCACGGCCACCTGACGACCCGACATCACCACTCTGAACGCGGCCCTCAGGGCCACCTCCGTCTTTCCGAAACCAACGTCGCCACAGATGAGCCGATCCATGGGTCTGGTCCCGCCGAGATCGTTCATCACCTCGTCGATGGCGCGCTCCTGGTCCGGCGTCTCCTCGAACGGGAACGACGCTTCGAATTCCCGGTAGAGATCATCGACCGCAGGCATGGAAGGCCTGTCCGCCACTTCCCTGCGGGCGTACAGATCCAGGAGACGCGCGGCCATCTCCATCGCCTTCTCACGCACCCTGGTCTTGGCCTTGAAAAACGTCTGACCCCCGAGTCGATCCAGCCGAGCTGAACCCTCGCCCGCAGCCCTGTGCTTCTGAACCTGATCAAGCCGATATACGGGAAGGTAGAGCTTGTCCCCTTCCCGGTACACGATCAGCAAGAAATCGACCTCGGTGTCTCTCACCCGCTGCCTCTGAAGCCCTTCGTAACGCCCGACTCCGTGCTCCTTGTGCACGACCAGATCGCCTGGTTCGAGCGCCCGAAGATCTTCCAGGACGACCCCGGTTCGACGGGAGCCACTCCTCCGCCTGGAGCGTCGCCCGAATATTTCCTCCTCGGCGATCCAGCAGATTCCGTCTCCGGGAAGGAGGCAACCCCGAGCCATCTCGCTTACGGAAACGACGACACCCGGTCTTCCGATCGACTCGGCGCCGTCATCGAGAGTCACCGCGAGCTCCCGACCCCGCAACATCGCCGCAAGCCGCTCGGCCTGTCCGGTGGTATGAGCTGTCAATATCACCCGGTAACCATCTTCCGTAAGAGAGCCCAGGTAGCCGGTGAGCGGACCCAGCAGATCCACCTTCTCCCCCGCCTGCGTCAGGTGCCTCAACCGTTCCCCGATATCACCCGTGGAGGCGGAAGCCAGATCCAAAAACTCCTCGCTCCCGTCACCGAGACCGTCGTGCCGGCCTTCGATCACGATGGGGTGTGACACTATCTTTCGTGAGGCGCCTCCAATAACCCTCTTTATCTCCTCCACGGAAACGAGATGCCGATCCAACCCGAACGACGGCTCGCCCCTTCCCAGACGCCGATCCAGATCCGCCTTGAAAGCTGCCAGGGATTTGTTCCATGTGATGTCGATCCCCGGCGGGTTGTCGACGCATACCGTGAAATCCGCGGGGAGATACTCCAGGAGACTGCCTTGCTGTTCCTGCATCGCCGGCGAAAATCCCTCCGCTCCCACAAAGAGTCTCCCATCGAGGCAATCCTCGATTACCCGATCGGTCTTCGCGGTGGGGAGATTCACCTCGTCGCAGATCTGACGAATTCCCCGGGACACCATTTCTCTTTCGCCCTTATCCACCGGCAACAATGACGTTCGAGCCGGGTGAATCCAGATCTCCTCCACGGGGTCTTGGCTACCCTGGGTCTCGGGATCGAACCACCTGATACTCGTAACTTCGTCCCCAAAGAGGTCTATTCTCACCGGCATGTCGAGATAGGGAGGAAAGACATCGAGGAGGCCTCCGCGAACCGCGTATGTACCTGGCTCCTCCACCAGCGGCGCCCGGTTGTAGCCCCCGATCTCGAGCACATCTATCAGCGAATCCCGACGGATCGTGTCCCCGACAGCCACGGGAGCGCAGGCGTCCTCGAAGCGCCCCCTGGGAACCACCCGGCGAAGCAGGGCATCGGCCGAAATCACAAGAAACCGCCAGCGCCGGTCCATGATCATTTTGAAGAGCGCGCCTGCGCGATTCATGGTGGAGCGGCGGTCGGAAACAAGTTCATCGTACGGCCCCAGATCGTATTGAGGAAACAACAGGATCTCACCACCGCCGTCGGTTCTCAGGTGACAAGACAGATCGCGGAATAGATCGCGGGCTCCGGCGAAATCCTCCGTGACGACAACATGAGGACCACCCCATACCAGGGACAACCGGGCGAGGACCACCGCGAGCGCCCCTCCCTGCACTCCGGTGAGATCAATACGAGCACCCGCAGACGCCCTGGAGGTTATCTCCTCGAGCGAGATTCCTGTTCCCAACTCGGGAACAACAGGTGATCTTATCAGGTCAGACACGGGTTATCTAAAGGAGTGCCGAATCAGTACGGGTTGTCATCCACAACCGGCTTGGGATCCGCCTTCGGCTTCGGATCCGGCTTCGGATCCGGCTTCGGATCCGGCTTCGGCTTCGGATCCG
>JAUXHN010000275.1 GCA_030621515.1 Deltaproteobacteria bacterium | reverse complement strand
CCGGGCCTCGTTGAATCGGAGGCCGAGGCCCGGGAGTTCATCAGGGAGTATTCGATCCCATCGTTCAGCGCGAAGGGGAGGCGCTCGGAGACCATCGAAGGATATCTGGGTATCGACGGCGGATCGACAAGCTCGAAAATAGCGATCATCGATACGGATGGTGAGCTGGTCTACAAGGATTACGTTCTCTCCAGGGGAAATCCCATCGTGGATGTGCGCGAGATGTTCAGGCGTCTCACGGCGTGGCTGGACGATACGGGGACTTCCCTCGATCTCATCGGCGCGGGGGTGACCGGGTACGCGTCATCGATCCTGTATCAGGCGTTCGACCTGGATCTGGAGATCGTGGAGACCGTCGCCCACATGAAATCTGCAAGAAGTCTCTACGGCGATGTGGACGTTATCTGCGATGTGGGCGGCCAGGATATCAAGGTCCTCATCATCAAGCATGGGCGGGTTGTGGATATTCGCCTCAACACCCAGTGCAGCGCCGGGAACGGGTATTTTCTGCAGAGCATGGCCGAGCAATTCGGCGTCCCCATGGAGGAATACGCAGATCGGGCGTTCAGGGTGCGCCGGGCGCCGTCGTTCAACTACGGTTGCGCGGTCTTCATGGAGCAGGACAAGGTCAACTTCCAGCAACTCGGATGGAGCAAGGACGAGATCATGGCCGGGCTGGCCCTGGTCCTGCCGCTGAACATCTGGAATTTCGTCGTTCAGGAGGCGAACCTCAGGCGGCTGGGGACGAGCTTTCTGTTGCAGGGAGGCACCCAGAAAAACCTGGCGGCGGTCAAGGCCCAGGTCGATTTCATCAAGGGCAGGGTTCCGGGGGCGATGGTTCGCTGCCACAAGTACGCGGACATCGCCGGCGCCATGGGAGCGGCCATCGAGGTGAAGCAGAACGCCGGTGACGGTCGCAGCACCTTCGTCGGTCTCGAGCGCGCCGGACAGATAGAGTTCAAGTCCATCAACGATGAGAGTACCGTGTGCAGGTTCTGTTCGAATCGCTGTCCGCGAACATTCATCGATATTCGCACCTCTTCGGATCGAGAGGTCCGGCACATCACCGGCTACGGATGCGAGAAGGGGATGTCGCAGGATGTCGCGAGCATGCGCGAGCGCGAGAAGGAAAAGCTGGCGCTGCGGGATCTCAATCCCAACCTGGTGGAGGCGTCGTGCGACGAGGTCTTCGCGCAATACGATTTCGAGAAGTCGCCGTTCGCTGCAACGTCGGATCGAAGCCAGATAGTTGTGGGAATGCCGCGGCTGCTAAACCTCTACGTATACGCGCCGTTTTTCAGCACGTACTTCCGGTCTCTGGGGGTGGGGAAGATCGTGTACAGCGACTACACATCCGAAAAACTCTGGAGCGAGGGCAACAAGTGGGGCGCGATCGATCCGTGTTTCCCCGCAAAGGTCGCTCCGGCGCATGTGTACAATCTCTTGTTGAACGACGAGGTGACGCACATCTGCTTCCCCATGATAACCCACCTGGAGTCGATGGTGGACGACGTGCTCGGGAACAACGCCTGCGTCATACAGATGGGCACTCCGGAAGTGGTCGACGCCGCCTTCACAAAGGACAGAAATCATTTCACCGAGCGGGGCGTGGAATACTGGAAGCCGCTTGTTCGGATGGATCGACGGGCCGAGGCCGTGGGGAATCTCTTCGATTATTTCGGCGATCGATTGTCCCTGACCGAGGAAGAGAATGCTCACGCGGTGGAGCAGGGTTTTGGGGCCATGGAAGAGTACTTCTCCAGGATGCGCTCCATGGGCGGTGAGGTGCTTAACACGCTTGTCGAGGAAGACAGGATCGGCATCCTCTTCATCGGGCATCCCTACCACCACGATCTCGGGTTGAATCACGGCATCCTCGAGGAGTTCAGATTGCGAGGGTTCCCCATCCTCTGCATAGAGTCCATCCCCACGGACGAGGAGTTCCTCGGTCCCCTGTTCGACGTCGATGTGGCGGCCAGAGCGGTCCGGTCCGCAATGGATATCTCCGACGTGTGGAAGCGAAACTTCAACCGGAACACCAACGTCAAGATCTGGGCGGCCAAGGTCGCGGCGCGCCATCCGAACCTGGCGGTGATCGATATCAGCAGCTTCAAGTGTGGGCACGACGCGCCGACATACTCATATGTGGACGCCATCCTCGATGCGTCATTGACGCCGCATTTCCTGTTTCACGACCTGGATCAGAACAAGCCTTCCGCCACCATCAAGATAAGGATCCAATCGATTGACTATTTCCTGAGGTTGGAAGAGGAATTACTTCGGGAGCGGGTTGATGGCATAATGAGACAGATGGAGGAGATCGCCTGATGAGCACAGGGAAGACAAAGCCGACGAAGCCCGTCTCGCTTGCGCCCAAGTACGTGCTCGAGGATCAGTGGCAAGGCTACCGGACACTTCCCTGGCGCAAGAAGGAAAAGAAGGATGCCACGGTGATGTTCAACTTCGTCGAGCGCAGGAAATCATACTTCCTCAAGGCGTACTTCGACCGCAATGGATTCAAATCCTACGACATGGGCGATCATGTCAAGGAGGACGTGCGCTGGGGCAAGGAGTACGGCAACCGCATGGAGTGCAATCCCATGTACTTCACCTCGGGAAGCCTGCTGCGAAACCTGTTCAAGATCGAAAAGGAGACCGGGCTCTCCAGGGAGGAGATCGCGCGAAAGTACGTGTTTTTATGCGGCGGCGGCCAGTGCGGCCCGTGCAGGTACGGCATGTATCCGCAAGAATATATGAAGGTTGCGAACGACGCGGGCTTCAAGGATCTTCGCGTCATCATCTTCTCTTCGGATGTGGGGGCGCAGGAGATGGTCAAGGACAACGCGCTGCCCATGAACCTCATGTTCAGGATCAATCTGATAATAGCCGTTATCCTGGCGGATCTGGTTCACGCTGCGGAATGTGCGCTGCTGCCATACGCCCACGACAAGGAACTCGTCCGGTCCACGCTCGAGGAGGCGGAGAAAATGCTCCTCGAGGCGTTCAGCAGCAAGGCGTATATTTTCAAGATTCCCAGGGCCATGAGGAAGGTGGGAGATATGTTGGCGACCATCCCGCGCAGGGGAGAGAAGCTCCCGCTGATTTTCGTGACCGGAGAATTTTTTGCCAACCTGGCTCACAACGACGGCAACTACAACCTCAGGCGGTTCATCTCGGAGGAAGGTTGCGAGGTTATCCCGGGGAACCTCACGCAGAGAGTTCTTTACGACAACTGGAGGCGTACGGTGGAAGCCTGCCGGGGGATAAGATTCGCCGCCGACGGCAAGGAACGCAGGTTCTGGCAAAAATCGGTAAGGAAACAGCGAACCAGCACCAGGGTCATCAACTGGTTGTATCGAAAGTTCGTGAAGGCCCTGGCCCCGCATAGATTCGGCGCGAGAACCGAGCTGATGGATCTGGACGAGCTGGCGGATCTGGGGAGGGACCTGTATCATCCCGAGATATTCGGCGGCGAGGGCAACCTGGAGATCGGCGAGGCAATACACTACTCGGGCAAGGTCGATGGTTTCATTTCCTCCAAGCCGTTCGGTTGTATGCCGTCTTCCGGGGTTTCCGACGGAGTCCAGGCCAAGGTCATGGCCATGTATCCGGATCTGAACTTTCTCTCCATCGAGACCAGTGGTGACAACGATGTGAGCATCCTCAGCCGCGTGTCCATGCTGTTGTTCAAGGCCAGGCACAAGGCCGCCTCCCGGGAAGCGGGCGGCGGGCGGGCCTCCGTCGAGGAGCCGGTTGCACAGCACGAGCGATCACCCTCCGGCGAGTTCGTGGTGAAAAGTGTGGATGATATCGTGACCGAGACGAGTTAACCTGCGTAATGACCTCATGGCAGAGGAGCTTGATTCGCAACCGGAAAATCTGGTAGGTTTAAAACCTCAGTTCAATATTGATTTCTTCGAGCAATGAATTTTTTCGTCCACGCGCAAACAGGTACGTGGAAAACAAAGCACGGTTCGGAATCACCCGGGCCGGCAACAACCGAAAGTGGAGGGAAAGACAATGTTCGCATTTTTCACAATGGGATTCCTTGTTGCCGGCGGCATCCTTGCTGCTGCCAGCCTTATAGTAGCGAGAAAACCGAACGCACAGGAATTGATCGACAAGCTGACACCTTATCAGGGATGGATTGGCATCGTGCTTTTCTTCTGGGGCTTTTGGGACATCATCAACGGTCTCGGCTACATGACCTTCAGCTTTCTCGGCGGGGTGATCTGGCTTGTCTGTGGAATCGTCGAAATCTTGCTGGGATTCCTGCTCGGCTTTGGTCTCATATCCAAGTTTGCCCTGAGCAAGAACGAGCAGGCGATGGAGAAAGGCCAGAAGATTCGCGGCAAGCTGGCCCCGTTCCAGGGAATATTGGGGATCATCGCAATCATCACCGGCGTGGTGTTTGCGGTAACCTGGTTTATTTTTTAGATCCCGACAGGGGTCCTGATCTCTGGATCCCCACGTTCGCGTAAACGACTCTGACACCTTTTTCGAGGTGCCGTTCAGGGAATGCAATCGCTCTCCCACCAGGTGATGTCATCGTCTGCAAAAGCAGCGCCGAGCACGTCCATATCGCCGTCTCCGTCCAGGTCCGCCGCGTATACTGAAGGAGTGGTATCAAATGCCCCATCCACCGTGTGCTCGGTCCATGCGGTCCCGTCGCCCGCGGTGTTCTCCCACCAGGCGATGGCATCGGCATCAAGTGCCGCGCCGAGCACGTCCATGTCGCCGTCTCCGTCAACGTCCGCCGCGTATACCGAACAGGCGCCGGCGAATGCCACATCCACCGTGCGCTCGGTCCAGGCGGTTCCGTCACCGGCTGTGTTCTCCCACCATGTGATGTCGTCTGCGTTGTATGCCGCGCCGAGCACATCCATGTCGCCGTCTCCGTCAACATCTGCGGCG
>JAUXHN010000147.1 GCA_030621515.1 Deltaproteobacteria bacterium | reverse complement strand
GCATTTGGACAGAGAACAAAGGCGATCGTCGTCAACAACCCGCAGAATCCCTGCGGCAAGGTCTTTTCCCGCGAAGAACTGGAGCTGATCTCTTCGTTGTGCGAACAGCACGACGCCTATGCCATCGGCGACGAGGTGTACGAGCACCTGGTCTACGACGGAAGGGAGCACGTGACGCTCCTCGACGTGAAAGGGCTGCGCCGAAGGGCAGTGGTGATCTCCTCCACGGCCAAGACCTTCTCCATGACAGGCTGGAAGGTGGGTTACACGGCGGCGTGTCCCGAGCTGACCGGGGCTGTTCGCATGGCCCATCAGTTCCTCACCTACTGCACCCCCGGTGCGTTCCAGAAGGCGATGGCGGCGGCTATCGGGATGGGCGACGATTACTACCGGGGTCTCCTCGAGAGCTACACCGGCAAGCGGGCATTGCTTTGCGGCGCGCTGCGCGACATGGGGTTCGACGTGCTCGAACCCGAGGGAACATACTACTGCTCCATCGATATCGGCGGCCTCGATTTCGAGGACGATCTCGCCTTCTGCCGTTACCTGGCCGAAAAGGTCGGCGTTGCCGCCATACCGTCGTCGTTCTTCTGGAAAGACAGGCGGGGCGGGCGCGATCTCGTTCGTTTCTGTTTTTGCAAGAAGGACGAGACCCTCGAAGAGGGGATCCGAAGGCTCAAGAAGTGGAGGGGGAGATAAACGGCAGACGTTCTCCAAAGATGATATGCTCATCCCAATAAATGGAGGTGGGCTACAATGATCGATAAAAAAGATCTTCTACTGGGTTTGGTGATGGCCGCGTTCGTGTGCACTGCGGGCTGTTCGGACGGCTCGCCGGGCGGCTTCGACAGCGGGACGACCGACACGGACACCGACACGGATACAGACACCGACGCTGACACCGACACGGATACCGACACGGACACCGATACGGACACGGACACCGATACGGATACCGACACCGGAAGTCCCCCCCTTACGTTTCCCAGGCTGGTAGTGGCGGACAACCTTGGGGTGAAGATCTGGGACAATGTCGATGCCATTGTCGCCGACCAGCTCGCCGATGCCGTTCTCGCCGGTCCGAGCCTGGGGCTGGGATTGGCGCTGTACCAGGACCGATTGTTCGCGGCCAGCGATCCTCCAAACCATCCAATCTATATCTATGACAGTGCCGGCCTGCTCGCAGACGGCAGCCCCAACGACGACTTCATCCCCGCGACCGCATTCAACAGCAACCCGCTGGGCGGGGTCTACGAGATGAGCGTGGACTCGTCGGGCAATCTGTGGGTGGATTATGGCTACATCCGTCTGTTCCTGGACGCGACCACATTGGGCAGCACCTCCAGCTCCCAGGCCCAGTTTGATCATGTCTGGGGGCCGCAGATCCACTCCATGGCTTCTGATGTCGCGGGCAACAAGCTTCTGGGTGGGCAGGTCTCGGGCGCCGGGATCATCGTCTGGGACGACCCGGCATCCAGCTCGGGCGAGGCCAACGACGAGGATTGGCAGCTTCTGGGCGGGATTAGCCCGGCGTCCGTCGCCATTCATGGCGGAAGGCTTTACGTCGGGTGCTTCAATCCTCCTTACATGAAGATCTGGAACGGCATCTCTTCGATCACGTCGGGTGCTCCCGCCGACGCCGACATGGGGGCGGTCGGCTCGAACCTTTCGGCTGTCAGGCACATTTTCCTGCGAGATGATATCCTGGTGGTGACCCAGGAGGGCGACGACAAGGTCAACATCTACGAGAATGCAGGCAGCATCACGGGGGATACGCTTCCCGATTCCGAGATCACCCACGCTTCCATGAACATGCCCCGGCAATCGTACCTGGATGCCGATGACAACCTGTACGTCAGGGACACGGACGGCATCCTGATCTTTGAAAACGCAACCACTGCCCCGGCGCTCAAGACCGAGCTGGCGATGGATGTCTCCTCGCCCAAGGACTTCCTGCTGATGGAGTGATGAAGTGTCTGGCACCCTTCGGGGGGGCGAGACGCTGTTCAGTTACATGCCAGATCAATCAACCCGATCAAGTTGGTCAGGCGCGTGTCGTTGAAGTATCCGAGGTTCGGTCCGGCGGTGGGGCCGGGAGGCCCGATATCGTCGATCGGGGTGCTGCTGTGACCCTGGTTCATCAGATAGTCGTCGTAGGTGTAATTGCCGGGTGGTTGCGTCAACGTGCCGTTGCTATCCATTAGCTGGCGTGCTTCTCCGATCAGTGCATGGAACTCCGCTATGCGCGCATCTTGATCTGCAACATTGTAGAGTCCGCCGCTGTTTGTGTTGGTGACGTCGACCATTGTTTTCAGGAACTCGCAGTAACGGTCATTGTATTCGGGAACTTCATAGCTCAACCGGTTGAGTGGCGCCTGCGCGCCGCAGGGGCGCAAGAGGTCGACGGTGAAGACATCTTCGATTCCCATGCAGTCGAACGAACCGTACGCTTCGTTGGTGTCCCAGGGGATCGTCTCGAACTTGTCGGTCACCGGGTTATGATAGACGTACAGGTTGTGTTTCATGGTGTAGTAGGCGTCGAGATTCGAGATCACGAGAGTCCAGGCCTGGAAACTCAGATAGCTGTCAATATCCATCGCGTCCTCGAGGGCCGCCCTGTTGGTCTCGTTCGGATCGTTCAGAACATCTGCGATCGCCTTCGATAACTGCGTGATGTCCTCGAAGGTGTTCATGTTGTCATCATCCTCGTTTGTCTTCAGCACCAGTCCGGTTTCGGCGACCGGATCTCCGTAGCTGTCCGGTCCGGCGGTCGGGCCGAGGTAGCTGAAGTCGTAGTCGGAATAGAGCTTGTACAGGTTGCCGTCATCGACGGAATCTTCAGTGCCGTAGTTGTCCTTGAGGAACCGATGATCCACTTGCTGGACCATCGTGAAAACACCGTGCAGCGCGCCGTCAACGGTCAGCTCGGCGAATGACGTGCGTGATGCGACAAGCCCACAGTCTATTGCCAGATCGTAGGAGAGAACCTCACGCATCATGGAGGGATCCTTGGTGGCGTTGTTCAGGCTGAAGCGATCGACGCAGTGGAACCGCTGGCCGTCCACGTACTCCTCGAAATGGATTTTGAGAGACTTTGTGTTGGTTGGTCCCGACATCATAAGAGACGAATTGCCCTTCACCCGGACGCCGACGTCGCTCATGGATTCACCGTCAATGGTGATCGTCGCCCGGTAGTACACCTCGGTGTCCTTCTCCAGCGCCATCTGCGTCCATGAACCCGGATCGTCGAAGTCGATGCTTATCTGCACGACGTGATCCCGGGTGAAGAAAGCGGCAAACTCGGCGCTCCAATCGCACTCGTCGTCCGAGTCGGTGTCCGAGTCAGTGGACGAGTCGATCCCGCCATCGGGCTTCGACGACGAATCGTCCGAGCAACCGGCGACCGCCACGAGCAGCACCAGTAGTAGGGGCGCATCTATGTATGCGCCCTTAAATAGCGTCCTTGAATTGTATGCGCCCTTATATTTCGTAGTCATCATTTTTTCTCCTGGAATCCAGTGTCCCACGTACGACAAAACGGCTCCTCTACTTGAGTTCCTTGCCGATGTCGTAGGCCCTTCCGATCGACTTCCCCATGGACCAGTACTCTCCCACTGAGGTGGAGTAGGCCAGAGGATCGAGCGAGGGCACATCGATCTTTCCGTCTTCGCGCACAAGCTCCCCGCTTGCGTGTACCTCCATCACCTCGCCGACGAACCATGTGTGGGTGCCCAGCTCCAGGCTCTTGAATAGACGGCACTCCACGTTTACCGGGCACACATCGATAAGCGGCGCGTCAACCAGCGCCCCCGACGTCGTCCCCATGTCGAGATGTTCGAGCTTGTCCGGCCGGCGGGCGCCCGAAACTATTCCCAGGTAGTCCACCTGCTTTGCGAGGGTCGTACGGGGAACGTTGATGGTGAAGGCTTTTTGCCGCTGGATATTGGCGAAGGTCAACCTTGTGCTCCGCACGGCAACCCCGACGCAGGGTGGGGAGTGACAGCAGGCCGCGGCCCAGGCGGCGGTCATGGCGTTCGCGGCGCCGTCGTCGTTATAGGTACCCACGAGGACGGCCGGCATAGGAAAGATCGTGGGCGAAGGCCCGAGGCGTTTTTTCATAGTATGCTCCGATTTGAAGTCACCGGTAAACGGACTGTCGGGAGTGGTTGGAGTCGCTCTGTCGATGTCGTAGCTCGGCGGTGGTTTCGCGGAATCGGCGGACGATGATGGGGAGCATGGAAGCGGCGATGCTGGGCCGATCCTTGAGGAGACCCTGCATGGCCCACTGGGTGAGCACCAGGGTCATCACATCGCCGACCGCCTTTATCGAGGCGACGCGTTCCGCTCCGTCGATGATGGACATCTCGCCGACCATCGCCCCTTGCCCCAGCTCTGCCAGGATAACGATTTCGCCGTCCTCCAGCTCCTCCTCCACCGCTACCGCGCCGGACACTACAAGGAACGCGGCCACTCCCCTTTCCCCCTGGCGGCACAGGTAATCGCCGTCACCGTAATTGGATTCGCCGCACGACCTGGCCACCGCCTTGAGATCCCGCGAGCCCAGGTGAGCGAAGATCTCCACACGCGACAGGAACTCCTTTTTTACTTTCCAGTGCAAAGTCTATTTCCCCTTGATCGCGGAGCCGATGAGCTCCTTTGCAGCCGCTCTGATCTTTGGCGTCACCACTTCTCCTCCCAGCATCCGCGCGATCTCTTCTACCCTATCTTTCGACTCGATGCGATCAACCATGGTGGTGGTGCGCCCTTCCTTTTCGATCTTGGACACCTTGAAATGCGCGTCCGCCATGGCCGAGATCTGCGGGAGGTGAGTTATGCAGATCACCTGATGGTGTTTCGCCACCTCCGCAAGCTTGCGCCCGACCGCGTTGGCCACGGCGCCCCCTATCCCCGCGTCGACCTCGTCGAACACGTAGGTGCCCACCGGCCCCACACCGGCCAGCACGCGCTTGAGGGCGAGCATCATCCTGGACAGTTCACCGCCGGATGCCACGGCCCGAAGTGGGTGCGCCCCCTCCCCGGGATTGAGGGTCACCAGAAACTCCACCCGATCCCAGCCGCTGGAGGTCGGCCCCTTGTCGGTCCTTGTGAGCGTCACTTCGAAGGTCGCATTATCGAACGAAAGGTCCCCGAGTTCTCGGGAAACAGCTCGACTCATTTTGGACGCCGCCTTTTGACGGGAGGATGTGAGGGCGCCTGCGCGCTCTTTTGACTCCTTCAAGTGGTCGTCCACGAGCTGCCGCACCTTCGCGAGGGAGTCCTCGTAGCGTGAGAGCGTGTCCTTTTCCGATGCGAGAGAATCGCGCAGGGCGAGCACTCCGGCAAGGTCCGTCCTGTGTTTCATGGTGAGTTTGCGAAGTGCCTCACGGCGATCCTGAAGCTGCTCGAGGCGATTGGGATCGGCTTCGAGGGCCTGGCCGTACCGGGAGAGGGAGCGGGCTGCATCCTCAATAAGCACAGCCGCTTCCGAGAGCTGCTTTGCGTCCTGGGTGAGGGATTCGTCGTACCGGGTGACGTCATCAAGCGCGTTGGCGAGGGCGCCGATCCGCTCGAATATGGAACCATCGGTTTCGTAGAGCTCGTGGGCGCCGCGCCTGGCTGTGTCGAGCAGGACGCCCTGGTGCACGAGGAGCGAGATCTCCCTGTCGAGCTCGTCGAGCTCGCCGGCCGACGGCGCGAGGGAATCGATCTCCTCTATCTGAAAATCTATGTAGTCAAGCTTTCCGGCCCGGTCGTGCTCCTTGTCCCTGAGCGCGTGGTACTCCTTCTCGGTCTCGTGCAGGCGCAGGTATGCCGATGCCATCTCTTCGATTTGCCTGGAGTGGCCGCCGAAACCGTCCAGCATGTCGAGCTGGTTCGACGGTTCGGTGAGAGAGTGGTGTTCGTGCTGGCCCATGATGCTGGCGAGGCCTTCCGCCAGGCTGGACAGCACTCCGAGTGAGGCCAGCTTGCCGTTGACGTAGCAACGGTGACGGCCCTGTGCGGGGATCACGCGGCGCACGAGCAGCTCGTCGTCGACGGAGAAGCCCGCGTCTTCGAGCCTTGAGTGGACCTCCGGCTCGTCGGTCACATCGAACAGACCCTCGATCGTAGCTTCTTTCGATCCCTTGCGAACCAGGTCGGTCCGGGCTCTCCTCCCCAGCAGGAGATCCAGGGCCGTTACCACGAGAGACTTTCCGGCGCCGGTCTCGCCGGTCATGGCGTTGAAGCCGTTCGAGAGATCGAGATCGAGGTTTTCAATAAGGACCAGATCTCTGACTCTCAGGTGGGCCAGCATCAGTTTCCTTGTCCGATATCCTGCGCCAGAACTTCATCGGCCACCTGCTTCGCGGCAGAGTCTCCGTACAATGCCCGCACCAGTTCCAGGGCAAAGTCCAGCGCCGTGCCGGGACCTCTGCTTGTCAGGAGCTTGCCGGAGATCACGACCCTGTCCTGCAAGTAGCCGTCCTTCGGGAGGTCGGGGGCCATGCCCGGGTAACTGGTGAACTGTTCCCCGTCGAGGATGCCTGCTCGATCGAGCGCTATGGGCGCTGCGCAGATGGCGGCCACTGTCTTGCCCGCGTCCCTCATCTTCACGAGGGTTGCTATGATCCTCGGATCGTCACGCAGGCTGGCGGACGCAGGCATTCCTCCGGGCAGCACGATCATGTCGAATTCATTTTCGGCGAGCGCACGGTCAAGGGTGCAGTCCGGCATCATCACAACGTCGGAGCGACCCTTGACGGGTCCCTCCCCGAGCCCGGCGGCGATCACAGTCGCCCCGGCGCGTCTCAGAATGTCTATGATGGACATGGCCTCGATCTCCTCGAAGCCCTCCGCCAATGGTACGAGTATGTATTTCTCCATTGAATTCACTTTCTGTAAAAAGAGGGGCTGTCAATGTCACCGGTTCACGTTACGAAAAAGCTATCAGAACCTGAGTGCTTGTCCAGCGATCGGGCCGCTTGACCAGTTCTATTACCGTCGATAAGGTTACGCGTTCCGTTTTGGGTCTGGTAGTTGCCACATTAACGGGTGGAGGGAGATTCGCATGAAACGAGGAGTGCTGGAACTGATCGCGGGTATTCTGGCCATGGTCTTCATCGTCATGGGCATCGTCATGCCCGAGATCGCGCCGGTCGCCCTGGTTTCCGTTGGGCTGATCGGATTTCTTGTGGTGTCGAGATTTGTCGTACTGCGCAACATTGACAGACAGACACTCGAGTTCAAGGAGCTGACTTCGGCCGCGAGCGACGCCATCCTGAACCTTTCCGAAGGCATCAATGAACAGCGGGGGATAATCTCCAACTCCAACGAGTCCATCGAGGACATGTCCGGTTCCCTCAAGGACATTTCCACTCATGTGGAGACACTGGCGACCTCGGCGGAGGAGAGTTCCTCCTCGATCCTGGAGATGACCACCACCAACGAGGAGGTGGCGGAGAATATGTCCTCCATGGGTAACTCGGTGAGAGAGACAGTCAGCTCCATCGGGGAAATGGCTTACTCGGTCAAGGAGGTGGCCACCAATATCGAGGCGCTCTCCACGACCTCGGAGGAGACGTCGTCGGCCATGAACCAGATGGACGTGTCCATCGATCAGGTGCAATCCAACGCAAACGAGATGGCCCTCATTTCAGAAGACGTGGCCCGGGACGGGGAGCAGGCGGCGGAGTCGGTTGCCAAGACCCTGCAGGTCATCAACGAGATCAAGGTATCGAGCCAGGAGGCGGTAGACGTCATCGTCAATCTCGGTCAGAAGATCGAGGCCATCGGCCAGATCTTGAGCGTGATAGACGACGTGGCCGAGCAGACAAATTTGCTGGCGCTCAATGCGGCGATAATCGCGGCCCAGGCCGGGGAGCACGGCAAGGGGTTCGCTGTCGTCGCCGACGAGATAAAGGACCTGGCTGAACGGTCCGGTGTGTCCACCAAGGAGATCGCGAGCCTGATCAAGTCGATTCAATCCGAATCCAGAAACGCCATCGCCGCCGTGGAGCGCGGCAATATCAACGTGGACAAGGGCGTGGAGGTGTCGAACGAGGCCGAGGTGGCGCTTGCGCAGATCCTGGCGATCTCCCAGAAGTCGACCAACATGATGCGGATCATCGCAAGGGCCACCGTGGAGCAATCCAAGGGATCGAAGCAGGTCACCAACGCCATCGGCCGGATCGCCGAAACGGTGCAGCAGATCTCCAAGGCCACGACCGAGCAGGCGCGGGGATCGGAGCTGATCATCAAGGGGGCCGAGAGGATGCGGTCCATCACCCAGCACGTGGAGCGGTCGACCCAGGAGCAGGCCAAGGGCGGGCGGCAGATAACGGGCGCCATCGAGTCCATTTCCAAGATGGTCAACCAGCTCAATCTGGCCCATCACCAGCAGAGAAAAGGCACTGCGCGGGTTCTGGATTTCTCACGCCGTGTGGAGCAGATTTCCAAGGAACAGGAAAGCAACCTGGAAAATGTGCGCAGAGCTTTCGAGGCGATCATCAACAAGACCATTCCGGGTTAAGGACTGACAACTTGTCTGGAGATAAATAAAGTGTTTGGCATCGGCTGGACTGAATTCATCGTCATAGCGCTGGTCCTGCTGATCTTTGTCGGACCAAAGAATCTGCCCCCGCTCCTGCGCAAGGTCGGAGGGATCGTGGCGGAGTTCAAGTCGGCGAGCCGCGAGCTTCGAAATCAACTCGACGTGGAGGTCAAGGCACTCGAACTCGATCAGGCAAAGACGGCAATAGAGGACTTCGGGAAGGACGCCCTCGAGGAAGCCGCCAGACCGTACGAGGAGTTGAAGAAGGCCGATCGTGAGATCAAGAAAGGCATGCTCGAGGCCCACGCGGAAATCAGGAAGGACATCTCCGGTCATCTCGGTCCGGACGGCAAGCCGGTGGCGAATGAACCGACGGAGGAGGATAAGGGTGAGGACAAACCGGTCGAGGGCGATGTGGAGATGGGCGAGTGAGCGACGGAAAAGATAGCGGCAAGATGACCTTCCTCGAGCACCTCGAGGAGCTGCGTCGACGCCTGGTGTTTTGCGCTCTTTCGGTTTTCGCAGGGATGATCATATGCTGGTTCTTCCGCGAGCAGATAAGGGCCTTCCTCGAGGCTCCCCTGTACGAGGCGTGGAGCACGGTCCCGGGGCTGCCGGAGCCCGAGCCCCTCCGGTTCAAGAGTTTGCTCGAGCCGTTTGTAGCCTATCTCAAGCTCTCCGCGCTCGGAGGCGTGTTCCTGGCGGCGCCGGTGCTCATGTACAATCTCTGGAAATTCATTGCGCCGGGACTCTACTCAAAAGAGAAGAAGATGGTGCTGCCCTTCGTTTTCGTCTCCTCGCTTCTGTTCGTGGGCGGCTCCACCATGGCCTATGCCGTGGTTTTTCCCATCGGGTTTTCTTTCTTTCTAGATTTCGCCGCCGGCGGCGAAATAGAAAAGTACGATGTAACCGTCGAGATACTTCCAGGCGAGGAACTCGAAAGGGAGGTCCAGGAGGCCGTCGCCCCGATAGAGCCGGAGGTCGTCCCACATATCCGGCCCAAACGGGTTGGGGGCGCGGACGCGGGTATCATCGACGGAGGCCCGCTCGAAGTTGATGCCGGCGTGGACGGGGGCGCGGCTGTTCATGCGCGGGAGGTGGAGATCGTCAATACTTCCCGGAGAGTGGCGCAGGGTGACGCGGGGCCGGATCCGCCGGGTGCGGAAGAGGATATCGCCTGGTGGGAGATGGCCCTGAACAGGCTCCTGTCGGAGTCCTGCGGCACGCTAGAGGCCAGGCGGGGCGAGGTTGGAACCGTGATCCTCACCTACACCTGGGATCGGAACAATTGCAGCAATATGCCCGAGCTGTCCACGCTCACTCGGGGCGACGAGGAGATCGAAGTCGAGTGGAGTAAAGTGGAGATCCCCGCAGAAGGCACCGTGGTGTTCGAGACCCTGGATACGGGCTTCGAATTGGGTATGCAGGAGTACGAGCTGAGCGTGGTGACCTTGCCCGAAGACCACGGCAAGCTGCTTCCGATGCTGATGGTCAAGGATTACCTCTCCTTCGCCATCAGGCTTCTGCTCGCCTTCGGCATTGTTTTCGAGCTGCCGGTTCTGATCGTATTCCTGGCGCTGGCCGGGATAGTGAACTACAGGCAGCTGCTCAAGTTCAGCAAGTGGTTCATCGTTCTGTCAGTGGTGATCTCGGCGATGCTGACGCCTCCGGACGTGATCACGCAGATCCTGCTGGCGACACCGTTGACGATTCTCTACTTCCTGTCGATTCTGGTGGCGTATATTTTCGGTCCCAAGCTCGACGACGAATAGCGCTCGTCAGGAGATGTTGTCGCAACCCCCCGGCTTGATCCTGCAATACAGGCGACGTACACGGCGGCCGTAGCTGTTGCGGTTGCACTTGCCGGAATTGTAAGCGGAGAGCCACAGTTCCATATCGTCAGCGCCGCACTCCTCCTGCCAGTAGTGGAGATGGCCCACGCCCACCCGGATGTTCGGCCTTGCGTCCTTCAGATCGGCCTTCGTGATGGATCGGGTCAGGGTGCCCCGGGGCATGATCTGCATGAGGCCGACTTCCCCGCGCTTGCCCTTAACCTTTGCGCGAAAGCTGCTCTCCCGAAAAATGATTGCGGTGACCACGAAAGGATCCACCTCCGGCTGGACCGCGAGGGATTCTTCCACGATGATGGTAGCGTATTTTTCCGCTCTTAGTTGTGCGTTGTCGGTCTTCCACAGGGGAAGGAGCGACAGGATTGCTGCGGTAACGGCGGCTGCGAGGCTTTCCATTCAGTTCACAATATTCCTCTCTGGACCCGTCGTTCCCAGTGCACCTTGTAAAGTATTACGCTCTTTCGTGTACCGTCAAGTAGGGCGAGGAACTGCGGGAGAAAAAAGGTTGGTCGTTTTTGATCGTCATCCAAGATCGA
>JAUXHN010000299.1 GCA_030621515.1 Deltaproteobacteria bacterium | reverse complement strand
CCGACACCGATACTGATACCGATATCGATACGGATACGGATACCGACACCGATACTGATACCGACACCGATACTGATACCGATACTGATACCGACACCGATTGTCCGTACGAATGCGTTTTCTACATCACCTGCTGGAACCAGGGAGGAATCGAGCACCCATTATACATTTGTGAGGGCGACGACATCTGCTGCGAATTCGACACGGACACCGATACGGACACCGATACGGATACCGATACGGGCACCGACACAGATACGGGATCCGATACCGGCACGGGATCCAGCGATTGCCCGTTCCTTTGCATTTCCGTCTTTGGATGCCAATCCCTCAGCGGAGAAATCAAGTGGGAGTACAGCTGTGCCATCTTCCCTCAGGTGTGTTGCGAGCCCGGCGCCACGGATACCGATACAGACACCGACACGGATACAGACACCGACACGGATACGGACACCGACACGGATACGGACACCGACACGGATACAGACACCGACACGGATACAGACACCGACACGGACACCGACACGGATACGGATACCGCCACGGATTGCACCGCCCCGCCGCCCGCGTGCCTGCTTGACGTTTCCGGCGTTTACGGCTCTGCGGGTTGCTGCGATTACTGGTCTGTTTCGGCGCTGTGCCCCGGCAACGAGTGGCTATGCCCGGCTGGATACCTGGAGCTGTCCCAGTGCGCCAACTTCGCACCGAGCTGCCCGCCGACACTGCCGACGGGCTGCGGTTTCTATTACCCGGTCTTCTACCCCGCCGGGGACGAACCCCGGAATATCGACATGGGTTTCATCAACGGCGACGCCTACCATGACGTGGTGGTTACCAATGTGCAGGACAATTCATTCTCCATCCTACTGGGCAACGGCGACGGCACTTTCCAGACGGCCGTCGACTTCACCGCAGGGCTGAACCCCGCATCGGTGGAGATCATCGATATGGACGCCGACGGCATCGCAGACATCATGATGACGCTGAGGGATGAATCCGCAGTAGCCCTTTTCATCGGAAACGGCTCCACCACATGGAACGGTACATTCCAACCGAGGCAGATCATCTCCGTCTCCAGCGATCCCTACGATCTGGTCGTCGCCGATTTCGACGGTGACAACATTCTCGACTTCGCCATAACGTCGAATGAGTACACCAACCCGCGTGTTTCCGTTCGTCTGGGCGGAGGACCCGACTCGAACTGGAACGGCACCTTCACCTCGGCCGGAAACTTTTCTGTGGGCCTCGCCCCCACCGGCATCGCCCTCGCCGACTTCGACGAAAACGGGGATCTCGATCTGGCGGTCGCGTGCGGCCTGGTCAATCAGGTTGACGTCCTCATCGGAAACGGCGACGGCACCTTCACCAACTCGCTCACCCTCCCGAGCGGAAACAACCCCATGTTGCTTGCCGTTGATGACCTCGACGGGTCGAACCACGACGACATCGTCGTGGGGAACCAGTTTTCGGACAACGTATCGGTCTGGCTCGGAAACGGGGATGGAACTTTCGATCCGCGGGACGACTACACTGCGGGCAACGGCTCCCGGGCCATTGCCGTGACGGTGTTCGACGATGGCGACTTCCTGCCCGATCTCATAGTTGCGAACTGGCAGGCGGATACCCTTTCAATCCTGAAGGGCAGCTCAGGCCCCCCGGGATCCTTCACCTACCTGGACGCCTTCTACGCCGGAGACGGTCCCTCCGAGCCACAGATGGCGGATCTCGACGGAGACGGAATGATGGACGCCGTCGTGGCCAGTCGCGGAGCGGATTCCATCGCCGTGCTGATGGGCTACTGCGAACCCTGATAAATATCGACTTTGTCTACATGGCCCGCGGCGCTGACACTCCCAGGAGGTTCAACCCCTTCTCGAGTCCTATTCTCACCGCATCCACGAGGGCCAGGCGGGCCTTCCTCATGCTCTCGTCTTCGACCAAAATTCGCAACGAACGATCTGCGTTGCCCGACTGCTGGTAGCGGTTCCACTCCCGGGCGACATCGTATACGGCGCGGGCCAATCTGGACGGCTCCAGATCTGCGGCGGCAGCCTCCACGGCCCCGGGTATTCTTCCGAACTCCTTGACGAGGGCGATCTCCTCGGGAGCGCGCAGAAGGCTCAGATCGACCTCCTCCGCAAGCGGCGCACCGCCTCCCTTGCCCAGGATGGAGCAACAACGGGCGTGCGCGTACTGCACGCAGATCCCGGTAAATCCCTTGGTGTTGAGGATCTCCTCCCAATCGAAGCTGTAATCCGATGTGCGCAGGTTCTTCAGGTCGCCGAAGACCACGCCTCCGATGCCAACCTGCTGTGCTACCTTCTCGAGGTCGATCCCCCTATCCCCTTCGTCCTGCCGCATCTTGGCCAGCGCACGATCCGTCGCTTCGTCGAGAACATCAGCCAGGAAGACCACATTGCCCTTCCGGCTGCTCATCCCCGCAACACGCCCGAAATAAACGTGGGTCATCCGATCTTCCCACTCCTGTCCCATGGCGCGAAGAGCGCGCTTGAGCTGATCGAAGTGACGCTTTTGCTCCACCCCGACCACATACAGTGATTTGGCAAACCGGAACCGCTCCCACCTGTCCAATGCCGCGGCGATATCCCGCGTTGCGTACAGGGTTGTGCCGTCGCTCTTGCGCAGCATCATCGGCGGTTCGTCCTTCGCGTATTCCATGTCCACCACAAGCGCTCCCTGGTCCTCCCGCGTGCCGCACGTACTTGCCACCCGTGCAACCACTTCGTCGAGGCCGTCGCGATAGTGGCTCTCCCCCTCGAAGAACTCGAACGACACGTCGAGTCTGTCGTAGACCTTCTGAAACTCGGTCAGGCTGATCCCCCGGAATAAACGCCACAGCTCCATTGCCCGGGGCTCGCCGGCTTCCTGATTCTTGAACATCAACCTGGCCGCCTCGTCGAACGATTCGTCCTCCTGCGCAGCGGCATTGGCCTTGACGTAGAGTTCCAGCAAGTAGGAGATGCCGCCATCATCGAGCGCGGACCGATCACCGAAACGCACGAACGCCTCGGCGAGCAGGCCGAAGGTCTTGCCCCAGTCCCCGAGAAAGTTGATCCCCTGGACCCGGTAGCCGAGGGCCCGGTGTATCCTTCCCAGAGCGTTCCCGATCATTGTGGATCTCAGGTGATGAAAACCGAGGGGCTTGGCGATGTTCGGCGATGAGAAATCGATCACCACATCCTTCCCTGCGCCGATATTCGAGGTGGCGAAGCGATCCTGCGCCTTCCTGATCTCCGGGATCAGCATACTCATGAGGCCCTCTGGCTCTATGAAGGCGTTCAGGTACGGACCCACCGCTTCGATCTTCTCGAACAGGGGATGATCGCCGATGACGCCCTGGAGCTCCGCCGCGATGGCGGCCGGGCTCTTCTTCATTTCCTTTGCAAAGGGAAAACACGGCAGAGACAAATCGCCCCGCTGAGATTCGGGAATCTTGAGCAGGGATCGGATCCTTGCCTCGTCCGCGCCCGCAGCCCTTGCCACCACCTCGGTGAACGCATTCTCGTATCTTTTCATGATCTGGATTTCGTCCGATGGATCAGGTTAGAACCGAATTACCGCAGCAACACCGTTGGTATCTCCGAAGATGGGAAGCACGGAGACCTCCACCTCCACGTCAGTCTCGTCCTCGACGCCCTCGTCCTCGATGCCGGGCTCCTCGTCCCCGCCCTTCTTCTTGGTCAGTCGCATGATTCCCCACAGGGCTCCACCCACGGCTATGGCCGCTCCCACGCCACCCAATATGTCGGCGATAAACGCCATGTCGTGCGCCTCGTTCTGCGCCGCAGGATCTGCATCCGCGTCGGCGGGCTGCTTGCCTTTTGCCAACGAGCCGATGACCCCCCAGCCCACGATCGCCGTAACCCCTCCCACGCCCGCGACGGCCCAGGGCACCACATCCAGTGCCTCCACGCCCTCCCCGTCTTCCTCCTCTTCATCGTCGCTCTCTTCTTCGTCGCCTTGTGCGATCACCGGAGCTGGGCCGGCCTGCCCCGGCTCCATGACGGCCTCTATCGGAGTGGTCTGGCCGGAGGATACCGCCACGTTCATCTTGAAATCCTCGAAACCCTTTTTGGATATCTTGATCTTGTGAGCCCCTATCGAAAGCGGGATCACGCCGGCCACGGGCGTCTTGCCCACATCCTTGCCATCCACGAACACCGTCGCCTCCGCCTCCGATGCGGTAATCTTGATCCCCGTCTTGGCGATGCGAGCCTCCAGGTTGGCGACCTTCGCCAGGAGGGTGGTCCTGTCCTCGTTGTCCGGAGTGGCGTCCAGGTAGCACTTGAGGTAGTCCACCGCCTTCACGAGTT
>JAUXHN010000106.1 GCA_030621515.1 Deltaproteobacteria bacterium | reverse complement strand
TCCCAATGTCCACCGGGGGAGGGTTGGGGTGGGGGCCAGTCCACCTCCCGTCGGGCAACATCAGACACACTATTACTGGGTCATCACTTGCGCGCAGGGCGTTGCGCGAGAAACAGGACGTAGCGGGCTCGCGATCCTTGGTGTGCCGCCACGCGTACAATCTCGACGTCAAAGCCTGCATTCGCCAGTCTGCGCTCGAAACGCGCGTCGGTCCCGGACGACCAGACGGCCAGAACACCGTGCGGGCGCAACGCGGAATAGCACGCACGCACGCCTTTCTCGCTGTAGAGACGTTGATTCCCGGTGCTCGACAACGCCTCCGGGCCGTTGTCCACATCGAGCAGGATTACGTCGAACTGACGCGACGAGCCCCTGATGGTGTCGTAAACGTCTCCCACCACGACCTCGCAACGCGGGTCGTCGAGCGGATGATCGGTAAGGATGCCGACATGATCGCGATTCCAGCCGACGAGACTCGGCACGAGTTCGACAACAGTGACCTTTGCGTCTGCCGAAACGAGATCCAGGACCGCGCGCAGTGTGAAGCCAAGGCCCAGGCCGCCGACAAGCACGGTATCCGGATCGGGGGCGCGCTCGATCGCGTGCGTTGCGAGAGCTTCCTCGGAATCGTGCATGCGGCTCGACATGAGCAGTCGCTCGCCAACGCGGACCGTCCATTCGTCGTCGTGACGGGCGAGTACGAATTCAGTGCCGTCACTCATTACCGCGCGATCGATTGTCTCGGTTTTCAGCATTGGCGTCGTTTTCTCCGTCAGCCGTCGAAGCGGTATCCGACGCCGTGAACGGTCTGGATGATCGACGGGTTCTTGGGGTCGGATTCGATCTTCTTTCGCAGCTTGGCGATATGCTGGTCGAGGGTCCTGCTCGAGGGGAAGTACTTGTCGCCCCAGCAGTGGTCGAAGATCATCGATCTGTCCAGCACCGCGCCGGGGTTTCTGGCGAACAGCTCGAGGATTTTAACCTCCCGCAAGGAGAGGTCGATAGTTTTCCCGTCCCTGCGGGCCCGAAGCTCCGACGGCGATACATGCAGATCTCCGATGGAAAACTCGCTCGGCAGGTCGTCCGGAATTTTGGTGGCAAAGCATCGGCGAGTGACCGCCCTTATCCGGGCCACGACCTCCTTCACGCCGAACGGCTTGACGATGAAGTCGTCAGCGCCGAGCTCCAGCCCCACGACCTTGTCGATCTCCTCGGACTTGGCGCTGATGAAGATGATCGGTGTGTTCGATCCCGAGGCGCGGATATCCCGGCAGACGTCGTAACCGCTCCTCCCGGGCATCATGATGTCCAGGCAGACGAAATCCGGTTTTTCGGATTCGAAGAGCGTCATCGCCTCGTCGCCGTCGGCGGCCTCCACTGTGGAGTATCCCTCGGAGGCGAGGATGTCGGCCAATCCCCTGCGGATGTTCTGATCGTCTTCGGCTATCAAGACTTTTATCATGACCATTCTCCAAGCATGTTGTCTGACTGATTACTCATGGTTTTCTTCATCGAGTGGCGCGAGAATAACGGCTCTGAAAAGCGCGCCGTCCTTCGCCGGTTCAAGCATGAGATCGCCCCCGTGAAGGCGCGCGAGGTCCCGCGAGATGTTGAGTCCGATGCCCGTGCCCGACGTTCCGTCCGCAACCCGTTGCGAGAGCCGGACGAACGGCTGGAAAATGCGTTTTCTCGCGGATGCGGGGATGCCGGGGCCCCGATCTTCGACCGAGATTGCCAGCATGTTCCCGTCGCGCCGGGCGCAGATCCTGATCCAGCCGGCCTGCAGCGCGTACTTTTCCACGTTTCCTATCAGGTTGCTCAATATCTGGCCGACGGCGTCCGCATCGAAATACGAGGCCCCCTCACCAGTGAGATCGACGACTATCTCGAATCCGTCGGCCTCGAGGCTCGGACGGAACTGGTCGATGACCGCGCGGATCGTGTCGTCGATCTTGCCCGTCACCGGCCGGACCGTCAATTTGTTCCTGTGCTTTGCCGCGAAGGTCAGCACGTTTCCGATGAGCCTGCTCAGACGCTGGCTTTCGGTTACGATGATTTCGAGATAGTTTCGCGGTTGATCGTCGTCCTCGTCGATTCGATCCTCCAGGAGCTCCGCGTACATCCGTATGTTGGTAAGCGGTGTCTTCAGCTCGTGGGAGACCTGGTTGACGAAGGTTACTCGTTGCCTCGCGTCTCGAGCCTCACGCCCGCTCTCCCTCACGAAATAGAAGGCGAGGGCGAACATGATCAGCGCCAGGGCGCCGATGCTGACGAGAGTACCGAATACGATACCGCCGCCGATCTCGTCCCCGACGGTTACCATGGAGGCGAAATAGCGCAGCCTCCACGCGCCCAGAGGCGGGTCGAGATCTCGAATCACACGAGGCCTCTCGTCCCTTGCCGGCTCGTAGCTCCCCCACACGTACACCGGCTGCCCGTCCGAATCCACGAGCTGTATCCGGCCGTCGGCCAGACCCGTTTCGCCAGGGCTCGTCTCGGGGAGCTCGCCGACGATGTCCGCCATGAGTGTGAGCCTGTCCAGCTCCGCGCCGACCACCCTGCCCTTCGTGTCCTGTCGCCAGAATATGAAGTTGACGCCGCTGCCCCAGTACCATGTGTACCAGCCGCGATCTTCCCCATTTTCGATCACCTCGGTGTCCGTTTTTCCCTTGCCCTTTCGTGTCTTCTTGACCGGGGATGGCGTGGCCGGATCGCTCGGGCGGAAGAACGATTCTCCGGATTCCCAGATATGCCTGGTGCGCGTGAGGAACTCCTCCTCCGATTGGTTCCGTGGTTCGTTCAGAGGAGGGTGGATCATCTTTCCATCGACATCCAGGACGAAGATCTGACGGACCGTGCGTTCCGCCCTGACGACATCCCTGATTGTCGAATGATCGATCTTTTGGAAATCGGTTATCTTCTGGAGGTTTCGCGCCCGGGATTCCACGACCTTGGATACGATGGAGTTCACGTCCGCCAGTCTCTGGGCCAGAAGCTCATCGAATCTGTGGGAAACCATCGCCCGCTCGTCCCTGGCTATCTTCATTCCCATCCAGGCCATGGCCGCCAGGGGCGCCAGGATCAACACGGAGAAGATGATTGCGAGCTTTGGTTTCAAGGGTGGATCCTCTGCCTGATGTTACCAGGCCTGCTGCATGTCGGCCTCGAACTGATTATCGCGCATCGCCTTGCGCTGCTTTTTCCACTTGCTCGGCGCCAGATTGGACTTGGCGTCATAGTTGTCCCTGGCGCGTCTCTTGAGCTTCTTGGATTTGTATTTTTTGGCTTCTTTGTTGAGGTAGTTGTAGTTGTCCGTCAACACCTGCTCCGCCTCGGCTATCTTGCCCTGATCCCTCAGCGCCAACGCGCTCTTGTTGTTCTCGTTGGCGAGAAGATCGATGCTGGTGATCATTACGTTTTTGTTCCGGTGCTTTTCGACAAGCGCCAGGGAGTTGGAGAAGCTGGCGATCGCGGTGTTGCCCAGCATGTCCGTGGTCTGCGATACCGTGTTTGCATAATGAACGTCAATCGTCGCCACTTCCTGGTTGGTTCCCGCGGAGCGCGAGGGAATCTGGACCTCCACAAGGAGGAACTTCTCCTGGTTGGAGTAGATCTGATTGAGATTGGCGACAATCTCACGTCCGTTGATCTCGGCGTGACGACCCAGGACACGGATGGGTCTGATCCCCGGAGCGCACCTGATTCTCACTACTACCTCCCGGGCCACAACCGAGAGAACATCACCGAACTCGTAGGAGAAGATCCTGGCGAGATCCGTCGCATTCTCGGCGAATGCGTGGTTGCCGTCGCTCTGCCTCGCCAGATTGTACATGAGGTCTTCGTTGTAATCGTGCCCCAGGCCGATGGTGGTCACGGAGATGCCCTCCTTTGCGAGAGACCAGCCCAGGCTGCCGAGCTCTCCGGGGCTGCTCGGTCCCACGTTGGCGAGCCCGTCGGATACCAGGATCACGCGGTTGACGCGATTGCGCTCGATGAATTTCCTGACCTCGTAGGCTCCCTTGCTGACTCCCGCGAACAGCGCAGTGTTCCCCGAGGAGTGGAGGCTGTTGATCTGACGGTAGATCTCGGAGCGGTTTCGAACCTTGGTGGCCGGGATGAGAACCTTCACAGTGTGGTTGTATGCGACAATGGACACAATGTCGTCCGGGCCCAGCCGGTCCACCGCCATGATGGCCGCTTCCTTGGCCTTCCTCATCTTCTGTCCGCTCATCGAGCCGGAGCGGTCCAGCACGATGGCCACGTTCACCGGCGTCCGGGTATCCCCCTCCTGGATCTCGAACCCGGTGAGGCCGATCTTGAGATAGGCGGTCTGCACGGTTCGCTCGAGCATGACGGGAGTGCTCAATTCCACGTCCAGACGAACCCGGTCCGCGCTCGCGACGCCGCTGCCCAGCATGAGGAAAATGATTATGGCCCCGGCCAGGAGCACACGGCTTCTTGTTCTTGGTGATGTCATTTTTCTCTCCCTTTCTTAATACCGCCAACTCCGGCGGTTTTGCTACCCTTTGTTGATAGTACGAGGGAGCACGGGAAAAATTGTTCGAGCGTCGGCAAAAGAATTGTAAAAAGAATGCAAAGCCTCAACCCCATCCCGGCCTTCCCCTGCGAGGGGAAGGGGAAGATGATGGAAGCCAGCCTTTATATGAAGGGTTCCGGCCAGCGCCCCTTGACGTTGTCAGGAGGTTTTGTTAAATAACCATGCGATATTTAATGGGCTTTTGCCATTTGGCGTTTCTAAGCGGTTCGCGGTAAGACGGTTCAAAGAAGGCGACGACAAAAGATGAGCCCACACCTGCTCACAATAGCTTCCGGAGGAGCTCTCGTCGATCTCGACGGTACGTTTTTCATCCAGTTCGCCCTGTTTATTTTCATATTTGTCTTCCTTTACTTCGCGCTGTTTCGCCCGGCGATCAGGCTCATCGAGGCCAGACGTGAGGCCACGGAGGGCACCAGGGAGAGAGCGATCGCGATGAAGAAAGAGGCGGCGGCGTTCAGCGATGAGGTCGATCGGCAGATCTTCGACATCAAGAGCGCCGCAATTCTGGAGCGGGACCGTATGATTGAACAGGCCAGGCGGCGGGATCGCGACTTGATGGCGGCGGCGAGGGAGAAATCCCAAAAGGCTGCGCAGAACGCCAGAATGCAGATGAAGAGGGACGGCGAGATGGTGAGGAAGGAACTCGAGGTCGAGGTGGAGGCCCTTGCCACGGGTGTGGCAACCCGGATCCTGGGGCAGTCTTTCTAGGAGGATGGGAATGGAGCACGAGACCCATGAAGCCCACGGGATGAACTGGTTTGACTGGGGCAACAAGGAAGATCCGGCGCTCGGGTTCATGTTCATCAACTTCGCGATTCTGGCAGTAATTGTTTACATGATCATGCGCAAACCCATCTCCAAGATGGTCACGACGCGTCGGGAGAGTCTGGAGGCGGCACTCAAGGAAGCCGACGAGCTTCGGGAGGCGGCGCGAAAGGCTCTGCGCCTGGCGAAAGAGAGAACGGACACCCTCGATCTGGAGATGGCAAGGATCCGCGAAGACATCCACAACGCCGGTTTGGCCGAGTCACAACGTATCAATGAGGACGCGGAACGCCGTCT
Organism: Deltaproteobacteria bacterium; assembly: GCA_030621515.1. Taxonomy (GTDB): domain Bacteria; phylum Myxococcota_A; class Polyangia; order JAAYKL01; family JAAYKL01; genus JAUVAN01. Next base: position 8,939 of record JAUXHN010000106.1, on the reverse strand, counting down.
AAAGAGGATGGAGGACGAATCCGCGGCCTTGTTGGAGCAGGAAGTGGCCGGCATGTCCGCCGAGATCCGGCGGGAGGTGGTCGATGCAATCGTGTCCACCGCTCAGCGCGTCATCACGGAGAAGATCCAGGATTCGGATCATGATCGCCTGGCCGAGGACTACACGAAGTCGATGAACGAGATAACCTCGCCCGCGAAGGAGCAGTGAGGCTCAAGGAATGATAAGCGGAAGCATAACGCGTAGATGGGCAAAGGCGCTTTTTGCGATCGGGCAGGAACACGGCAATCTACTGGGCCTTCTCAAGGAGGTGCAGCGGGCCGCCGACGCTTGGACGACGAGTGAGGAACTTCGCGATACCATGACCAACCCCCTCATCGACTCGAGGGCGAGGCTCGCGGTCTGGAGTTCTCTCATCAAGCGCATCGGCGCGACCAGGATGGGAAAGAATTTCCTGATGCTCCTGTTCGAGAAGGCCAGGCTGACCGAGTTGGCCGGCATAGCCCGCGAGCTTCAGGATCTCTGTGACAACAAGGACAACCGGTTGCGAGTCGAGGTAATCGGCGCGGTTCCGGTGAGCGAAGGAGTGGTGACCAGGTTGAGATCGGCGCTCATGCGGAGTACCGGCAAGGCGATAATGGTGACCACGCGCGAGGATCCTTCCATCATCGGTGGAGTGATAACGCGGGTGGGGGATTTGATGTACGACGGGTCCATAAGGACCGGGCTTTCGAGAATGAAGGAGGGGATGGTGAAGTGAACATGCAGCTTCGAGCAGAAGAGATCTCAAGGATCATCAAGGAACAGATCGAGCAATACGATAAGACGGTGGAGGTGATGGAGACCGGCACCATCCTCACCGTCGGTGACGGTATCGCCAGGGTCTACGGCCTTGATGGAGCCATGGCGGGTGAACTGATCGAGTTCCCGCACAACGTCATGGGGATGGTGCTCAACCTGGAGGAGGACAACGTCGGCGTGATCCTCTTCGGCGAGGACTCCGAACTCAGGGAGGGCGACCTGGTCAAGCGAACCGGTCGCATCGCCGACACGCCTGTCGGGAAAGAGCTTCTCGGGCGGGTGGTCAACTCCCTGGGGCAGCCCATCGACGGCAAGGGGCCGATCAACTCCAAGGAGCGTTCACGCATCGAGGTCAAGGCGCCGGGTATCGTGCAGCGGCAGCCGGTTAGCGAGCCTCTTCAGACCGGCCTCAAGTCGGTGGATGCGATGATTCCCATCGGGCGCGGCCAGCGTGAGCTCATCCTCGGAGACCGGGGTGTGGGCAAGACCGCCATCGCCGTGGACGCGATCATCAACCAGCGCGAGACAGATGTGTTTTGCATTTACGTCGCCATCGGGCAAAAGCAATCCACGGTTGCGCAGGTTGTGGCCCGGCTGGAGGCCGCGGGGGCCATGGAGTATTCTACGGTGATCTCCGCCACCGCGTCCGATATGGCCCCGTTGCAGTTCCTTGCGCCGTACACGGGCGCCGCCATGGGCGAGTACTTCCGCAACAACGGGATGCACGCCCTGGTGGTTTACGACGATCTCTCCAAGCAGGCGGTCGCCTATCGACAGGTGTCGTTGCTGCTGCGTCGGCCTCCGGGGCGCGAGGCTTTCCCCGGTGACGTGTTCAACATACACAGTCGCCTTCTGGAGCGCGCGGCCAAGATGCACGACGATCTCGGGGGAGGTTCCCTCACGGCTCTGCCGATCATCGAAACCCAGGCGGGAGATGTCTCAGCGTATATTCCCACAAATGTCATTTCCATCACCGACGGGCAGATCTACCTGGAGCCCGACCTCTTCTTCGCCGGCCAGCGGCCCGCCATCAACGTGGGGATCTCGGTCTCCCGTGTCGGCGGCAACGCCCAGATCAAGTCCATGAAGAAGATCGCCGGGCCACTTCGGCTGGAGATGGCGCGCTTTCGGGAGATGAAGGCGTTCGCCCAGTTCGCGTCCGATCTGGACGCGGCGACACGGGCGCAGCTGGAGCGCGGATATCGCCTCGAGGAGCTTCTCAAGCAAGGTCAATATTCCCCGCTGACAGTGGGCAGGCAGATCCTCACGATCTACGCCGGGGTCAACGGTTATCTGGACAAGGTTCCCGTGGATATGGTGGGCAGGTGGGAGAAGGAACTCTACGATTACGTTGATCGCGATCATGGGGACCTCATCAAGCTGATCGAAGAAAAGAAAGTCCTGGACGATGAAGTCGAGGGAGGCATCAAGAAAGCCCTCGACGAATTTGCCGGGGTTTTTGCGGCTTAGGGAGCACATGGCGCTGGAAAAAGATGGCTAACCTCAAGGAAATTCGCAGGCGGATCGGATCCGTCAAGGGAACGCAGAAGATCACCCGCGCCATGAGAATGGTCGCTGCGGCGAAGCTGCGAAGGGCCCAGGAGACTACGGAGAATTTCCGTTCTTACGCGGATCTGATGTCATCTGTGCTGGCCGAGGTTGCATCGGGAGCTTCCCCGAAAGATCATCCCTTGCTCGAGCGGCGCGAACCGAAGCGCTCCCTGGTTCTGGTCATTTCATCCGATCGGGGACTGTGCGGCGGTTTCAATTCCAATCTCAACCGGTTGGTGACGGATCACGTGGAGGCCGCCGATCCGGAGCCGGAGCTGACGATCATCGGCAAGAAATCAGAGGCCTACTTCAAGAGAAGAACCGCCACCATTCATCACATCTATTCTGATATATACGACGGGCCGGGGTTCGACGCGGCGGCGCGGGTAGCGAAGGATCTCGCTGCAAAATACGCCTCGGGCGAAGTGGATCGGATAGATCTGGCCTTCAACGAGATGCACTCCCTGGCCAGTCAGAAGCCTGTTGTAAAGCAGCTGCTGCCGATCGCCCCGCCGGTTCAGGTCGAAGACAAGGAAGATGTTCTCGGTCCGGTGGGATTCATCTTCGAGCCAAAGCGGATAGAGCTTCTCGGGCGATTGTTGCCGAGATACGTCGAGGTCGAGGTTTACCGGGCGCTGCTGGAGTCGATAGCGGCGGAACATGCCGCGAGAATGATCGCAATGGAGGCAGCAACGAACAACGCGCAGGACATGATCGAGCACCTTACCCTGATTTACAATCGGGCGAGGCAAGGCGCGATTACCAATGAATTGCTGGACATAGTGGGCGGCGCCGAGGCGCTGAACGACTAGATCGGGAGCATGAGCAACATGGCTGAGCTTCACATGGGAAGAATCACGCAGGTCATCGGACCGGTGGTGGACGTAATGTTCGAAGAAGGGGAGTTGCCGACGATCTACACGGCGCTCAAGGTCACCAATCCGGGGATCAGCGATCTGGAATGGAACCTGGTGATCGAAGTTTCGCAGCACCTCGGAGAGCGAACCGTGCGCACGGTGGCCATGGACGCCACCGACGGCCTGGTGCGGGGGATGGAGGTGCTCAATACAAAGGAGCCCATCCAGATGCCTGTCGGCGAAGGTTGCCTCGGGCGAATCCTCAACGTGGTGGGCGAGCCGGTCGATGAGAAGGGGCCTGTGGTGACGGAGATGACCTTGCCGATCCACCGCGCGCCTCCCACGTTCGTCGAGCAGGACACGAAGGTCGAGATGTTCGAGACGGGCATCAAGGTGGTCGACCTCCTGGCGCCATACCGGAAGGGCGGCAAGATCGGGCTCTTCGGCGGCGCTGGTGTGGGCAAGACGGTGCTCATCATGGAGTTGATCAACAACGTGGCCAAGAAGCACGGCGGCGTGTCCGCCTTCGCGGGCGTGGGCGAGCGCACCCGAGAGGGCAACGACCTGATGCTCGAGATGCAGGAGTCCAAGCTCGAATCGGGAGAATCCGTGCTGTCCAAGACGGCCCTCATATACGGCCAGATGAACGAACCGCCGGGGGCCCGCCTTCGGGTGGCGCTCTCGGCGCTGACCGTCGCGGAGTACTTCCGTGACGTGTTGGGGCAGGAAGTGCTCCTGTTCATTGACAACATCTTCCGGTTCACCCAGGCGGGATCCGAGGTTTCGGCCCTGCTCGGTCGTATGCCGTCGGCGGTGGGTTACCAGCCGACGCTGGCCACGGAGATGGGGGAACTCCAGGAACGGATCACGTCCACCAACAAGGGATCTATCACCTCGGTGCAGGCCATCTACGTGCCTGCGGACGACCTGACCGATCCCGCCCCGGCCACTGCCTTCGCGCACCTGGACGCGACGACGGTGCTCTCGAGAAAGGTGGCAGAGCTGGGCATCTACCCGGCCGTGGATCCGCTGGATTCCACGTCATCGCTGCTCGATCCGGGTATCATCGGCGAGGAGCACTACAAGTTGTCGCGGCAGATCCAGCAGGTGTTGCAGAAGTACAAGGATCTCCAGGATATCATTGCGATTCTGGGTATGGACGAGCTCTCGGAGGAGGACAGGATCACGGTGGCCAGGGCGCGCAAGATCCAGCAGTTCCTGTCGCAGCCGTTCTTCGTGGCGGAGCAGTTCACCGGCTTCCCGGGCCAGTACGTGGAGATCGCCGATACGATCCGCGGATTCCAGGCCATCCTCACAGGTGAGCTCGACGACGTTCCGGAGCAGGCGTTCTGGATGTGCGGCACCATCGATATGGTTCGGGAGAAGGCCGAGCGTATGAAGCAAGAGGCTGGAGGCAACTAGATGGGCGAAATCCTCCGCTTGAGGGTGGTCACGCCCGACGGACCGAGCCTCGATGAGGAAGTGACTGCCGTTACGGCCTGTTCCGAGCAGCGCGGTGAGTTCTGTGTTCTCCCCGAGCACAGGCCCATCCTCGCCGCTCTCGGCGCGGGCAGGCTCGTCGCCACGCGCCCGGATGGTGGAAGCGACGAGTTCGTCACAGACAGCGGCTTCTTTGAGGGGGGGCCTTCGCATGTAAATGTTATCACCCAGCGTTGCGTCCGGGTTTCCGACATTGACCTCTCCGAGGTAACCGAGGAAATCGAAGAAATTGAAAAAGAATTGAGCGGGCTCGAGTTTGGTGACGCGGCTCGGGGTGAGCTTGATGTCAATCTGGGGTGGGCTCGTGCTCGTCGCGACGCTGTGGATGGCGGCAAAGCAGGAGAAGATATCACCTGAAGTTAAACCTTGAGGTTGTTATTGAGTATTTTGGTTTTTGGGTTATATAATTTGAACAATACATTAAATGGCTTCAACTAATGATAAAGTGGACCACTAACTGGAAAGCCAAACAGGTTACCGGGGAAAAAAATGAGTAACTCAAAAATAGAAAACGAGACTGCGGACCATCAGGAAGCGCCCGACAAGCGACGAAAATACGTTAAACCGGCCTTCGCGGAAGAGGAGACGTTCCAGACGTTCACCCTGTCCTGCGCCGAGGCCCGCCCATGTGCCGCCGGAACAGCCCCCCCCAGCTGACTCGTCATTTATTTTGTCGATGCACGAGAAACTTGTCTGGGGCATCGCCGAAAACACCATAGGAATTGATATCGACGCTTCCAATTGCCCCGAGGCGTGGGAGTCACCTCTGGCCAGCCATCGAATAGAACCCGCCGGCGACTCTTTTCAAGCACTTTTGACAGTCAGACCGGTTTTCGACTGGATGAATCCGGACGCCGACAAGGGGATCCGTATAGAGGAGGGGCAGGGGGCCGTGAGCCGCCGGATCTTCATGGAGCGCCCGGTGATGTCCGGAGTGCTCGAAGACCGATCCGGGAGGTACGAGGGAGAATTCATTGTTCCCGGGGAGAGCGCCGTGCCGCTGGCAATTCTGGTAAGAGCGGTTCTATCGTTTTTATGTGAGGACGATAGCAGGTTGCTCCTGCACGCGTCTGCGGTCAGGAGAGGTGAACGGGTATGGGTGTTCTTCGGTCCTTCGGGGAGCGGCAAATCCACCATAGCCGTCGATCTGCGTGCAGGAGGGCAGACCGTGGCGGTGGATCGCGTTGTGCTGGCGCCATGCGAGGACGGGAAAATTCGGGTCTATTCCACACCTTTTGGGGACGAGGAGAGCGAGTTTGTCAGGGCGCCTTTTGTTGGAGAGGCAGCGGGGATCGCTCTGATAGAACAGGCGAAACACCCGGAGCTGACGCCGCTGCCTTCGGATGCGTTGGTACCGCTCATGTTGAAGGAAACCCTGGCTTTCTCGAGGGATCCCGACAAGCTTGGGCGGACCATGCAAGCTGTCGGCGCTGTTGCCGAGAGCGGCATCGTTCACAATCTCAAGTTCGCAAGAAATGAGACCTTCTGGGAACTGCTGGATGGGGCCCATGGGAACAGATTTGAGGAGGCTGCCTGTGGATTCAATCGATAGAGTTTACCTGCCGAACCCGAGGATCGCCTACCGCAAGATAAACGGCGACATGGTGATCGTCCATACCCTCGAGAACAAACTGGTCAGGCTCAATCCGACCGCGACGGTTATGTGGGAAAACCTCGACGGAAAAACCGTTGCCGAGATTGCGAGGGAGGTTTGCGCCCAGTTCGAGGTCGATGAGGAAGAGGCGTTGAGAGACATCGTCGAGTTCATCGATCATCTCATCGAGAGAGGATTCGTAGAGGTTTCTCCGGGTAACTCGGAAAGCTTGTAGGACAGTGCGTTCAGACAGGAGAGAAGAGAGCTACTGCACCGATCAATCGGCCCTCTGGGACAGGATCGAGGCGACCGCGCCTTTTCCGCTGTCCGCCATAATAGCCGTCACTGAGCGTTGCAACCTCTCATGTCCCCATTGTTATGTGCCCGATCCGGGTGACGGTGGTGAGATGACCACCTCACAGATCGTCAATCTGCTCGATCAGCTGGCCGACGCGGGAGTTCTCAAGCTCACGTATACCGGAGGGGAGCCTGCCCTCAGGCCCGATCTGGCGGAGCTGGTGAAGGCGGCGGCGACAAGGCATTTTGAAGTTCACCTGAAAAGCAGCGCGTCTTTGCTGGATCTCGAAGATGTGGATGATCTCTGGGAAGCCGGGTTGGCGGAGTTGAATGTCAGCCTGTACTCGGATCGACCGGAGGAACACGATGATTTTGTCGGCCTGGATGGAGCGTGGAAGCGAGCAGTGGACAGCTTGACCCGGTTCAAGAGTCGGGGCGGAATAGCCCGGGTCAGCGTGGTCGCCATGAACTGGAACGCCGCGAGGGTTTCGGCGATCGTCGACAGGTGCGAGGAGAACGACTGGCCTTACATTGTGGATATACGTGTGAGCGTGACCGAGGACGGCTCCATGGCGCCGTGCCGTTTTCGGGTGGACGAGGAAGCGGTGGTGAAGTTGCTGGCGGACGATCGGCTCGTATCACCTGGAACGCGAGAGAAGAGCGCGGATTCCATCGTGTGCCTTGCCGGGCGTCGAGGTCCGTATATTCGCGCCGACGGAGAGGTGTGGGCGTGCCCATCCCTTTCGTGGTCTTTTGGAAACGTGCTTCACAAACCGATCGTCGAGATATGGAATGGTTCAAAGGTTCGGGAAAAACTGCTTTCTCTTCGATGGGGGGATTCAAAGCGGTGTGGGGACTGCGAGTTCAAATACGCGTGTGAGCGCTGCCCCGGTGACGCCGTGTGGGAGCACGGAGATCACGAGAAACCCTCCGAGTACGATTGTTTTCTCGCCAGGGCCAGAACCAGGGCCTGGGCCGGGCGTTGACCGCTTTTCGGTGACCAGTTGGATTGAAAAGAGGCCTATTTCCCATATTTATCAATTTCGATGACCTTGCCTATGACGCGCCACCTGGCGGCGAGGGTCGGTTTCGCGGCAGGGCTGTCTCCCCGGTGGACTATCCAGCCCGTGTTCCCCTTGTAGAGGGTGGCCCAAACCCTGTGCACCAGCAGGCAGGTCTTCCCCTGCATCAGGACGATATCTCCCTTTCGAGGTCGGTGGCATGGAGCGAAGATCAGACGGTCGGCCGACCGAAAAGTAGGCGACATCGACATCCCGGCGGATATGGACTCTGCCCTTCCGTCCGTTGCGAGAGCCCTGACGATATCATTCCTCATGGTCGCGACTTTTCTGCTGATCCGCGTGCCGGTCAGCGCGACTCTGTGGGCGAGAGGGAGTGCCAGGCCGGGGCGCAACCGGACATGGCGCGATCCAAGGGGGGCGGCGAAATACAGGTAATGCCCGTCTATCCAGAGACCGGCGTTGCACAATAGTGCGCACAGGTCATGCCAGGGTGGAAGAGCCGGTCTACCTCTCCTGGAGAAGATATCCATGCCGAAGAATCCGTCGTCCTTGAGAGCGCGGGCAATATCTTCACATGTCTTTTCAATGGGTGACCCGGAATCGGGATCGTGATGCGCGATCAATGCCTCCACGGATCCCGGCTCGAACGAGGAGCCGAGTCTGGCGACATCCACGTACAGATCTTCGCAATCCGTTTTTCCGGAGCGTTCGCAGAAGAAGCGGGTGACGTGAGGATTATTGGGATGACGCGGATCCATTTGTGATATTTTGATTGCCATAAGGCTCAAGATCAATACGCGTTGTCGTTTTATTGGAGTTGACACATGAGTTTTGAAGATCTGCATGTCCACAGTAGACAGATCCCCGAGGAAGCCCTTGAGCGTCTTGCGGTTCCTGAATAGTTGTCCCACCGAGCAGTCAATCTCCATCCCTACCGAAACCGATGGGGCGATTTTGTGATTTGCGTTTTGGGCTCATGAGCTGTTCGATGGCCTCGAAGACGATTTCGAATTGCTTGTCGTGGTTTTTCACTTTCGTATCGACATCGGCGAGTTTTTTGGCGAGGGCCTTGTTTGTCGACAGGAGTTCACGCAGTTGCACGAATGTCCGCATGATGGCGATGTTGACCTGGATGGCGCGTGGGCTGTTCAAGACGCTTGAGAGCATTGCGACGCCCTGCTCTGTGAAGGCGAGGGGCGGTTTACGTCGTCCCCCATGTACGCTTGCTTCAGTACTTGATATCCCAAATTGGGATATCAAGTTTTTGTATTCATTGAGTGTGAGCTGAAACATGAAATCAGCCGGAAAGCGATCCAGAT
>JAUXHN010000081.1 GCA_030621515.1 Deltaproteobacteria bacterium | reverse complement strand
CCGTTGGTCTGGTAGTAGCCGGTGTATCCCAACCACAAGCCCGTGTTGAAAATTTTCCACACGAGCGTGGGCGAGAACACGCCGTGCCGGTCGTGTTGGGAGAGATCCTGGAAGACGTTATAGCCACGAAAGACGTAGGCAGAGGCCAGGAAAACCTCGACGTTAACGCCCGAGTCGCCGTCCACTGTGGAGATCTCTTCAGGAGAGTCATCACATGGCGCGACCACCGGCGCAAACAGCAGCGCCAGGAACGAAACAAAGAATAGGAAAGTTCTGGAAGTGGCCCCATGGAGCATGGAGTGAGACTATCTCACCTTGATCCTCGCGTCCACGGCGACTGGGAGATTAACCTTCCAGCGAAGACAACTGTGTCGAGAGATCGCCGAGCCACATGGATTTTACAATGGTGCTTTTCTCTCGGGTTTCTTTCATGTCCTGCTCATCAAGGGTAACCAGGATGAACTGTTCCGGCTTGTAGGAGTCCAGGAAACTCCTGGAAGATTTTGTTAGTTTCTGTTGGGTCGCAGTTTTTACCTCAACGGCGATGAGTCTTGATCCCGATACCAGAACAAAGTCGACCTCGGCTCCTCCCTTGGCTCTCCAGAAGTGAATCGCCCAGCTTGGTGACAGTGTTTTGCAAAGCTCACTGAAAACCAGAGTTTCCGTGATGGCGCCTCGGTCAATTCTCTGGTGGATGTTCGGATCGAAAGAGCGAATGAGCGAATTGCGTAAGCCGACATCGTAGAAGTGAATTCTCGGGGTCTTTGTGATCTCTCTTCTTTTTCCTCCGGCAAATGCGGGAACCATTTTGACGATCCAGGTTTCTTCCAGAATGCTCACGTAGTCCCTTACGGTGTTCACCGAGACCCCAAGATGTCCGGCAAACTCGGAGTAGTTGATCATGGAACCTGTCGAGCGAGCCAGCAGCTGTAATAGCCCCCTCATTGCGTCCGGCCTTTTCAGCTTGAACCGATCCGAAGCATCTCGGAGAACAAAGGCTTCGGCCAGAGTGGACAACTCATGGGCCGGGTCGTCGGTGAACCAGACATCGGGATATCCTCCAATCACTGCCATACGCATTTCTATTTCGCGTTTACGCGATCTGGATACTGCCGGAATGGACGTGCCCTGATTTGATGAAAGCTCGTCAATAGAGAAAGGAAGCAGCGTTCGTCTTTCCGCGCGTCCGGCAAGAGATTCCCTGACCCGATCCATCAGGTGATAAGACGATGACCCTGTAACGAAGATGTTCAGGCCGACTTTTGCATCCACCAGGCCTTTGATTAGCAGTCCGACATTCTCGATGCGTTGTGCCTCGTCGAAAAAGAGGGTTTTGACCGATGGAAAATTCTTTTGTAAATCGCGAACAAGACCGATAGCAGAACCACACCAACTGCGAACCAGTTCTTCTTCTCCGTTCAGGAACATCACGCAATGGGGTTCGAGATTTGATAGATAGGACCAGACCAAAGTCGATTTGCCCGCCTGCCTGGGGCCAATGATGAACTTGGCCTTACGAGGGTCTTCAAATCGCTTGAGGTTGATGGCTCGTGGAACAAAGGGATTGGGGATTTGCCTGGCCGTTTCGTCGTCAAAAAGCCTGGCATTTTCGAACCAGGGATTCAGTTGCAACACCCGTTCTCGTATTTCAGTCTTCATGTCGCCAACCTGTCTCAGTTTCAACGCTAACTAATGATAGCCTGGAAATCTTGCAGTGGCAATGAAAATTAGACAGGTTTATGACGGCTAGTGGAGCAGACGGATGGCCAGATGACCGTGCTTAAGTGATTTGGAAGTGGCCCCATGGAGCATGAAGTGAGCCTACTTCACCTTGATCCGCACGTCGACGGCGATGGGGGCTTTGCCTTTTCCAAACGCGAAGACGGGGTTGAGATCGAGCTCGGTGATCTGCGGATTGTCGGTCACCAGCCTTGAGAGACGACACAGGGAGTCGGCCAGCAGATCAAGGTCTACCGGTTTCTTCCCGCGCACGCCTTCGAGCAGGGGATAACCCTTGAGTTTCTTCATGATCTCGATTGCGCGTGATTTTGACAGGGGCGCCAGCGCAAAGGCGGCGTCCTGAAGCACTTCGACGAAGATTCCACCGAGACCGAAGACAACCATGTGCCCGAGCCCCTCTTCTTTTTTGGCTCCCAGGAGAACTTCGACCCCGTCGTCTCCGATAAACTGCGCCACCAGGAAGCGGGCTCCCTTGAACGTGCCCTCCATTTCCTTGAACGTGGCTTCCAGGGCGCCCTTGTCCTTCAGGTTGAGCGCGACGCCGCCCGAATCGGACTTGTGCACTACGGTCTCGCTCTCCACCTTGAGTACTACCGGGTATCCGATCCCGTCTGCGGCCTTGAGTGCCTCATCGAGAGTGCCGACTTCCGCCGATTTGGGAGCGCCGATTCCGTAGGCCTCGAGCATTTCGATCGCGGCGTTTTGGGGAACGAACTCGCGTTTGGCGTCGAGGGTTTCCTTGATCTTCTTTGCGGCCACATCCTTTTTGACATCTACGAACACGGCAGGCGCTTCATCCGGTCGTTTCATTGTCACTGCGTAATTCGACATGGTTGCCAGAGCTTTGGCGCCGGTCTCGGGGAAATCAAAGACCGGAATGCCCGCGTCACGGAAGGTGGAGATTGTCTTCGCCCAGCCATCCTTCTCGGTCATCACGATGGCCATGATCGGCTTTTCGGCCTTTGGCGCCAGGGCGGCAATCTCTCGCGCTACGCCTTCACAATCCACAAAGAACGGGGTGATGAAGTTTATGAGCACGCTGTCGATGTTATCGTCGGCGAGAAGCGCCTCCACCGCGGCCTTGTAATGCTCGGGCCCGGCGGTGGCTACTACGTCCACCGGGTTGGAGATGGTCGCCGCCGCGTGCAGGGCTTCTCGCAGCTTTGCCTTGGTTTTTTCTTCCAGGTCGGGCAGCTCGCAGCCGGCCTCTATCAGTTCGTCCGCGGATATGATTCCGGGGCCTCCCGTGTTGGTTATGATGCCGATTCGATTGCCCTTGGGGATGGGCTGCCTGGAGATGGCGTATGCCGCCTGGCAGAGATCCTCCTCATCACTGAACGAGATAATGCCGGCTTCCTCGAAGATAAGCTCCGTGGTGGTGTCCTGTTTGACGAGCCCACCGGTGTGGGAGCTGACGGCCTTTGCGCCGGCCATCGTACGGCCGGTCTTCATGCCCAGGATCGGCTTCTTCTTTGAGACCTCTTTGGCCACCTTCAGGAAGGCCGCCGGATCGGACAGGCTCTCGACATGACAGATGATAACTCTGGTGCCGGGATCGTTACCCCAGTATTCGATGATCTCGTGGATGGAAACATCACAGGCGTTGCCGTTGGAGGCGTACATCCGGATGCCCGCGTCCAGTTCGAAGAGCCTGTTATTGATCACCTCTCCCACGCCCCCCGACTGGGCGAGAAGCGACACGTGGCCTGGTCGCAGCTTGGTGAAGGTGAAGTTGCAATACGCGTTGACCTCCGGGTCGGAGTTCATGATGCCCTGGCAGTTGGGCCCGAACAGACGGATCCCCGTCTCCTTTGCGATCTTCACAATCTCCTCTTCAGCCTTGATTCCGTCGCCCCCGACCTCCTTGAACCCGGCTGTATTGATGATGGCCACCTTGACGCCCTTCTTTCCGCAGTCCCGAAGCACAAGTGGAACGAGGGAGGGCTTGACCACCACGTGCACGAGATCGACGTCCCCCGGCACGTCGAGGATCGTGGGATAGGCGGGGATGCTCTTGATGAAGGATGCCTTCGGGTGGACCGGGTAGACCGGCCCATTGTAGCCCGAATCCAGCAGGTTCTGGATGATGCGATAACCGATTGTCAGCCTGCGGTTGCTCGCCCCGATGACGGCTACCGATTTTGGACGAAACAGTGAATCCAGCATTGCCAACTCCTATTGTCGAGCTTCGTCGACGGCATAGAGCGCCGCTCCAAGGGCGCCCGAAAATTGAGGTTCCGGTGGTGTCAACACCTCGTGACCGATGGACTCGGCCATCAGTTCCAGTACGATCGGGTTGTGGGAGACGACACCTCCGGTGGCCACGGCCTTGCCGGCCAGGGAGTCCATCTCTATGACGCGCTTGACCACCGATCGAAATGCGCCCTTGGCTATGTCCCGGGTCTGGGCTCCCTGCCGGATGAGTGAGAGGATCTCTGTGGCGGCAAACACCGTGCAGAACGAGCTGATCGTCACGATCTCCTCGCTCTTCCTCGCGAGGGCGTCCATCTCGCTCATGTCCACGTTCATGCGTCGCGCTATCTCCTCGAGAAAGGCGCCGGTGCCGGCCGCGCACTTGCGGTTCATCTTGAAGTCGAGGCGATTGCCGTCCGCGCCGATCTTGATGATCTTGTTGTCTTGCCCTCCGATGTCCACGATGGTCATGGCCTCACGGAAGTGCTGGTAGGCGCCCCTGGCGTGGCAAGCTATCTCCGTCTTCGTGTCGTTCGCGAATTCCACGTTCTTGCGTCCGTAGCCCGAGGAGGTGATGTGGGCGACATCGTCAATGGAGGCGCCGGCATCGTTGACGGCTCTTTCGAGGGCCGTCTTGCTCGCCGCGACGAAGTCCATGCCGCTTTGCTCGAGTGCCTTGCCCAGCACTGTGCCTTTTCCGTTGACGATTACCACTTTCGTGGCGGACGAGCCCACGTCGACACCCACATAGAGCTTGTCGGCCAACTTCTACTTCTCCCCGAGCTGTTCGACGAACGCCTCTATCTGCGTGATCGACTGCTCTTCGCTGTACAGGCGCAGGTCGTTGAGGTCGCCGGCAATGGTGACACTCGGGACCCCGAACTTCGCCGCCAGCCGCTCCGGCATGCCGTATCGATTGTTGGAGTTGCTGGGACAGGTCTTCGCGTCGTGGAAGAGGAAGCCGTCTATCTTGAAGATCTTGGCCATCTCGAGGATGTACTCCTCCTTGGCGGAGTCGGAACGGACGATAAAGAGGTCGGTGTAGGCCTTTGCCATGGAGTCGAAGGGATTGGCGGGATCGAGATCGCTGAAGACCCAGGAGTTGCAATAGGTCGATGCCACCACGCAGGTCTGGAGACTGAGGAACGTGGTGGAGAGGTCGCGCAGCTTGCCCCAGATGGGCATACCGTCCCAGTATATCCGGTGCTTCTCGCCGTCCACCGCCGCGACGCCGTCCTTCACGCGCTGCTTGAGTTCGGGGATGAGGAGTTCGTAGAAGTCGTTGGCCTCCTGTGTTCCGCGCGCGACGACGGCGGGCCCCATGAGGATGGTGCTGTCGAAGAAGGTCAGTGGGCTCGGAACGGCGGCGCCCATTTGCAGTGTTTCCTCCCACAGGTCGCTGCACCTGCGGGAGAGACCCACCACTTCCTTGAAGCGATCCAGGTCGAACTTCTCTCCCGAGATCTTCTCGAGCGCGGGGACCAGATCCTGGAGTTGTCGACTGACTGCGGCGATGTGCGGCTCCCTGGAGATCTCTATGTTGCAGAAGCTCTCTATTCCGATGCACGGAACATCGAGTTCGCGGCTGTACCACATGAACCAGTCCTTCACGTCCCTGCACTGGTTGGTGTTGTAGACGAGCACGTCGGGTTTCGGCACCTCGGTGATGCCCTCGTATGCCAGGGAGAGGGGCGTCTCGCCCTTCATGTACGCGCCCACGTCGCTTGTGAGGTAGGAGCAGATTTCAGGAGAATAGCCCGCTGCGTTGGCGATGGGGATGGTGTCCAGGGCCACTCGTGTCGCGCCGAGGATCGCTCCGTGGTTCTCGGGGAAGTAGACGAGAAATCCCATGGCGCGTAAAAGCTCAGCCGGCCCGACGCTGGTGCACCAGGCGATCTTCCGAGATCCGGATTTGGCCGCCTCGTCGAGTTCGTAGAAATGATCCGCCATGATTTTCTTGCAGGGGCCGGTTGCGTTGATTTTTCGAAATATCGGTTTCTTTTTCTCGTCTGCCATTTTTTTCTCCCTTTCCAACCAAAATGATCCTGCGCGTGTTGTTATTCTTGTTTTCTTGTGTAGACAATCTTGTATTTTTGAGGCTCTGCCTTCATGCACTCCACACATCCGATGTGTGCGTCCGGATCGAAATCAACCAGGAGCACCTCGAAGTCCATCTCCTCGTACATCTCCACCACATCGAGCAATCTTGGCTCGTCGAACGTGCCTCGGTTCTTCCAGCCTTCCAGGTTAATCTGTATGTTGTTTGTCATAAGAAGCCGACTATTAGTATTGATGGCGCGGAAACGCAACAGGGTTTGGGTGGATTTTGGGAGGTCTTGAAACCGGGTTCCAATGTAGAGCCAGGGATGTTTGGCCTGACCGTCGCGGCACATGGTACAATTGTTTCCACGGACGGGAGGCAACATGAAACCGATCTTGCTCTTTTTGGTGACGGTCGCGCTCTTGACGGGCAGCGCCTGCGACAGTGATAGCTCACGGAGTGGCGACTCCGATTCGGACTCTGATGCCGACACCGATACGGACTCTGATGCCGACACCGATACCTGCGACGAGATGGAGCCGGGGTATTCCGATCCAAACAACGGAACCGATTGTGCGGGGGTATGCGATGGCGACTGCATTGTTACGGTTGTGGCCGAAGCGGAGTGCGCGGGTAACCTCTTCTGTCATGGGCAATGCGGCGGGGAGTGCTGTGGTCTCTGTGATGGCGACAAAGACTACGACCCGGAAACATGCTGCGGGGCTTGCATGGGTGTTTGCTGGGGTACCTGTAGTGGTGGTTGCGATGTGGCATGGTACTGCGAGGTTGAATTGACGGTAGACGGAGTCTGTGAAGGGATCTGCGTCGGTGAGTGTCAGGAGTAGTCGTTTTTCGCAGTGCTTTCCGAGGAGGGATACGATGAAGAGAAGGATAATGCTGCTTGCATTGGGCGTGCTTTTCTGTTCATGCGGCACACGCGAAGCACCTCAGGCCTCGGCCAATTCCATTATGATCCTGTCGCCGTATCGTCACGGCGGCACATGGGTGTTCGACGATCCGAGCACAGGGCTTGTAAAGGAGCCGTTCGTTTCCGGCATTCCGGAGATGATCGACCACCTGGTAAAAGACATTCCAGACGCAGACAAGGGCTTCCGGATGCTGTTCTCCGCACAGCCGTTTCCCGGGTATATGATGAAGGTGACATGGCGGCGTGCGGAACATGGGGGCAACTGGTATTACTCGGAAGAACTGGACATGGAAGGTTGGCTGTGTCCGGCGCTGTTCAAGTACTTCAAGGAGGCGCCCAGAGAACTGTACGTCAAGGCTGAGAGTAAAACCTCCTGAAGGCCTGCGCAGATGACAATCTATGGACAGTTGGCCGGCACCGGCGTGCAGGAGTCGTCGAAGTTGTCGTGAACATCTATCGTAGTGGGTCCGCTGGTGATCTGGTCCAGCAGGTCGCACGTTTCGCAGTCGGGTAGTGCGGGGTTGTCGTAGATCCTCAACTGCTGGCCCACCGAGGTGAGGGCGTCAAGCCCGTTCAGGTTAGTAAGGGCGGGATTGTCGTGGATCTCCAATTTCCAACCCGCCGTGGTGAAGGAGTTCAGGCCGACCAGGTTTGTGAGGGAATTGTTCCCGTAGATTTCCAAAAAATTCACCCAGGTGAGGGCGTCAAGCCCGGCCAGGTTGATAAGGGCGGGATTGTCGTAGATCGTAAAAATTCCTCCCACTGAAATTCCTCCCACTGTTGAGAGGGCGCCAAGGCCGACCAGGTTTGTGAGGACGGTGTTCTGGAAAATCTCCAGATTCCAGCCCACCGAGGTGAGGGCGCCAAGGCCGACCAGGCTGGTGAGGACGGTGTTGTCGTTGATCCTCATGTCCCTGCCCACTGTGGTGAGGGAGCCAAGACCGTCCAGACTAGTGAGAGAGCTGCCTGCGATCCTCAAATTCCCCCCTATCGAGGTTACGCCGCTGAGCCCGTCAATGTTGGTGAGGGCGGTGTTGCCGGAGATTACCAGGTTCCCGCTCGTCGAGGTGATCCCGCTCAGCCCGTCAATGTTGGTGAGGGCGGTGTTGGTGAATACCCACAAGGCATCCACCGAGGTGATTCCGTTCAGCCCGTCCAGGTTTGTGAGGGTGGCGTTGTCGTAGATGGCCATGAAACCACCCACCGAGGTGAGGCAAAACAACTCGTTCAGGTCAGTGCACGAAGGGCAGTCGATTGTAAGATCTACCGAGATCGAGGTGTAGCCCGCGAGGGTTGCTACGTCCGACTGTGTGTTGATTTCGAAACTGCCGCTGTATGTTCCCAGAGTACACTCGCTCGAATCCGAATCCGTATCGGAATCCGAATCGGAGTCTGTGTCCGAATCGCCGTCAGCGTCGGTATCAACGTCCCCGTCGGAATCAGAGTCAGAGTCGGAGTCAGTATCGCCACCGGTGTCGTTCCCAATGATGATCTCTTGCATGGACCAGCAGCCTGCTGAAATCACTGCCGCCAACACAATAAGAACTGCGTACCTCATCGCTCAACACTTTCATTTTGTACGTGGGAATATTCTAGCAGTGATCGCAAAAAGCCGCCTTGAAATTTCGTCAGTCGAACGAGATCTCCACCCAGCGGTTGCGCGCCCATCCGCGCTCGTCGATATCGGAGCGAGCATAGACAGGATCGGCGCGACTGGTCTGAATCGAGTCAGGATCCACGCCCATGCGGATGAGGTACTTCTCCACCGCCCACGCGCGGCTCAGCCCGAGCGAGGTCTTTCCGTCGGCGATCTCCTCGATGGTTGCGCGCCCGAAGATGTTGATACTTCCTGCGGCGCCCCGTGCCCTGACGATATCCAGGAACGCCTGCTCCACCTCGTATCCCCCGAACCAGAAAGTAGCCGTACCGTCCCTGAAATGCCCCGGAAACCGCAGCCGGTCCCCGGTGTCGACCACTACTGCAGGCGGCACGATGGGGGGACGGTTCTTGGGTCTCTGCTTGGAAACCTGAACCTCCCCGGTCGGTTGTGGCGGTATGGGCGGTGCGGGAGGGGTGACCGGCGTGACGGTCTTCACCGGCGCCGGCCCTTTTGAAGGTTCCTGTGCAACCGGAGACCCGACGACAGGACCCGAGATGCGAGGAAACGCCTCCGGAGCAGACGCCGCAGGCCGCATGGCAAGAAATATGACCACTCCAATGGCCACCATGACGACGGCTCCCATGGCGATCGCTACGATCTTGAACTTGCCGCCGCCGCCGCCGGCCGAAGTATCGACTTTCGGAGCATCCTGCAGAGCGTCATTTGTGACCATCTCCTCATGGGGAACCGGGCGCGTTTCGTCGAAGTCACTTGGCGGCATAACGGGAGCGGCGTCCGGCGGTACGGATGATGCTCCCCCCTTCCAGTTCAGAAGTGTCTTTCCTCTGCCGACGGTCAGTTTTCTTACGGCCTCCGGTGGCCGGGACATGGTTGACGGTGGGTTCTTGTCCATATCCGAAATGAACTCGGCGATGGAATGGAACGGGAGGTGCTTCTCCACGGTCTTCCGACCTTCCGGATAGACACACAGGACTCCGTCCCGCGGATCGTCCGGCCCCACGAGCACGATGGGCACCAGCAGATCGAAAGCGCGCCTCGAAACCATCTGGTAGCTTGCCGAGGATTTGGATTCGCGGTCGGCGAGAGTGTAGATCACTGCGGCGGGTCGTCCCACCTGCAGGAGGAAGAGCAGCTCGTCCGGATTGTCGCCCCTGACCACACGAAACCCGCGGTGCTTCAATACCTTGACAGTAGAAGTCAGGTCGCCCTTGAAAGCGGGATCGGTGTAAATGTAGACGACTACCGTGTTGCTCATTCCAGACCTATTACGTCCTGCCGTTCTGAAACTCTACCAGGCATCTGAGTATAAAACACTTTTCATATCACCTCTACCGTAAGCCTCGCCCGCCACGTTGGGGCGATAACGTCGCAGAGATGGCTATCGCTCTGGCTATGGACTCGATCGAACTCAACACCCTCACGAGATCCCCGCGATCCCCGACAGGGGCGCTTGCCGGCCTGTGCGCCGTTGTGGCCATGCCCTTTTCCATGACAGCGTCCACCGCTGCCCTCTTGATGATGTTCTCCCTCGAGGATCCCCTCTCCATCGCCAGCGGAACTGCGCCGAATACTACCTTCGGAGGATCGTCAGCGTACTTCCCGTGCATGAGCTGCTTTGATAAGGCCTCCATGCGATCTGCCAGCTGTGAAGTGCACAGGAGGTCGGGGATCTGCACGATTCCGTACCCTCCGAGCGCAGAGAAAGACCTGCCGATCAAACTGTTGATCACGGGATCGATCGCACTGTAGATTCGATCCGCCGGCAGGGACATTTCGGGGAAACGGGACGTGGCCAGGGTGATTGCATCGGGTTGACGCGCGGATTCGTTCCAGTCCTCCCAACGTCTGTCCGCCTCGTCCTCGAAACCGAGCTGCTTGAGGGCCAGGCATGCAACGTACATTCGCAGGTGAGGCGGCATGGGTCCGAAACGGAGGTGCTCGTCGATGGTAGCCGTGGTATTGGCTGTGTCCCAGGCGTCGAACTCGCGAACCTGTGCCAGACCGGCTGCGTAGCTCGGCCCCATCTGGATCGCAGCGCAGACGTCGGCCAGGATATCCTCGAACCATCCACTCACCAACGTGGGAAGAGTGAGCTTGCCCGTGGAGAAGAAGTGGGCCACCGAGTTTCTCACGTCGGGCAATTGCAGCTCAAACGCGATTCGTTGATTCAGTGTTCTCGAGGCGGTAAAGAACGACCTGGCTGCAGACCAGGCCGGCACACTCCAGGATCTCGGGTTTCTCAGTTGAGTCTCGGAGACTTCAAGGGCAAGCAGATCGGACGAGGGAACAGGCACGGCGTCCTGGTCTGTCTGCGAGCGCGGAACCACGTAGGGAACGAGTGTGCTCATCGTCAGGTCCATGCGGCGAGCGTGGAGAATGTAGGGACCGAGACAATCCTGAACGAAGCCGTCGAACGCCCTCAGCGTATCCGCCTGCCCAAATGCAATCCTTCGATCTGCAATGACCTCCAGGAACTCCACTCGCCTCTCGATGGAGCCGATCTCACCGCTCACGACCGACAGTCCCGAGGACATCATGACGTCGTCCGGGGATCGTTGCTCCAACCTGATGATGATTTCATCGAGGGGCTCGGAGCACCGGGCATTGATGATGCCCGCCAGATCGACCGAGGCTTCGTTGGAGCGACATGTGCCGACGAGGGAATCCGCCCGCTCACGAGCGATCCTCGCCCGATCGAGCATCTGATCCACCTGCCCCTGACCGGTGCCTTGCGCGGGCAATATCGGGGAGGTTCGATGTGCCGGGATCGCCTTTTGCGCCCGGGCGACAGGTTTGACGACGCGTTTTGCCGGTGCGGAGTAGGCGGCCTTCTGCTTTCTCCTCTTGAGGAACTTGAGGAGCATCGGCCCCAGCCAGAAAACGATGGCCCCGAGGACGTAGAGGATGTTTTGGAGAGTGTCGTCCAAGCCTCAGTCCTCTTTCCTCGGGGCGCCGGCCGATGCCGCGGGCGGGTTTGATCGCAACGGTTTTGTACGCCTTCCCGTCGGGGTCCAGGGTCTGGCCAGGGGGCCGATCTCGCCGCGCCGGGTCAACACCTCTCCCACTATCAGGTGGGAAAGCAAGTCGTCCACGACAGGAGCGCCCCTGTCGCTTTGCCTCTTTGAACTACTCGCCAATGGGGTTGCCTTTTTTGCCGCTGGACACACCCGAGATTGCCTTTCTCATCTCGGTGTCAGAGGCGATGTTCTTGAAGTTGAGGTAGTCCATCACGCCGATGTTTCCGTTTCGAAGAGCCTCCGCCATGGCCAGCGGGACCTGTGCCTCGGCCTCCACCAGCTTGGCCCGCATCTCCGCCACACGCGCCGTCATCTCCTGCTCGGTGGCGACGGCCATCGCCCGGCGTCCCTCGGCCTTCGCCTGGGCGACCTGTTTGTCCGCTTCCGCTCGCTCCGCGTTCAGCTTGGCGCCGATGTTGGAGCCCACGTCCACGTCCGCGATGTCGATGGACAGGATCTCGAAGGCGGTCCCCGCGTCCAGGCCCTTGCTGAGCACGTTTTTGGAGATGGCGTCCGGGTTCTCCAGCACGGCCTTGTGATCCTCCGATGAGCCGATGGTGGACACGATTCCCTCTCCGACGCGGGCCACGATGGTCTCCTCGCCGGCGCCGCCTACCAGACGATCGATGTTGGCGCGAACGGTGATCCTTGTGATGGCCGACATCTGGATGCCGTCCTTGGCCATGGCCGTGACCTTCGGGGTGATTATCACCTTGGGGTTGACGGACATCTGCACTGCCTCCAGCACGTTTCGGCCCGCCAGGTCGATGGCCGCGCATCGGTCGAAGTTAAGTTCGATGTTGGCCTTGTCCGCGCTGATCAGGGCGTTGACCACCGCCTGCACGTTCCCTCCGGCGAGGTAGTGTGCCTCCAGCTTGTTGAGATCGACGGCCAGCCCCGCCTTGATCGCGCTTATCCTCGGCTCGACGATCAGCTTGGGCGGCACGCGGCGAAGGCGCATGGCGATAAGGGTGCCTATGCCCACGTGGGCCCCGGCAGCGAAGGCAGCGAGCCACAGGCCGAGGGGCACGAACCTGAAAAACAGGATCAATATGAAAAGGGCCGCGACTGCGATCCCCAGGATTGCCCAGATGCCGATGTCGCCGGAACTGGTCGGGGGCGGCCACGGCGCGCCCTGCTGGGCCAGAACGGATACCATTGATGAAATCATTTGTTCCCTCCATTTTCTTTCTTCAGGTTTGTCCGCTCGACGACCACTCTGGGGCCGTCCACGGCGATCACCTTGATAGCTTGTCCCTTTTCTATGAACCCTCCGTCGGAAACCACGTCTATTCTCTGATCATCTACCATGGCTATCCCGGCGGGACGCAGATCCGACTCGGTTTCCCCGTCTCTTCCTATCAACGGGGCCAGGTCTTCTGATTCGACGCCCTTCCCCGAGGGCTGCTGCGTTTTCAGCACCAGCCGTTTCTGAATAAATTTGCTCTTCATCCCGAGAATAAAGGTAGCTGTGGCCAGCACGCATGTGCTGACAGAGATCAGCGCACCCCATGTGGGCCCCAGAAGTATCCACGAGGTCACCGTCCCGCCGAGCAGAAAGACCAGCCCGACGATCCCCGCGGCCCCGAAGCCCGGAAATACGAATATCTCGAGCCCCAGCATGATGATTCCCACAAAGATGATCGCCCCCACAATGGCGGCCCAGTACCAGTTGAAATCGGGATAGATTGTCTGACTCAAGACAGGTTCCATCAGCTCTTGCCCTCCTTCCTGACCACCACGTGATTGCCCATCGCCCGGACGATCACCACCTTCTCTCCCTTTTCGATAAAATCCCCCTGTGTCGTCACGTCGACGCGCATGCCCCCGAACCTGGCGATCCCCGCGGGACGGAGGTAGGTTTCGGCCACGCCGGCCAGCCCTTTGGAAACTATCTCGCTGACGACATTTCCCTCGGTACCCCCGGCGGTTGTGCCGTCGATGGATGTTTCCAATACGAGGACGCTCCTGAACCTGGTCTTCGGCAAGATCGCCAGCGTAGCGAAGAGCATGACCGCCACCGCAAGCATCGACCCCACCACCCTCGCCAGGGACCATTTGAGCTCGCCGGTGTTGAAGGACACGTCAATGGGTAGCGCGCTGATGGCCAGCACCAGGCTCACCAGGATAAACAACACCCCGATGACGCCCGCAACACCGAAGCCCGGGGTCACGTACACCTCCACAACCAGCAGGACCACCCCTACAACGAAAAGGAGCACCTCCTCCCACCCGGCCAGGTGCACCACGAGGTGACCCGCGAAGAAAACCGTGAGGCACACCAGCCCGATTATCCCCGGGGCCCCGAAGCCGGGCTGGTACAGCTCGACGAGGAGGCCCAGCATGCCGATGGACATGAGCAGCCCCGCCAGGATCGGTGAGGTAAGGAACTGGGCCACTCTCTCGGCCCAATTCAGCTCGACTGTCACGCGCCTGGCCCTGGACAGGGCCAGCTTCTCGAGCACTTCGTCCATGGAGTTGGCCACGCCGTCGGCGATGTCGTGGCGCAGCGCGCCGGTGGTGTCCAGGGTCAACAGCTTTCCCGCCGGCGTGATCCCCTCGATCTCCACGTCGGCATCCACCATGGCTTCGGCGATATCCCCCCGACGCCCCTTCGCGCGAGCCGTGGCCGCCATCTCGGTTCGGAAATAGGAAACCATCTTCTCTTCCACAGGAGCCACCTCTGCGCCGGATATCTGGATGGGCGTGGCCGCTCCGATCGTACCGCCGTCGGCGATGAAGATCAGATCGCAGGCAAACGAGATGAAGGCTCCGGCGGAGATGGCCCGTGGGTGGATGAAGGCCACCGTGCGCATCTTTTTCGAGGTCTCGATGAGCGTGTCTCGGATCTCGGTCGCCGCGTCAACGCGACCGCCGGGCGTATCGATGTCGACGATGAGAGCCACGGCATCCGGATTGTCGGCGATGGCCCTTCTGATGTACGCGGGCAGGCCCATCTCGATATCTTCTCTTATTTTCACGATGAGCACGGACTTGCCCAGACCACCCTCCGGATCCGGCTGCGGTAAAGTCCGGGCCGACAGGCTGCTCGTGGCAACCCCTCCGTCCGGCAACTCCGGCTCGGGAGAAGGCGCGAAGGCCAGCGTTCCCTTTTTCTTCTCTACACCGACACCCGCATCCGGACCGGCCTTGTCGTCTCCGGCTATTTGCTTGAGGGCCTTCTTCACCAGATCCTGAACGTTGTCGGCGCGAGCGTCGGAAGCGTACGGCCGAGCTGCCATCCCCAGTAAAAGACCCAGCGCGCAGATAATCGCGTAAATGGCGATAAGATGTAGTTTCTTCGTCTTGCGAATCATTCAAAGCCCCTGACACGAGTGTCCCGAGAGTATTGGTCTTCGCCAATCACTTCAAACGATTTAACGAAAAAGAAAAATTTATTGTCATGAGATCTTGAATTCGCGGGCGCAAACAGCTACGTGGTTTTTTGCGGGGCAAAAGGATTTTGCATGTCAAGCAAGTTAGGGTTGAGACTGGAAGACAAGAACGAGTGGGAACGCCGCGTGGCATTAATCCCGACGGATGTCGGGACTCTCGTCGGCGAGGGTGTGGATATTCATGTCGAGCGCTTCGCGAACCGGGCGTTCGACGATGCTCGATACGAGGCCTCCGGGGCCATCCTGGCAAATGATGTCAGGGACTGCGACATCGTGTTCGGGATCAAAGAAATGCCCCTTGGTTACTTCCGGAACGACGGTGCGTATATGTTCTTCTCCCACACCATCAAGGGCCAGTCGTACAACATGGAGATGCTGGCCGAGCTGGTGGAAAAGCGCTGCACCCTATTCGATTACGAGGTCGTCACCGACGACAAGGGCCGCCGCCTCATCTTCTTCGGGCGGTTCGCGGGCCTGGCCGGCATGATCGACACGCTCTGGACTCTCGGTCTCAGGCTGAAGGCGTTGGGTCACGAGACTCCGTTTCTCGATATTAAGCCATCTCACGCATACGAGGATCTCGAGGCCGCAAAGGAAGCCGTCGCGAGGGCGGGCAAGCGAATCGAGACCGAAGGCCTGCCGAACTTCATGGCGCCCGCAGTGTTCGGCTTCACGGGCTACGGACACGTGTCCCAGGGAGCCCAGGAGATCATCGAGTTGCTTCCCCACGTGGAGGTCGCTCCGGGCGACCTGGCCTCCTTTGTCGAGAAGAACGGCGACATGACCGACAAGGTGGCAAAGGTGGTCTACAGAGAAGAGGATCTCGTGGAGCATGCGAGCTCCCCGGGCGATTTCAACCTCCAGGACTATTATGACAACGGAGAGAACTACCGCTCCATCTTCCAGCCGCACCTGGAGCTCCTCACGGTCATAATCAACGGCATCTATTGGGACGAACGATATCCCAAACTCGCCGACGCCGAACAGCTCAAAGATCTTTTCGCAGGCGATCAACCCCGGTTGCTCGCGGTGGGGGACATCACCTGTGACGTGGACGGTTCCCTGGCCTGCACGGTTCGCGCCACCGACCCGGGCGATCCATCGTATGTTTACAATGCTGCAACGAGGGAGGCCCCGTCCGGCTTCGACGGGCCCGGGCTCGCCCTGATGGCCGTGGGCAACCTGCCCTGTGAGCTTCCACGGGAAGCCTCGGCCATGTTCAGCCACGCGCTCACACCCTACATTCCGGATATGGTCAAGGCCGATCTCACCGAGAAAGATTTCGACAAGGTGGTGCTCCCCGAACCAATCAAACGCGCAGTCATCCTCTGGCGCGGAGAGTTCACGCCGAAATACGAGTATATGCAGGATTTCCTGCGCCAAGGCACGGACTGACAGCAGATTCATGAACAAGGAGAACAACCAGATGAAAAAAGTTCTTGTACTCGGAGCCGGGCTCGTCTCCAGACCGTTGGTTCACTATCTGACCGACCTGGACGACA
This sequence comes from Deltaproteobacteria bacterium, assembly GCA_030621515.1. GTDB lineage: Bacteria > Myxococcota_A > Polyangia > JAAYKL01 > JAAYKL01 > JAUVAN01. The sequence continues at coordinate 1,873 of JAUXHN010000081.1, read as the reverse complement.
TCGAAGTAACGGTTGCCACTCGCACTGTCTCCAAGGCCGAGTCCCTGGTGGCAGGTCGCGAGAGGGGAAAGGCCGTCGCCCTCAATGTCAAGGACGATGAAGCCCTCAAGAGCCTTATCGCCGACCATGATATTGCGGTATCGCTGCTTCCGGCGACCGAGCATCCCAAGGTGGCCAGGCTGTGCATCGAGGCCGGCAAGCACATGACCACCACCTCGTACATCAGCCCCCAGATGAATGATATGAATGACGAGGCTGCGGCAGCGGGCCTCACCTTCATCAACGAGTGCGGCGTCGACCCGGGGATCGATCATATGTCGGCCATGCGCGTGATTGACGACGCTCAAGACAAGGGCGGCAAGGTGGTGTCCTTCCGCTCGTACTGCGGAGGACTCCCGGCGCCCGAGGCAAATACCAACCCTATTGGATACAAATTCTCCTGGGCGCCCCGTGGTGTTCTGGTGGCAGCCACCAGCCCGGCAAGGTACATGAAAGACGGCGAAATCCTGGATATCCCGGGGGACGAGCTGTTCAAGAAACCCGAGATGGTCAGCGTGAAGGACACTGGTGAGTTCGAGGGCTACCCGAACCGCGACTCCATACCCTACATCGACATGTATGGTCTCAAGGACGTCAAGAATATGATTCGCGGCACCCTGCGCAACCTGGGCCACTGCGAGACCTGGTACCACTGGGTCAAGCTCGGTCTGTTCGCTCAGGGTCCGCGTTCAGATCTGGACGGGCTCACTTACAAACGCTTTATGCAGGGTTTCGTCGACGGCGCAGCAAACCTGAAGGCGGCCATCTCGGCCAAGTTCGGCATTGCCCCCAACCATCCCGCCGTGGAAAAACTCGAATGGATGGGCCTCTTCAACGAGTCCTCGATCTCCATCAAGGAGGGCGGGAATGTGGATATCCTCGCGGCGAGGATGCTCGAGAAGTGCCCCTTCAAGAAGAACGAGCGCGACATGATCGTGTTACAGCACGAGTTCATCATCGAATATGCTGACAAGACGGAGAAGGTTTACTCCACCCTGGTGGACTTCGGAATCCCGGGAGGCGACAGCTCCATGGCTCGTACGGTTTCCCTGCCGGTGGCCATCGCCACCCGCATGATCCTCGAAGGCCATATCACCGAGCGCGGAGTCATCGCCCCCGTCAAGCCCGGCGTCTACAACCCAATTCTCAATGAGCTCGAGAACCTGGGCATTACCTGCGTGGAGCGCGTGGGCGAGTAAATCACAGAACGTTCAGTCCGATCGACAACACACGGTACCCTTATGAGCCTACCGGGATAGGCTTTTGACCTCTCCTCTGAGAGGAACTTCGTTGCAGAATTATTCATCGAAAAAAGAACATTTCTGCTTATTTTCAACATGATCGGCCATTATTTCCGGTCTTGATGGCAACATATGACAGAGACATTAAAATTGTTTTGAACTGTTTACGGTCGTGAAATGTTAAAATGTTGTGTTATGAGAAGTGATAATTGAAAGCAAAAGGAGAATAAGGATATGTTTAAAAAAATCCTGGTCATCTTGCTGGCTTGCATTGCTGCATCGTTTTTGACGTCTTGTGCCGAGAGCGGCGGAAGCGATTATGACGACAACGGAAGTGATTCGGATTCCGATTCCGACACGGATGCCGATACGGATACCGACACCGACACTGACACGGATTCCGATACCGACACGGACTCCGACACCGATACGGATACCGATACGGATACCGATACGGACACCGACACGGACACCGATACGGATACTGATACCGATACGGATTTGGGGGCAACCTGCGGCAATCCCATAGTGGTTCCCGACTCGCCGTCGTTCTACAGTTTCCTCGATGACTGGTCCAACTTTGTGGTCGACTC
>JAUXHN010000248.1 GCA_030621515.1 Deltaproteobacteria bacterium | reverse complement strand
CAAAAAATACGGCCCGGTGGTGGCTCCGGCGAAGGCGTGCACCGACTCGATGACACCGGAACGCGTCAGGAACGTGCCGAAGATGATCAACTGAAAGGTCAAGACCAGAAGCAGTATGTTCCAGCGACGCATTATTCCCCGACGCTCCTCGGCCATGGACGAGTGAACCAGGGCCGTCGCCGTCAGCCAGGGCATGAACGAAGCGTTCTCCACCGGATCCCACCCCCAGTACCCGCCCCATCCCAGCTCCTCGTATGCCCACACCATACCCAGGATGTTACCGATGCTCAGGAACAGCCAGGCAAACAGGATCCAGTGACGCTGGGAAGCAAGCCATCCGCTGTCCAGGTTGCCGTCCACCAGGGCCGCCAGGGCAAACGCCATGGGGACGGAGAACCCCACGAAACCCAGGAAAAGCGTCGGCGGGTGAAACACCATGTAAAAATTCCGCAGGAGGGGATTCAGACCCACGCCGTGAGATGCCGAGGTTCCCAGTGGATCGAACGGGTTGGAGTGAAAGAGCACCAGCAGGAGAAAGAACACCTGGATGGCGGCCAGGAAACCGAACGCCACCGGCGCCCCGGTCGTCTCCCGCTTGCCGAGCCACACCGCCGCCGCAGCCGTGTACCAGGTCTGGAGCACCGCCCAGAGAGCCAGAGAGCCCTGCTGCCCACCCCACACGGCTGTCAAGAGAAAACCACGGGACATGGTTCGATCCGCGTAGTCTCGGACGTACTCCACCCGGTAGTCATGGATTACCAGCAAGAAGAGAATCGCAATGAGCACCAGTCCGCCCGACGCCGCGGCAGCCACGAAGAGACGCTTGCTCGCGTCATAGAATCTGCGTTCGTTTCCACGCGCCAGGCAAAGCGCTCCCCCTGCAGCGGAAAGCACGGCGGTAACGCAGAGCATCAATTCTCCGAACGAAGCCATCCCGGTCTTTTATCCGACTTCCCTGTGCCTTGTCAGGTGAAATTTGACGGGTCGTTGACAGACCAATTACCCACAAGGACAGGGGGGACGATTTTTTTTTCATACCCTTCGGTGTAAAAATGCCATATACTTTTATAATCAGATAAAGGAGAAAAAACAATGCGAACAATATTCGGGCTCGTTTGTATGTCTGCCGTGATGATGGTCATGGCAGCAGCCGTGACTTACTGCAACAATGATCCCAGTCGGAGTTACTCCGATTCCGATTCCGACTCAGACTCAGACTCCGACTCCGATTCCGATTCTGATTCTGATTCAGATTCAGATTCTGATTCAGACTCCGATTCCGATTCCGATTCGGAATGCGACAACCTCACGTGGGGAAACGCCTGGGTCCTTGGCCAGCAGACTTACAACTTCCAGATCGCCGGGTATGCCGACACCAACGGAGATCACATCGTCGAGCAGACCGAAACCACCTTCTCCCTGGAGGACATGGCCTGCGCCGGAAAGCAATCGGTGCTCCTGGTGTGGTCCAGCTGGTGCTCGACGTGACCGACTGATGTCGCGCAACTCAGTTGGGTTGCAAACAACGCATCGACAATTCATTCGGCAAACGGCGTTATTCTCGCGGTGGTTTACGGGGTGAGCGGCACCAGCGTAGTCGACATCACCACGGCATCAGCCTACTCCACGGCCAGCGGGCAGATGACGACATTCGACTATGTCTCCGGCAGCGGCGTTGCGGACATTCTCCAGCACATGGGACTGCCTTCCATCATGCTCCCCATATATGCGGTGATCGATCTCCAGACTGCGGAACTACTCTATTATCAGGATGGAAACGGGAGCGGACCGCAGGGATCCCTCACATCTATCCAGCAGGCCAATCAGTAGCGCCTGTTTCTACGGGCTTGTTTTGTTCTTCCGACGCTTCGGCGCGCACATGTCGGGCTCGCGCGGGATGTTGTCCGTCGGTTTCTTCACCAGATCCGCAAGGGTCATCCCCGAGAGAACTCCGAACATGGCGTCGTTCAGTTGCATCCACATGTCCCGCGTTTCGCATACGTCGACCCGACCGCAGATAGTCTCATTGGTCACGCAATCCACGATAGAGAGCTTTCCCTCCAACGCGGCATAGATCTCGTGCACACCAATATCACCGGGAGCTTTCGCCAGCATGAACCCCCCCTTGGCGCCGCGCACGGCCCTCACCAGCCCCGCGCCCTTGAGCGCGGTCAAGATGGCGTGCAGGTATTTCCGGGAAATCTCCTGGCGCTTCGTGATGGCGCTCATCATCAGTGGCCCGTTGTTGTATATCCGCGCGAGCTCGATCATCGCCCGCAGCCCGTATCTCCCTTTTGTCGATAGCTTCAACATTGTAGAACCATCTTCTTTCAAAGCCGGCGGCCATCATCTTCCCCTTCCCCTACCACAGGGGAAGGCCGGGATGGGGTCAAAGTGATAATACTTGGTAGACATTTATCGACAACTTGTCAAATTGTGATCACAGTCAATCCAACCACCGCCCAATACCCGGTCCCCATTGAAGAAGGCCACCCCCTGGCCGGGCGCGATGGCGCGCTGAGGCTCATCGAACTCAACACGAAGACCGCCCTTTCCGTCGGGATTCACCATCGCCCCTGCCGGCGAATGCCGATACCTTATCTGCGCGGTGCATCGAAGAGGGAAAGATGGCGGCGCCCCGTCAATCCAGGTCGGATCCGATGCGGTCAGCCGCGTCGACTCAAGATCGTGCGGGTCGTCACTGAGCACAACATTGCCGGTGTCCGCATCTATTCTGGATACATAGGCCCTGCATCCGACTGCAATACCCAGACCCTTTCGCTGCCCGATCGTATAAAGGTGAATTCCCCTGTGCCGACCAAGCTTCTCTCCGCGAGGGTCGATCACATCCCCCGCGCGCGCAGCGGCGTCGAATCTGACCCGCAGAGCTTCCGAGAAACCGCCACCCTCGATGGCGAAGCAAGCGTCCTGACTCTCCTGGCGGTTTGCGCTCGCAAGGCCCATCCTTGAAGCAATCGTCCTTACTTCACTCTTCTCCATGTCACCGAGGGGGAAAACCACATTGTCGAGTTGCTCGCGGCTCAGGGCAAACAGGAAGTAAGACTGATCCTTTGACGTGTCCCGACCGCGAAACAGTCCGCGCTCTCCACCTTTTTCGAGCAACGCGTAGTGGCCGGTTGCCATGGTTTCTGCTCCCAAATTCGAAGCATGCCTCATCAGGAGACCGAACTTCATCTTCGCGTTGCAGTTGATACACGGACTCGGAGTCCTGCCGCGAGCGTACTCTTCCCATGACGGCTTCAGTATTTCCCGCTCGAATTCTTTGGCCGCGTCCACTGTGTGGTGCTCAATCCCCAGCTGGTTCGCCACCGCCCGAGCACTCTGAACGGCGCCGTCCCCACAACACCAGCTGATCTTGCCCACGTTCCCCTCCGGCCGAAACACCAGCGTCGCACCGATCACGTCGTACCCCTGTTCCTTCAGGATCGCCGCCGCGACGCTCGAGTCGACGCCGCCGCTCATCGCGACCATTACCCTTTTCCCGATACTCATGGTCGTCATCCTCCACCTGTCATCCCTGTTTTCCCACAACGTCCTGAACAACGAGGCCCGCCAGGACAAGGCCGAACACCGCCGTCACGTGGACCGCCGAACCGTGGATCCGCCGCTCCATGTCATCCTGGACATCGGTGATTTCCGGGGAAAACCCGGGGAGGTTCTCGTTGCTGTAAACGCACAGGAAATTTCTGGTTGCGCCTCGATTTCGCAGCCGCTTTCTCATGTGCTTCCCCAGTGGACAACCCTCCACATCCCAGAAGCTGCCCACGCGAATCCGCGTGGGGTCCAGCTTGCGTGACGCCCCCAGCGAACTGAAGAGAACGTTGCCCCCCGCGAGGGTTCGCGCAATGAGATCTACCTTGGCGCCCAGGCTGTCTATGGCGTCGACGATATAGTCGTGCTCGGCGAGATCGAATGACTCGGATGATCGAGGATTCCAGCTCTCAAAATGCCCGATGATCTCCGCATCGGGGTTGATGTCCCCGAGGCGGGCAGTCAGCGCCTCAACCTTTGGCATTCCCAGGGTCGACCGGGTCGCCTGAAGCTGCCGATTGATGTTGGTCTCGCACACCAGATCGGAGTCCATGACGGTGAGCTTGCCGATACCGTTCCTCACGAGCGCTTCGGCGCACCAGCTTCCCACCCCACCCGCTCCGAAGAGCGCTACCCTCGCTTCGCGCAAACGCTCCAGCGCGGATTCTCCCACAAGAGCCTCGAGGCGCTTGAAATTTCCATTCGTTTTCATCTTCCCTAAAAGCTATATGATAATAATCCGAGGAACAAATGAGAATAGCATCCTGGAACGTCAACGGTATTCGCGCGGCCCTGAAGAAGGGCTTTTACGACTGGCTCTATGACTTCGATGCTGACATCGTCTGTCTTCAGGAGATAAGGGCCACTCCGGATCAAGTGGAATTCGAACCCGAGGGCTATCGAGTGCACTGGAATCCCGCGCAGAAAAAGGGTTACTCGGGAACGGCGATACTCTCAAAGGTCGAATTCGAAAGCGTCGCACCGGGCATGGGAAAAAAGCAGCACGACACAGAAGGCCGGCTCATCACCGCCGAGCTCGAAAACTATTACCTGGTGACGGTCTATACTCCAAATTCGCAGCGGGGCCTGGCCCGCCTCGAATACCGCACAACGAAATGGGACGTTGATTTCAGAAAACACCTCCAGAAACTGGAGAAAAAGAAACCGGTCGTCTTCTGCGGCGACCTCAACGTTGCTCACGAGGAGATCGATCTGGCCAACCCCGGGGCAAACCGCAAGAACGCGGGCTTTACCGACGAGGAGCGCGCCACCTTCGACAAGCTCCAGAAATCGGGGTTCATCGACACTTTTCGACATCTGTGCAAGGAGGGAGGCCACTACACTTGGTGGAGCAACTTCGCAAACTCCAGGGAGCGGAACGTGGGCTGGCGCATCGACTATTTCTGTATCTCAAAGGTGCTTGAGCCGAGGCTGCGGGTCTCCGAAATCCACCCCGACGTCATGGGATCGGATCACTGTCCGATTTCTATCATCATCGATTGAACGAAAGAACCGGGCTTGTCTGATCATGAGATAAGTGTAAAATTTACGTACCAATAAGACATGGACAAGGAGGAGCGCAATGAAACGAGTCATGTTGTTTGTTATGGTCGCCTCGATGTTGGCTTTTGTGGCCTGCGGCGAAGGGAAAGTCGAGCCGAAGGCGGACGAACCAGTGGCGAAGATGGGCGAGTTGAAACCCGACGAGGCAAAACCCGATGAGGCAAAGCCCGATGAGGCAAAGCCGGCCGAACCCAAGCCGGACGAGGCAAAGCCGGCCGAGGCGGCTGCGGCGGAGCCCGTGGTTGACGACGTGCTCACCCTGACGATAGAGGGTGGGAAGAAACCCCCGTTCAAGTTCCCCCACAAGGCCCATACGGGATTCGATGCCGTCGGCGGCAAGTGCGGCGTGTGCCATCACATGGCGGGAGAAGACAAGGCCGGCATCAAAGGCTGTATGTCCGAGGGTTGCCACGACGGCAAGACCGACGGCGTGCTCATCCCCAAGGATGCCTTCCACAAGACCTGCAAGGACGGATGCCACAAGGCCCAGCTCAAGGCCAACAAGGACAACGAGAAGCTGAAGGCCGTCAAGAGCTGCAAGGGCTGCCACAAGAGCTAGGTTCCAGGGCGGGCGACGCAGGCGTCGTCGGGCCTGTAGCGAAATCTGTGTAACTGACTTCCCGGTTTATCAAACGGGCAGCCTCCCTTCAAAGTACACCGAGAATTGATTCAGTGCACGGGGCCAATTTCTTATCGGCATCGTCCAT
>JAUXHN010000318.1 GCA_030621515.1 Deltaproteobacteria bacterium | reverse complement strand
CGCTGCTGTACACAAAGTTCGAGAAATGTATACTCTACAAGCCGGGTTCAGTTCGGCTCGCGTCGCATTCTTTCAGGAGGAAGACTTTGCACAAAAGAGAAAGCGTCATACGCCCCATCGCTCTTCTGGGAGCGCAGATTGTGGTGGGGATATTGATTCTCATTCTGGTCCCCGGCTGCGACAGGGGGGGGAGAGACAAGGGAACAATCCTCGACGGCGGCGTCGACGGGGGTGACGAGAACGACGCGGGTGACGGCGACGGAGGCCCCGGCTGGCGTTACGAGGACGCCGGCAACACGTGGGACGACGGAACCGTCACCATAGACGGCCCCTGCAACAACGATTGCGAATACGTTTACGAGATGACCATGTACGAGTTCGACGATGTGCGGGGCAAGAGCTATTTCGACATCCATCCGGGCAACGTCGGCCAGGTGGAAGTTCGCGGCGTCGACACGGCGACCATCATCATGCACTGGTCATGGCCCGACATGGAGATGTATCGGCAACGCGTGCTGGCGAATTACGCGCTCGACGAAACCACCCACGCCCTCATCTGGGGCGAAGTCATCGTCTACAACAGGTACAGCGGGTTAAACGTTACTCGGGGTTACACTTTCGCGTACGACGATTTCACAAATGAGTTCACTTACTCAATCGACGTGGGCGGAAGAAACTGGACGCGGACGGTCACCACACCCAATGCGCCCCTGATAATGTTCAACCACCGTGAGTACCCCATCGAGACCCATGGCAGCCACTCCTCGCTCTTCGCCTTCCTGCTGGCCGAACGTTACAATTGGAGCGCGGGGGGGACCCAGCACATACCGATCTTTTCGCCGGAGATGGAGCGTTTCGACGAGGTCGCGGTCGGGAAGGAAGGCGCCGATACGCTGGTGGTCAGTTTTCCCGTGGATTCAGCCAAGCCGCCCTGGCATAGCGATCACAATGAGGGGGAGGTCTACGAAACCAACGATCTCGATTTCAGATACGAGTACGGGATTCCGGTGTATATGGAGACCCGCCATCACTACAAATGGGACGTGGTCAGCGCGGTGCCGCCGGAGGTCAACCTATCGATCGTGCCCGCGTCCACGCAGATCTTTCCGCCGGCGGTCCAGGGGGGCTACACCACTACATCCATGGGAGTGACATCCGGTAGCATTTCCCTGGCGGGAGAGGTGGACGATCCCGTTTCTGCGGGATCCCACAGGACGGTGATCATGTTGCCCGGATGGGATCACATGACGCGAAACGGGGAGATCGGAGCCGTTGATATGTACTACCAGCTGGCGGACCGACTCGCCGCATCCGGGACCTTGATCGTTCGGATGGACGCCAGGGGCAACGGCGCGAGCACCGGGGCGCTGGAGATGGCCACCGTGAACGATCTCGTGGCTGACGGGGTGGCGATCGTCGCCGCGGTCAGCGCCATGTCGGAGGTGGACCCGGGCGAGGTGTTTCTTCTGGCGCAAGGTCTGGGTGTGCACATTGCCGCCAGGATCGCCGACGATTCGGGCACAAACGTGGCGGGGATTATCCTGATCTCCCCGGTCGGATACAACTACGTGGACTTTGCGGACGATATCTGGCTGCGCTATCTCACCAGCGCGGGATCCGGCGGGAACTTCATCACGGCAAAGCGAAACGACATCATCGCGATCTTCCAGAGCCTGGATGACGGCACCTATAGCGGGGATGCGTACATGGGGCACAAGACCGCGTCGTGGCAGAGCCTGTTCGCGGAAGATCTCATCACCAGCCCGTTTACATTGCCGGACACTCTTATCGTCATTGGGGACGAGGATCACATGATCCCCACGCACTTCGCCGATGATCTGGAAACCGCGCTGGTGACCGCCTCCACAACCGTGACCAAACAGGTGCTCCCCGGCCTGACCCACGCATTGACAGTGGGAACCGCAGCGGGACTGTGGCCGGAGCATTCCTCGATGGAGGCTGTGGACAATGCGGCGGTGACTGCCATCAACCAGTGGCTGGATGCCCAGACGGGAGGTTAGGTGATGTTGCGAAGAATATTGTTCGCGCTGCTCTTTACGATGATCTGCACCGCCTTGCCGGGTATGGGACAGGCCCGGACACGAACGATCTCGTTCGATGTGGAGACAGGGGCGGTCGATTTCGATACGGACAGGACTGAACGCACTCTCGTAAAGATGGCCCGGTTCGAAACCGGCGGAGAGCCGGGACAGCCGGCCTTGCCGTGGCGAACGGTAAGACTCGCGATTCCCCCGCAAGCCGATCCGCAGACGGTGACGGTTCAGGTCATTGCGACCGGGGTGGAGGAGATCATCGGCAGGTTCGACGTGGCGCCTGGTCCGCCCATTGCTCGCATCAGTGACGGAAGATTGTCGTGGGGCCGGTTTGCGTCCCGGATTGTCGCAGGGCGCGATACGGGTGTCTACTTCGTTAACGCGCTCTTCCCCGGTGATTGGGGCAAAGCGGTGATGGGGGTCAAACGGCTGGGACGCCATGACTTCGTGGAGGTCAAGATCCATCCGGTGCGCTACAACCCTGTCGCCGGGACGCTCATCAGAGCCGTGGGGCTCAGGGTCGAGGTCAGCTATCAGAGACAGGCCGGCGCGGGAAGCCGCGACCGCAGCGTTTGCAGATCCGAGGGCCTTGCCGGACGGATTATCGACAACATAGAGGAAGCCCGGGGTTGGTACACCGATGAGTGTTTCCCGCCGCCGTCCTCACCGGGGCTGGCGGTCATTACCACCGACGTTATCGAGCAGGACAGCGAATACCTGGACGACTACGCGCAGATGCGGAACGACCAGGGTTATACCGTGACCGTGGCCACCGAGGCGGAATGGGACTATCCCACGGGCTCCGTCGCCGACAACCGTGAGGACAGGATACGAAAGTGGCTGGTAGACAACGAGAGCGCCCTCGATCTCGGATGGGTCCTCCTGATAGGTAACCCGGATCCCTCCGGGAACGTGCTCTACAGTATTCCCATGAAGTTCTGTGCGGACTACGACGGCACCCAGGCCCCAACGGACTTTTACTACTCGGACCTCACCGACGACTGGGATTCCAATGGGAATGGGACCTTTTGTGAGAACACGGACTCCATGCTGGCGTTCATACCAAGCGTCTATGTGGGGAGGATTCCGGTATACAGCGACGGGGCGATTGCGGTTGACGAGATGCTCGCGCGGATCATTGACTACGAGGCGGAATCCGAGAGTGGCGACGTCTCCTGGCGCCGTCGTGTGATGCTCCCCAACTCCATTTATTTCTTTGACAAGCAATACGGCGATCAGTACAGCCGGAGATGGGACGGCGCCTCGGTGGGCGAGTACTTCATTCGCGACGTGCTGACCCCGCGCGGTATGGAATGGACCACCCTTTACGAGCACGAGGGCCTCGAGCCCACCCGTTTCTCGAGCGCGCGATTGCGGCATCGAAGGAGCAGGATTTGCTTCTCCACGCAGCAGTGGCGCAGCGCCGCCTCGGCGAGCTCATCGGCGGCGATGAGGGCGCTGCGTTGCTGGCAGATTCCGCGGCA
>JAUXHN010000059.1 GCA_030621515.1 Deltaproteobacteria bacterium | reverse complement strand
GAGCCATCCCCTTGACAATTCCCAGGGCAGCTATGCAGTCACTCTTGGTTCCCGAAGAAGAACCCAGGGAGAACAGCTTGTCGGTACCGACGCCGTGGAGCAGCAACTCCACCTCTCCGTCGCCCTCCATTGAAATCGTTTTTACCAGAACGTTCCTGCAACGAAGGTCGGCGTGGATCATCGAGCGCGCATGAATGTGCTCCAGCGCATCGATGATCGCGCTGAGCACAGCGACCGCTTTCATCATCGGCAACGGAATCATTGAAGCCAGGGACTCACCGTCGCTCCAGCCGATCACGACGAACGGCCTGCCGTCCTGAAGCTTTCCTGTCGTCACGGTATTCTGTATGGACGGCGAATCCACCTTCTTGAGCATGCGCATCAGGGTAAGGAACCGCTGTACTGACGATGTATCCGACGCATGATCCCCGTGGATGACCCAGATGGCGTATCGGTCTCCACCGCCGTCACCCCCGGAAGGCTTGCACTCGTACATGACCCCGACATCGTCGCTCACAATCTCGGAACCGACCACAAACCCGTCGATCTCATCACCTTCGGAAACGCCGCGATCATATTTTGTCGAAAAGATCTGTTTGACTCGGGGGTCGACCATTCCCTTCTTCAAGATCATGGTCGCATCCGCCAGTGCCTCCACAGCGTTCTCGGATGAACACCAGTCAATCAACCGGCGAACGAAGACCGCCTTGGATTCATCGTAAAGCCCCGCTTCATCGGGGGAGACACCGAGGTAATCCACACACAGTTCCTTGAGTCCGGTCGCTGAAAACAGACGCTCCAGCTCTCCACGTAGAATTCCGAGGGACGCTTTCATGTTGGCTTTCTCCCTTACATTTTTGAACAGTGATCGAATTGCCGATGACGTAAACCGTGGCAGTATAATAAAAAGTGGACTTCACGCATATAGTCGTTTTTCATATAGGAAAATCGACATTGGATCACTGTCAATCTACCGTTTCCTGTCGTTTTGGGCGGCGTTTATCCTCTTCCTCAACCGGCTGAGCGGTTCTCCCCCCAAGCGCCCGGAGACAGAGAGCCATTTCTGGGCGGCCCTGATCTCTACTCTGGTCCTCGCCATGAGCGCATCGAGCACATCCACCACGAAGTCACCCAACTTCATCAGGTGCTGTATGTGATCCAGTCGGTGCGCCACGTCGCCTCCATCGGAGACATCCCCAAGGTTCAACAACACTGTCTCGGCGTCTCTGATTTTGCCCAGGGTGTCCAGCACCCTTTCACGTTCGCGCTCCTTGAAAATCCGGGTGAGGAGCAACCACATCTCCTTTTGCGCCCGATAATAGAACTTCTTCTCGCCGGAAACCGTCTCCCGCTGCAACAACCCCAGTTCGACAAGTTCGCGAAGGCCCGTGTTGAGGGCTCCCGAGGAGATCGAGAGCTGCTCCCGAATCACTTCGGCGTCCATCGAATGCTTCGACAGGTACAGCATCGCCCATATCCTGCCGAGCACCGGCCTCATCCCGAAGCGCCTGAAAACCTCACTCGCCCCTTGCGCGACAAGCTCGGTGGCTCTGTCAATGGCAAACTCTACATCGTTGTCGGTTTTCTTCACGTGAACATTTTCAGTGATATTTGAAAGTTGTCAATGAACACCTTGATGACGTCGGAAATAAACAAAACAACGTTCAATTGTCGGATCGCTCTTGTCCTTAAAGAAAAAAAAGTCCATAATAAGCATTGCCCTCTGGGGTGCTCGTCGCGCGGCGATTTTTTGTAATCCCGCTGTACCAAAACCCCGGGGACCGTCCCTTGCCGTGGTGTGCAAGCCGGTCATAACGAATCGGAAGCCTGAAGCGGTAATATGGACCCCACCTGCTGAGGACGCGGGGTTTTGACGCCAACGCTACGACATTGCGGAGGGTTTTTTTTGTCTGCTCTCAACTCCAATTGACACTTCACACCCCGTAACACAAACTCATTTCCCTGATGACCGATGGAAATATCAGAATGTCAGGCTCGGAAGTCCCTCCGCCTCCTGACTTGCGTCAGTCGATTTGCCACACCCTGATGGCCTCGGGCTTCGTGCTGCTCGTCATTCAAAATCCCTTCTCCGTGGGCACTCTGGAGGGCACATTCCACACGTGGATTATGCTGGCCTTGCTGTTCGTCGTGATGCTGAGCTGGTATTTTTTCTCGCGACGGCTTCGAACATGGAAAAAGGTTCCGTCGTCAGTTCGCGCCCGGGCAACGCGGCGCCCCCGTGATCTCAGACAGCGCGCAATCAGCCATCTCTTGATGTCACTCCTGGCGCTGACACTGACCGCGCTGGGTTATCTTGCAAGCCTTGCTGTTCCGTCGTCGCAGAACGAAACGATCGCAAGCTATATTGTTGTGGGAATGAGCGGTCTGGTGGGGGTTCTTTCCGTGGCGACATTTACCCGAACCATTCGCGATCTTCTGTCCGCACGACACCTGGCCGGTTAAAAAAATAAAAGTCTCCCGAGCAGTCCGTTGTTGCCCCGGTTCTCGCCAACCGTGTCGCAGCCGCAGGAGTCGTCGCTCGGGCTGAACTGCTGCCCCGTATCCCCATCCGAGTCGCTGTCCGAGTCGCTGTCCGAGTCGGTGTCGGAGTCGGTGTCGGCGTCCGTATCAGTATCCGAATCCGTATCGCTGTCGGTGTCCGCGTCAGCATCACAGTCGGCGCTGGAGATCAGGCAATCTCCCGTGCAGGTCAGATCGCCGCTGGTGAACCCGAAGTCGGCACAAGTGAGATCCGCGAAATCGGTTCCGTCGCACTGCTCACCAAATTCGTAATCGATGGTGCCGTTCCCGCAGGGTGACGAGGAGCATCCGCTGACATCAAACCTGCAGGACGGGTTGGAGCAGCCCAGCGTGCCGGACCCGAGACTCAGGGAGGAACAACTCTGGCCATTGAGGTTGGAGCCGTCGCATTCCTCGAACAGGAAATCATCCACGACGCCGTTCCCGCAGGCGGAAGCAATCTGCATGGTTGTGCAGTGAATCGCACCTCCCTGGCTCACGATGTCCGATGAATCGATACCGATAACCGCGTAGTCGGGACCCAGGATCGACTGATACACATCGATGGCGTCCTGATCCTCCGTCGAATATCCGTACGTCGGCACGAGCACCACGTTGTTGAGCATCACCGAGTTGGTGTAAGTCCGATACGTCCAGCCGCCGCCCAGGGACGGAATCACTATCCGGTGAACCGTAAACGGGTTGCCGCTCATGTTGGTGGACGCAAGGAGGATGGTAACGTTGCTCTCCACCACGGCGTCGGCGGTACTGTCGTTTGAACTGGAATTTGGAAAATCGATGACAAGAATGTCAGTGGGCGAAAGGAGCTTGGCAGACATGTCCACATGGCCGGTCCCGTTGTTGGGCATTGTCGACAGCCAGATGACCTGCTCACAGCCCAGATAGTCAGCCAGGATATCCTCCACCTCCGAGAACGTGTCCGCGTCCGGGTTTCCGGAGTTATCGCTGGGGATATCGTCCGAGAGGATGCAGGTGCCGTCTCCGTCGGTCTGGTAGTTGCCGCCCTCCATGTACAGGCGTACTGCGTCCGCGGGGGTGTGATCGAAACCCTCGGTCCCGTACCTGTTGATACCGAGCAATCCCGTCAGCCAGCCGGGAACCGCGTCGTCATTGGGCCGGCTGTCGTAGTAATGCAGATCCGTGAACGCCAGATGTCCGAGCTGCCCACCCTCGTACACGCTGATGGGACCGAAGTCCCGAGCCCACTTGGCGTCCAGATTGATGTTGTTCTGTGACCCCGGTGGAGGAATGTGCATTCGTTCCGGCAACACTCCGAACGATTGAAAGAAGCTCTCTACCTTGTCGCCGTTCAGAGGGTCGAATGTGTTGTCGTTGTTTCTCGTGAGCACGATAACCGGCGCTCCTATCGGGCTGCTTCCCCAGAGCGCCATGTCCAGCAACATGTCCACCGAGCTGGAGCTCCAGTCGCCCCACTCGGCCCCGGAGAGATCGTGCCACTCGTATGAGACAAGAAACGCGGATACCGGCTCGAACTCCGCGACCGCCCTGTACCCGGCCGGAGGAGGAGGCGGCAGAGGTCCGCCCGGCAACAGGGGAACCGACGGCGACCTGGGGAACAACCGCTTCTCATCTGCGGTCTGCCACGCGGGCAGAGATCCCGAAGGAAGCGCGGCCTCCTTTTGCAACATCACCCGCTCATCCACATATTGCGCCGAGGCGTTCTGACAGATGGCCATGATCCCCATGATCAACAATAACGCTGTTGCTATACTTTTCATGTTTCTCCTAATATGAACCTATCTTGAAAGCATAACACAATCGACAACGCGAACGAGTACGGGCATACTTTTGCAGGGGAAGGCCGGGATGGGGTTAACAAACAACGGAGCAAGAACATGAGCGATAAACTGACCGGACAGGAGTTGGTAGATCTGGTAAAGCGCGTTTTCGACATACGTTCGAACGACAGGAATTTGGTTGTGATGGTGGACATGCCGGACGATGTCGTGCCGGACAACCCGACCTGGAAGGCCCGCAGGGAAATGGCCGCGCAGTGGGTCTCGCTCCTCGCGCCGAGGGCTTCCGAATTGGGCCTCGACGATGTCCGGCTCTTTCTCTATCCAAATCCTCACGCAAACAACGCCAACCTCCCCGCCACCGGTTTTTTCCATGCTCCAACACCGGACGCGCTCCCCGCAACCGCAAAGGAGATCCCCGGCGCGGCCATCCCCTTCGACCAGATCTTTGAATCTTTTCGCCTCATCATGGCGCCCACGGAGTTCTCCGCCACCGCGCCGTTGAAGATGGCGGCGAAAGATTATTTGTTTCGAGCGGCCACCATGCCCGGCTTCTGTGCCGACATGATTCCGGCCTTGAGGCTCGACTACGGCGTGATCGGCAAGAGAGTCGATCGTTTCACCGAGATGCTCGACGCAGCCGTACGCTGTGACATCACCTTCGACGCGGCCGGAAAAAAACATGAACTCGTGCTCGACCTGCGACACCGCAAGGGGCATGCCTCCGGGGGCCTTCTGCCGGATGAGGGCACCGCCGGCAACCTGCCGTCGGGCGAGTCGTACATTGTTCCCTACGAAGGTGAAATCGATGGCGATCCAACCGGGAGCGCCGGTGAGATCCCGGTCCAGTTCGGCGATGAGATCGTTGTCTATCGCGTGGAAAACAATGTGGCCGTGCAGGTGCTGTCCGACAACGCCGCGTCCAGGGAGGAGGCGGACAGGCTCAGGGCGGAGCCCGCATATGGAAACATGGCCGAGCTCGGGCTGGGTGTTCTCGGAGACTTCGGATTGACCCCCACCGGAGAGCTCCTTCTGGACGAGAAGCTGGGCCTCCACATCGCGTTCGGCAGATCCGAGCATTTTGGAGGACAGGTTGGACCGGACAACTTCTCCAGCCCGGACAAGGTGGTTCACATCGATCGCGTCTACACGCCGGAGATTCAGCCGGACGTGAAGATCGCCCGGGCTCAGCTCACCATGAGTGACGGAAGCGTGGTCACGTTGATGGAGAACGGGGCATACGTTGTTGCGATGGACTGATTGTTTGCCCCACGCTCTCTTTTTTTTGCTAGAATTGACGTCACATTCGAATGAGCTTTTTATCCAAGGAGACCACAATGACAAGGATTGCAATCTTGACCGCGTTGCTGACACTCGTAATGATCTGTTGCAGCAACTCAAGCAACAATAATTCGATCGACAGTGGAACGGACACGGATACGGATACCGATACCGATACGGATTCCGACACCGATTCCGACACGGATTCCGACACTGATTCCGATACCGATTCCGATGTGGACGGGGGCGTGGACAGCGGGCTGTCGCCCTGCGAGGAAGCGTGCGAGATGCTACAGATAGACTGCGGTTTCCCAATCACCGACTGCGCGGACATTCCCGGGGGGCTTCTCGACTGCGTCAACAATCCCGACGCGGACTGTAACGGAGAGTGCATTCTGGCCTCCGACTGTGCGACCATCGCAGCCTTCATCTCCGGCACACCCGATCCGACGCTCTCTGGGTGCATCCAGGCTTGTATAAGCGACGGCGACGGGGGCACCTCGGACTGCACAGACTGTGTAATGTTGAGCTGCATGACTGCCATCACCGCCTGCACGGCAGATGTTGACTGCTCTACTTACATGGGGTGCTACTACGGGTGCGACACCGGATCCTGCATGGATGCCACGTGCGTATCCGCTTGCGGCGTGGTTCCAAACTCCATCACCCAGGATTTACTCAATTGCGCCGCCGCGAACTGCGCAGTCGCCTGCGCCGACTGCTGAAACCTTTTTACCCATTCCATGATGCTGCACACACTGTAAAATTAATGTACACTGTTATGCAGGACCATAACCGATGAGCACGGTTTTCTACGCTTATCAAGGGAGGCAGAACATCATGAAGAACAAAGTAGTACTGGGAATCCTCGCGTGCATTTGTACGATCGCCGTCTTGTCCGTCCAGACGGCGTGTAATAACGACTCGAGAAGTTCTTCCGACTCCGACAGCGATTCGGACTCGGACTCTGATTCCGACTCGGACTCCGACGGGGATGCCTGCGCCGATTACCGTTCGGTGTATCCGGCAACTCCACACGGCGTGGCCATAGGCTCGATTCTGGCGGACTTCCCGGGGATGGTGGACGGCCAGGGCAACTCTCATGACTTGTTCGAGATCTTTCAGGATACGTCCAAAGTGGCCCTGTTGATTTCCAACATGTTTGACACGTGACCCGCCTGCGGATCAGAAGCGGGACTTCTGGAAGGTTTGATGGCATCCAATCCCGGATTGGCTGTCCTCAACACCCTGGTCAAGCAGTCGGGAAGTGGAGACGCGGCGGAAGCCGCAGCCTGGGAAACAACTCATAACCTTACCAACGTGTTGGTCTGGGCCGATACCACGAGCTACACGTATTTTAACTTTGGACAGGCTCTCGGTGGATACTATCCCTTTACCATGGTCGTCGACATCGACACCATGGAGCTGGTCTATCTCCTGGACACCAGTTCCGCCGAAGCGATGTCGTCCGTCCAGGCGATCCTCAACGCGGACCACACCTGCGCCGACTATTGATTCTCGAAAAGAGCTGCTACCGAGTACCGGGAGCTTTTTTGTAGATGTCGGCGGGGAGGCCGAACTTCTCCTTGAAATAGTGGAGCTGGAACTTGGGCGCGAAGGGGCGGCCGTCCTCGTCCTTCTCCATGGGCAGCTCCCGATCCCACTTGAGGACCTTGCGCATGCCGTCCTCTTCCACGAATCCAATGCAATCGGTCGGGCACACCCAGGCGCACGCGCCGCAGGCGATACAGCTCTGAGGCGCTTCCAGGTAGGGACCACCCACGCCCCGGTTGTATCCGCGGCCGTTGAAGGCGAGCGCGTTGACCTCCACGATCTCCGTACAGACCCTGACACAGAGTCCGCACATGATGCAGTCGTGACGCTCTTGCGCCGCCCCGGCCTTCGGACGCTCGAAACGAGAAACATTTACACCGTACTTCGCCGCGAGCTTCTTGACCGGCTCCGCGTCGGGGGCTTCCGCGAGGATGAGCTCGAGCACCATGGCCCGGTGCTTGTGGATGGCCTCCGAGTCGGTGACGACATCAATCCCGTCGAGCACCTCGTAGTTGCAGCAGGTGGTAATTTTCTTGCGCCCGCCCTTGGTGATCTCCACCAGGCACACTCGACACGCACCGTACGGGGTCACCGCCTGATGATGGCACAGAGACGGAATATCGAAGCCGTAACGACGCGCCGTGTCGATAACACTGTCGCCGCTTTCCGCCTCGACCTTCACGCCGTTGATGGTGAATTTTACTGTCATGCCATCCTCCACCTAGTATACCCGCACGGCGTCGAATTTGCAGACGTCCTTGCAGATTCCGCACTTGATGCACTTCTCGATGTCTATCACGTGAAGCTGCTTCTTCTCGCCGGCGATGCAATCCTCCGGGCAGCGCTTGGCGCACACCATGCATCCGTTGCAGTTATCCGTGATCTCGTAAGTGATCAGCTCCTTGCACACTCCCGCCGGACAACGGTGATCCTTCACGTGCGCCATGTACTCGTCGCGGAAGAACTTCAGCGTCGAGAGCACGGGGTTCATCGCCGTGGTCCCCAGCGCACACAGCGAGCCGGCCTCTACCGTGTCGCAGAGCTCCTCGATGAGCGAGATTGTCTCCTCCGTGCCCTTGCCCTCGGAAATGTCGGTTACCAGCTCGTGGAGACGACGCAGGCCCTCTCGGCACGTGGTGCACTTGCCGCACGACTCGAACTTCAGGAACCCCAGGAAGTACTTGGCCACGTCGACCATGCACGTCTTGTCGTCCATGACGATCATGCCGCCGGAGCCCATCATGGACCCCTCCTCCCACAGGCTGTCGAAATCCACCTTGAGATCCAGCTTGGACGCCGGCAGACATCCTCCCGAAGGTCCGCCCGTCTGCACCGCCTTGAACTCGTTGCCGTCAGGGATGCCTCCGCCGATGTCGAAGATGATCTGGCGGAGCGTCATGCCCATCTCGGCTTCCACCAGGCCCGTGTTGTTCACCTTGCCCACCAGCGAGAAGATCTTGGTGCCCGGCGAGCCCTTTGTGCCCTTGCCGATGTACCAGTCCGCGCCCTTATCGAGAATCAACGGGATGTTCGCATACGTCTCCACGTTGTTCAGGTTGGTCGGCTTGTTGTACAGACCCGAGATCACAGTGTGGATGTGCTTCGCCCTCGGCTCGCCCACCTTGCCCTCGATTGACATCATCAACGCCGTGGACTCGCCGCAGACGAACGCGCCGCCGCCCCGGTTGATTTTGATGTTGAAGTCCAGTCCCGTGCCCAGGATCCCCTTGCCCAGGAATCCCCACTCCCGCGCCTGCGCGAGCGCTATGGTCAATCGCTCGATGGCCAGAGGATACTCGTGCCGCACATACACGTAGCCCTCGTCCGACCCGATGGTGAACGCCGCAATAATCATCCCCTCGATCACCGCATGGGGGTTGCCCTCCAGGATCGAGCGGTCCATGAACGCGCCCGGGTCGCCCTCGTCCGCGTTGCAGATGATGTAGCGCTTGTCCGACGGGGCATTTTTACACGTCTCCCATTTTCGTCCCGCCGGGAATCCACCACCTCCGCGTCCGCGAACGTTGGCCTTCTTGACCTCTTCCAGCACCGCTTCGGGACCCTTCTCCAGCGCCTTCGCCAGACCGTCGTATCCACCCATGGCGATGTAGTCGTCGATGCTCGTCGGGTCGATCTCCCCGTTCTTGCCAAGTATCAACCGCTCCTGGTGCTTGTAGAACGGAATCTCGTGTTCGGTTCTGTGCTTCTCTCCGGTGACCGGGTTGTCGTAGAGATGCTCCTCCAGGACCTCTCCGCCTTTCAGCGTCCTGTCCACGATCTCGGCCACAGCTTCCGGTTTCACTCGCTGGTACAACTGCTTTTCCGGATGCATCAGCACCAGCGTCCCGCGCTCGCAAAAGCCGTGACAACCCGTCGGCTTGATCTCTATCTTGTCGCTCAGGCCCTGCTTCTCGATCTCCTCGCGAAACGCCGCCACCACTTTGGGAGAACCGTACGCGTTGCAACCGGTGCCCGCGCAGATCGCCACCACTTTTTTGCCTTCTTTGGCCTTCTTGTCGACAAGCTCTTCCCGGTAGGAGCGGAGCTTCGCACTATTCGCGATCAATGCCATTACTCGCCTCCTTCCCGGGTCTTGAGATTCTTCACCGCCTTCGTCAACCGGGTGGACGTCACATTGCCGTGATACTCCCCATCGATGATCACCAGCGGACCAAGCGCGCACGCCCCGACGCAGTTGACCTCCTCCAGGGTGAACTGCAGATCCTCTGTGGTCCCACCGGACTTCACCTTTAGCTCTCTCTCCAGATGCTCCACCAGACGCTGGGCCCCGCGCACGTGGCACGCTGTCCCCATGCACACCGTGCAGATATGCTTTCCGCGCGGCTCCAGGTGAAACGACTCGAAGAAGGTCGCCATCGAATAGATGCGCGACACCGGCACGTCCAGCTTCGTGGAGATGTGATTCACCGCTTCCCGCGGCAGGTAGTTCTCCTGATCCTGGACATCCTGCATGATCGCCAGAAGCGAGGTTGCGTCACCATCGTAATTCTCGATGATGGCGTCGACTTTGGTAAGATCCATCAGACTTCCTCCTCATGGGTCATCCGCACCTTGGCCTCGAGGAGCCGGTACTCCGCCCTGAGCCTGGCCTCGATGTCGTCGATCACATCGTCGGTCAGGTGCCTGAAACGCCCCTGGAGCTTGAGATAGTCGCGCAGCGTCCTGAACTCGGAGATGGGCTGCGTGATCGTGTATTTCCCGTTCTCCACCTCGTAGAGAGGGAACACACCCGTCTCCACGGCCAGGCGTCCGATCTGCACCGCCAGCTCCGGGCGCATCCTCCAGCCCGTGGGACAGGCCGAGTACACGTGCAGGTAGGCCGGGCCTTCCACATCGGCTGCCTTGCGAACCTTCCGATTAA
Organism: Deltaproteobacteria bacterium; assembly: GCA_030621515.1. Lineage (GTDB taxonomy): Bacteria > Myxococcota_A > Polyangia > JAAYKL01 > JAAYKL01 > JAUVAN01. The sequence continues at coordinate 11,993 of JAUXHN010000059.1, read as the reverse complement.
GATCGAACGGATAGCTGGGGCTGACAGTTGCGACGTAGGGGATGTTGTGAGCCGCCATGATCTCCGGCACGTTCTTCTTCCACGTCTGTTGCCCGATGCTGACCTTGCCGGCGGGGCTGGTCGTGGTGGAAGCGCCGAAGGGAGTAGCGCTCGAACGCTGAATTCCCGTGTTCATGTACGCCTCATTGTCGTAACAGACGTAAATCATGTCATGACCGCGCTCCATCGCCCCGGATACGAACTGGAGGCCGATGTCGGCCGTTGCGCCGTCGCCGCCGTAGCCCACAAAGTTGATCTTGCGCCTGGGATAACGACCCTTGCGCATGAGCGCCTTGTAGCCGGCCTCTATCCCCGAGGCCACGGAAGCCGGGTTCTCGAACGCCACGTGGATCCACGGAATCCGCCAGGCCGTTTCCGGGTAGGGGGAGGTAATGATCTCCATGCATCCCGTGGCCGACGCAGCGATGGTATTGCGGCCGAGCTCCTTGTGGACCATTCGCATGGCCAGCACCTCCGCACATCCCTGGCATGCACGGTGGCCGGAACAGACAAAGTCCTCCGTCGGAAGGAGGCGGGAGGCGAAGACATTAAGCTTTTCCATAATGTCCTCCTCTCACCTGGATCAACTCGAAGGGCGGTACAGGCGCCCCGCCCAGCACCGCCTTGCATCTGTCGAAGATCTGATCGAAATCGATAAAATTGACGTCGCGCCCGCCGAGGCCGACCACGGTTTCCACGATCTTGGGGGCGTGATCCTGCCCGTAGAGCATGTACTTGATCTCCTGGGCCATCGGACCACCGGGACCACCGGGAGAGAAGTGTCGATCCAGCACTCCGAGCACTTTCACGCCGGCTATCGCCTTCTTGAAGTCTTCCACCGGGAGGGGGCGCCACATCCGAAAGCGGACCAGGCCGACCTTCACGCCCGCGTCCCGGACCTTGTCCACCCAGGTCATGGCGGTCTCGGAGATGCCGCCCATTACAACGAACAGGATCTCCGAGTCGTCCGTGCGATAGGTCTCCACCGGCTTGTATTTCCGGCCAAATTCCTTTTCGAATTCGCCCATGATCTCCACCATGGGCTTATAGGCGTCGCGAACCGCCCACTCGGCGGCCATCTTGGCCTCCGTGTACACCACCGGCATCCCCACGGGCCCCATGGTAATGGGGTTGTCGATATCGAGACGTTGCTGCGGCTCGTAATCCGGCAGGAACCTCTTGACCTCTTCGCGGGTGGGCATCTCGATGGGCTCGACCATATGACTCAGGATGAACCCGTCGAAGTTGACCATCAGGGGAAGCAGGATCCGTTTGTCTTCCGACATCCGGTGACCCATGATCACCAGATCCACTGCCTCCTGACCATTCTCGGCAAAGACCTGGATCCAGCCCACATCGCGCTCGGTCATCACATCCGAGTGGTCGTTCCAGATGCTGATGGGGCCGGAGAGGGACCTGTTGGCCACAACCATGACCATCGGCAACCTCAAGTTGGCCGCGATGAACAGGATCTCGTGCATCAACGCCAGGCCCTGGCTCGCAGTGGCGGTAAATGTCCTGGCTCCCGCCGCGGCGCATCCGCAGCAACAGCTCATGGCGGCGTGCTCCGACTCCACCGGGATGAACTCCGCGTCGAGATCGCCGTCGGCCACGATCTCGGAAAGATGTTCCACCACGTGCGTCTGTGGAGTGATGGGATAAGCAGCGATGCAGTCCACGTCACACGCCGAAGCGGCCTCGGCGATGGCGATGGAGACTTCCATTCCCTTTCGCTCGGCCATTATTCCTTCTCCTCTACCATGGCGATGCACGCGGCCCAGCATTCGCAAACACAGATAGCGCAGCCCTTGCAGTATTCCATGTCGGCCTCGGGATATCCGTCGGCGCGCATGGCGATACAGCCCTCCGGGCAAAAAACGGCGCAAACGCCGCACTTGATACACTTGTCAAGGTCCCAGACCGGTGCGCTGGAGTGCCAGTCGCCGGTCCGCTGATACCTGGAGGAGCCCGGTTCCGTTATCGCGGTACCGAGGGCCAGATCTTGCCAGTCTGGGGCTGGGGATTGCTTGGGCACCTTGAAAACCTCCTATCCCTCTTCCACGCAACACTCTTCGTAGGCGCGGTTGAAAGCATTGATGTTGCCCTCGGCGATGCGCCCGAAACGCACTTTCAGCTCGTCGATGAGCAGTTCCTTCTCGACGACACCCGTGGCCCTTATCAGCGCGCCCAGCATCGTCGTGTTGGTGATCACCCGGCCGATCTCCTGTTCCGCAATGTGGTTGGCGTCCACTGTGATCAGCCTGCCCTTCAGATTGTACTCTTTACGGACCTCGTCGGCGCTTCGCATGGTGTTGACAATCTGGATTCCGTCCTTTGAGAGTCCGTCCGATGAATTCGCGACATGAAGGATGTGGGGGTCGAGCACGATCACCGCGTCCGGATTGGAAACCGCGGTCCTGTTTCGGATCTGCTTTTGATCGATACGGGCAAAGGCCATGACCGGCGCGCCTCTTCGCTCCGGTCCGAAGCTCGGAAATGCCTGCGCGAAATTACCCTGCGCGATGGCTGCAAGAGCAATCAGCTCCGCCGAAGTAACAGCACCTTGACCACCACGTCCGTGAAAACGGAGTTCAAGCATGAGCCCTCCTCACTGCAACCGCGTGAAATGCATGTCCCTGGAAAATTATTCTCCAGAATATGCTAACTTGAAAAACCACTAGCTTTTTCAATCAACAAGAATCCGGTGAGCTCATCGGTTCCTGCATCTTCAGTTTTCAAACCCGTAGTATCACAGGCATCATTTGCGGCAAGTAATAACGACATGAACTTGAACTGGAAATGACCAACATCATCTTCATTATCCATCATCCCGATGTATGTTGATGTAATGCTTTTCACGCGATATGTTATAAGAGACCCGTTCAACAAGATACGCAGGAGGTAGCCATGTACCGTCCGGATAAACGTTTTTCGGTTTTATCCATGGCATTCGCGATGGTTCTGATCGCTGGATGCGGATCTAAACAGCCGGGCGAGGGTACCACCTCGAATGGAACGACAACCTCGGGAGGAGGCGGGGAGCCAACCGCCGACGACTATTACGAGCACTACATGAGCGAGGCGGGCCTTGCCCTCGCCGAGGATCGCCTCGAGGACGCCCTCGACGCCTACCTTGAAGCCGCCGACATTCTGGACGGAACCGGCGAGGTCACGGTCAAGCGCGCGGAGGCTCACTTTCTCGCGGCGGACATGGCATACCAGCGGGTAGAGAAGGAGCTTGCCATAGAGCAGTATCAGCTCTCCGTTGACATCTACCTTCGATTCACGGGCAATTCCCGCGTCAAGGCGGCGGTAGCCCTGACCAACATGGGCGTGATCTACAAGGAAAGGGCCGAGAAGAACAAGGCGAGAAATTGCTGGGAGCAGGCCCTCCAGATTTACAAGGAGGCGCCTGCCACGTCGAAGGTCAATATTCATATCCGGAAGGTCCAGCAGAACATCAGAGATCTGGATCACGGATTTTAGGCAAGAGGCTCTCCCGGTTTGTTCCCATCCCCAAAACGGCTGTTGGCGTTGACTCTACTCGCGGTCCTGGCGAGCAGTTGCTGGTTGAGCCAGACGATACTGACGGAACAGACAGCCGACGGCGGCGACGACTCCACGGATACAGTGACGGACGGGTTGACGGATCCGGAGCCCGGGGGACACTGGGAATGGCAGGTGATGGACACACCCACGGAGCATCAGCTCACCGGGGTATGGGGCAGGAGCGACACCGACGTCTACGCGGTCGGCAAATCCGCGACGATACTCCACTTCGACGGCGACATCTGGTCCCACATGGAGTTTCCCACCGGCGCGCCTGCGGGCAGTCTGGGTGATGTGACCGGCTCCCCGGAGGGAGACGAGGTTTTCGCGGTAGGCACTGACGGCCTGTTCATCGCCTTCGACGGCGACACCTGGTTTGCGCCCCCCGAGGACACCGGCACGACCGAGAACCTGCACGGCATCTGCCGGATTTCCGCGAACGAGATGTACGCGGTGGGAGACGAGGGAACCTTCATCGCGTTCGACGGATACTTCTGGGATCACATAAACTCCGGAACCGACCGAAACCTCCTGTCGGCATGGTGCCGGGCGGGCTCGGATGTATGGGCGGTGGGCCACCTCAATTATTCCGGCATGTCCACCACGGTGCTCAGGTACGACGGTATCGTACAATTCGTCGATCACCCCGTGGGGCACTTCATGTACGCTGTCGGCGGCGCGGATAACCTGATTCGCATCGCCGGCATGTACGAAGAGACCCAGGAGGATGGACCGTATTTCTCCCTGCATGAATGGAGCGGCGGGGGATGGCTTGAAGGCGCGCGTGCCGATGCGTTTGTTCTGGGCATGTTCATCGTGGACAACAACGACCTGACTACCTGGCTCGTGGGTTTCGCAGAAGAGAACGAGGGCGGCATCAAGCACCCGATCGTTTACTGCTATCCGAACATGGTGCTCGACGAGGATCCACTCATTGTCGAGTACACCGATGAAACCGAAGTAACCCTCAGGGCCGTGTGGGCGGATGACAGCCAGGACAATGGGCGGGTCTTCGCCGTGGGAGATGTTGGCACCATCGTCGTCGGAAGCTATATAATGGATTACTAAGCACGGAAATTATTCAGGAGAGATCCCCGAAATGTCGAACAGCTCCGGCATCTCTTCACTCACGGCACCAAGTAATCGTTTTGCCGCATCGATTGCAAGCCGGGCTTCATCCTCGGATACATGATTCACTGCGCCGTAATCCCCGGTTGAACGGAGGTTTCGCAAGAAACCGTAATCGGCTCCGTGCGAGGTCGGCCACTTTCCAGAGTGAACCAAATCTCTGTGCATGGCTGTTTCAACGCCGGAATGTTTCTTGAAGGTTCGGTTCCCGGCCGTGAAGAGTGCCGAAACCGCGTTGAAGACTGCGTAATACGCCCGAGAAGCGGCAGCGTCGGGAAAAGACATGGAAACCAGCGCTTCGGCGGCCCGAAGATCATCAAGCGCCCTGCCCCACATTGCCAGAGCTTCCGTCTTCACGCCGCTACACCTTCTTCCCTGGCGTTCCTGTAAAGAGCTATCGATTGGGATTCGTACTCTTTCACGTCGACCGGAATCAGATGAACCGGGCGGAAAATTTCTATCTTCTGCATCATTCGGTAAACAATGTCGACGATGGCTCTTGTCTCTATTCCCAACGCGACCGGTCCATCGAGCAGAACCAGCAAATCGATATCGCTGTCTTCGCTCCAGTCACCTCTGGCCGCCGAGCCGTAGAGAATTACGCCTTTCAACCTGACGCCATAATGTTCTTCGAGCAGGCTCTTCACGCTCGCCAGAAATGTCATGGGTTCCATTTTCTCTCCATCAAGTAATTTCATTGGCATCCAATAGTATAGCACAAGTTGGCAGATCGAAAGGCCCGGACGACCCTCCATGTAGTTCACGAAAAACACCAGGTGTGCAATAGTATCTGCCGAGGAACGTCGGCTCTTCAATCAATGATTGTTTTCAAAGGAGGCATGCCATGGCTTTCAAAACAAATGCCGCATTGCTGGTAACCCTGCTGACAGCGATGCTCCTGGCCTGCAACGATGAGAACGATTCCAGCACGGACGCGGGCAGTGACACCGACACGGACGCCGACGCCGGCACCGATGCCGGTCAGGAGATCGATCCCGCGGCGCCGTTCGCATTGTGGGAGCTGTTTACCTCCGAGGGATGACTGTACTGTAACGCCGCGGACGCGGCGCTGGCAGACGCCCTGGAAAACTATCCGGACCAGCGGTTCTTCCCCATCGCCTGGCACGTCGATTACTGGAACCAGTACGGCTGGGTCGATCCCTTCTCTGCGCCGGAGTTCACCGAGCGCCAGGAGCGATTTGCCATCGCCCTTGGGCAATCCACCCTCGGTACGCCCCAGACGCTTGTCAACCTCGTGCAGCTATCCAGCTATACCGCAAGCCACATCTACACCGTCATGGAAGGGGCGCTGGAAACCGAGGTCGACACATCGGTGACCCTCTGGCTGGAGTCCGAACCAGGCGTCTCTCCGATCGTCGTCAATTATCTCGTCGATGGCGCGCCCATCGGGACGGAGCTGACGGTTGTCCTGGTCGAGCGAGGCCTCACCTCACACCCCACCGGAGGGGAAAACGCCGGCGAGGATCTGACTCACGAAAACGTCGCCCGTCTTTTCACAACAATCGAAGGAGATCTCTCTGGCGGCCAGATCCAGTTTGAGGTCGCCGGGGAAGTGCTCCTCGAAAATTGTTCCATCATCGGCTTCGTCCAGGATTCCACAACGCTCGACTACTTCGGCGCCACCGCCGTCGATGCGATCTGAAGGAGGATCCCATGTCGAGCAGTGAGAACCACAGGCCACTTTCACCCTGGCAGACCAGGATGCACGAGGTCATTTTCGAGGCAGATACCGCCCCGGGCAAGCTATTCGACATCCTGCTGATCCTCAGCATCCTCGCCAGCGTGGTAGTGGTCATGCTCGACAGCGTCACCTGGTTCAACGAGCGCTACGGTACGCTGCTGACCGCGCTGGAGTGGGCCTTCACCATCCTGTTCACCGTGGAGTACGGCCTCCGATTGAGCTGCGTCGGGCGACCATTGCGCTACGCAACGAGTTTCTTCGGGGTGGTGGATCTGCTCGCGGTGATCCCGACCTATCTCAGTCTGGTGCTCGCCGGCAGCCAGTACCTGCTGGTCATCCGCATCCTGCGCATTCTGCGAATCTTCCGGGTGCTCAAGCTGGTCAACTACCTGAGCGAGGCGGCGATGCTCGCCCAGGCTTTGCGCGATAGCCGCCGCAAGATCACCGTTTTTATTTTTGGCGTGCTGACCCTGGTCGTTATTTTCGGCGCGCTGATGTACGTCATCGAAGGGAAAGCAAGCGGCTTCACCTCCATTCCGCGCAGCATCTACTGGGCGGTTGTCACCATGACCACCGTTGGCTACGGCGACATCTCTCCCCAGACGAACCTGGGCCAGTTCTTCGCGGCGATGGTGATGATTCTCGGATACTCGATCATCGCGGTACCCACCGGGATCATCACAGCGCAACTGCTCCGCAGACCCGATGTTACAGTCTCCACCCGGGCCTGCCCCGATTGCAGCGCCGAGGACCACGACCCCGACGCCAGACACTGCAAGCACTGCGGCTGTGCCCTCTGAATTGGCAAACACCTTCACTCTGACTGGAATTTGGCCGGAGATATTACCTCGAAAAATGTGTCTGGCACCCATACGAGCACCCATACGGGGGGTATCATCACCGGAAATTGGCCTAGGGTCTTGCTGCGCACGCAGAAATCGTGCTCTATACAGTTCATGAAAGCGTCGGTTATCATCACAACCTACAACACGCCTACCTATCTGGCCATGGTCCTGGAGTCGCTGATCAGTCAGACTCACCGGAATTTCGAAGTGGTTGTCTGCGACGACGGATCCAGCGATGATACCCATGAGGTAATCGCCCGTTTCAGAAAACGGGACAAGCCGTTCGAACTTCTTCATTACTGGAACGAAGACTCGGGCTTTCGCCCGGGGCAGGCAAGGAATGGCGGAATGAAGGCCGCCTCCGGCGACTGGTTCGTGTTCATCGACGGAGATATTCTCACACACCCGAGATTCATAGAATCTCACCTGAAGGCAGCCCGGCCGAACCGCGTGCTCTTCGGCGCAAGAGTGAAGCTGAACGAAGTCTTTTCCGGTGAGCTCACGGAGGACCTCATCCGAGAGCGTGGGATCGAAAGAATCTACAAGGAGGCATTCTCAAGATGCCGCGAAGCAGAGTATTCACCGGTCAACGAGAAGTGGACCGACGCACTGAACGGTAAGATCATGCAGCGATACGGCGCCACCTGGTCACCATTCGCGGCCATGGCGTGGACCGGCTTCTGCGCAGTCCTGCCCCGCCCGCTCAAATGGAAGACGGCGTTCAAGACCGGCTCTAACTTCTCCGCCGACGCTCAGCTCGTGAAGCGCGTCAATGGCTTCGATGAGGCCTTCGGGATCGGCGGAGGTGAAGACGGCGAGTTCTTCATGCGCCTTTCCAATGCGGGCGCGGTCGCATGGCCTGTGCTCTTCAGCGCAGTTGCGTATCACCTTAACCACCCGGACAACTGGGAACACGCGGGTGAGCAGAGAGATAAGGCCCTCGCAATAGAACGAAAGACCATCGAGAGCGGCAAGGTGCGCTGCGAAAACGGTCTGGCAGAGCACGACTACGGACTCATCAAGTAGAAGGTTATCGTCGCCAGGGCGGGCACGAATTCAGGGCGGGCACGGAGACCCGCCCCTACAACAAATGGTGATGCGACATCGTCTGTAGGGGCAACCCCCTGTGGTTGCCCTGCCTCAAGAAAAGACACTTCAGATACAACCCGCAGGGCTTTCAGTTCTTCAGGGCGAAGCCCTTTCCGACACGAAGTGGCGCATTTCTGGCCGCGGGCTTTATGTCCGCGGGACAGGGCCCTGGCGAAATGTATCACTTCTTGCTGTTGGCGTTGCGCTGCTTCCAGTGACCGGGATCGAGTTCCAGCATGGAGAAGAAATCGACGATCTTCTCGACGCCATCCGTCTCTATGTCGAAAATGAGCAGATCACCCGGTCGTTCCGCGAAGTATTCCTTGACGTTCGCGATGTGAGAACGCCAATCCGACCGCCAACACTCCGCCAACTCCTCGTCGCTGCCGTGATAGCGATCCCCGTGAATGCAAGAGCGATAGCGCTGCTTGCTGAAACGCAACCGGCTTGCGACCCAGCGCTCCATATCTCTGACATTGAGAATGAACTTGGCGTCCGGATACTGCTCGTCCAGTAATTTGAAGTACTTGTACGCGTAGATGGGGACCTGTTCCTTCTCCGGGCCGAGCATCCGCAAGAGCTTTCTGATGGCGGACCTGTTCCAGAATTTCCTGGAGATGGTCGACAGATCCATCAGCTCCATGTCGGTGTACACCTGGTACTTGTCCGCGTAGCTCAAGAGGGGCTTGCCTTCCATCCTTGCCCTCTCGATCGCCGCAGCGACGGTCCCCTTTTGCCAGTGCGAAGCCTTGAATCCGTTCTTCTTGAAGAAATAGGCGAACGAGGACGTTCCACACCGGTTGAAACCGATCTGGAAGATCCTCATTTTATCGGTGGCTGCAGTCACTCGTGTACTCCTTGGGGACGATCACTTTTCGGTGTTGTCGTCCTTCTTTCGCACGAAGTACATCATCAACACGACTCCGAAAACCTGAAAAACGATCTTTCTCAGTCTCCTGGTTATCTCCAGGGAGAGCCCGTCGGCGCCGTTCATCCCGATCAGCCGAAAGACCACGTACGTGCTACCCTCGAGAAATCCCTCCCGGGCCGGCAACACCATCAGCAGGTACTTGACCATGGCAGTGGTGGAGAAGATCATCAGCGAAACGGTCACGGAATCGCTGACGCCCATGTACGACAGGATGACGTAAACCTCGATCACTCCCATCACCCGTCCGAGGAACAGGCCTGTAGAACCCTTGATGATATCGCCCGGACGCTCCCTGATGATCAGACGCAACCTTGCATCGACATCGCGCACTCCCGCGAGCGTCTTCTCGGAGGGTTTCCAGATGAGCCTCCTGCGCCCCACCCACTCCAGCAACTTGTGCAAGACGCCGGAGTAAAGCATTGCGCCGAGCATCAGGATGACCACCAGGACAAGCACACCCGCGCCGAGTGTTACCCAGATCACCTCCGCGTCGAAGCCCCCTGTGAAAAGCGCGACGAAGGGTCCGATGAACACCAGGAGCATCACCGTCAGAATGTGGAGGTAGTTGTAGATGAGGAGCGAAGAGACTATCTCGGTGGTGGATGCCACACCGCGCAGCAGGTTTCCCTTGGCCACCTCCCCCGCCTGGCCGGTCGGGAGCGCCCCGGCGATTGACAGGCTGGCATAACTGATACCCAGCAGTTTCCGGTAGCGCGGGCGCGAGCCCGGATCGAATGAGTAATACCACCCCGTGCAGGAGAGCGCGTTGGAGATGGCCTCGATGGCGAGCAGCGCTGGAAAGACCGGACCGATTGTCAGCAGGTTGTCCAGCAGCTCGCGAAATCCCACCTTGTAGATTAGATATGAAAGCGCACCGACGCCGATGATAATGGCAATGATATTGATGGCACGCTTGTTCTTCATATTGGATTTGGACGTTAGATGGTTCTGGCGAACGAGAAGAGCCCCGACCTCGTGGGGGCATACGCGCTAACTTGAGTTGCGGTTCTTTTGTTTACCCCGAAGGGGTTTAACATACCAGCCCGGGGCAACGCCCCGGGAACATTGAACGAAAAAAAATCATAGCCCTGAAAGGGCGTTATATCGAACAGAACCAATGTAGCACCCTTTCAGGGTGCAGACTCTTTTCCGAATATCTCGAACCCCAGGCGTTGCCTGGGGCTAGTATGTTTTGCCCTTTCAGGGCAGGCCTTGCGAAGCAGGACAGACGTCAAACGACAAACGCGAAGGTCCATGGTAGAATCCTCTCACGTACAGAACGAAGGATGGGGTGATGCGATACTGGCTTTCAATGCTCCTGGCGACCGCACTGGTTTGCGGTGGGTGCTCCAAAAGCTCGTCCGGTGGCCTCGACGGTGGGACGACGGACACCGACACGGACACCGACACAGACACTGACACCGACAAAAGTGACCAGATATGGGCCGTAAGAGCAGGCGGCAGTGGTGACGATGTCGCAACACATATTGAAATGCTTGATGACGGCACGTCCCTGGTTGTCGGTTTTTTTGAGGACATCGCAACCTTTGGTGAAGGAGATCCGGGACAGATCGCGCTTCAATCATATGGCGAGAGCGATGTTTTCATCGCCAGGTATTCACCCCAGGGTGAGTTGGTTTGGGCCAGAAGAGCAGGCGGGAGCGCAGAGGACAAGGCATCGGGTATCTCGGCATATGCGGATGGTTCGTTTGTTATAACTGGACACATTCTGGATAGCGCAGTCTTCGGAGAAGGAGAGTCCGGGGAAACCGAACTCACCCCGCAAGAATCGTGTAGTTTCTTTATAGCAAGGTATTATGCAGACGGTTCATTGGAATGGGCGAAAAGTGGGGCTGGAGAGAGCGGTGTGCCTTTCCCGGGAATGTATAAAAGCGGTTACGGCATTGCAGCGCTGCCGGGAGGAGAATCTATTGTAGCCAGTGTCTTCAGAGATTCCATCATTCTGGGGCAAGGAGAGCCGGCGGAAGTCGAACTGACTTCGTTGCCGTCGGATCGCCACATCTTCATGGCGAAGTACAATTCAAACGGAGAGCTTATTTGGGCCAGGTCGGTAACAAGCAGCGCTACAACGTCTACCAATTACTCGTACCCCTATGACATGTTTTCCCTGGATGATGGCTCGTTTGTGTTAACGGGTATGTTCTCTGGAACCGTTACCTTCGGCACTGGAGAAACCAATGAGGCTTCTTTTGTATCCGAGGGTGGGTGGGATTTCTTCGTCGCCAGGTACGCTGCTGACGGAACGTTTCTATGGGCAAGAACTGCCGGCACCTGGGCGGACGACAAGGGTTTCGGCGTATCGGTAAGTGGGAACGGCATCATAACAGCGACAGGTAACCATCATTTTACGATTACATTCGGCCAGGGTGAGCAGGAAGAAACGGCGCTGCAATCCGAGGGCTACCAGGACGGTTTCATTGCCGAGTATGATCTGGAAGGGTCTCTGATTGGGGCCCAGGGCCTGGCCAGTGGATACAGCGCCGCAGGTTTGGGGATAGCCACTCATGGAACTGAAGTTACGAAATCAAATGGTCCGTTGGCTGTTACCGGGCGGTTCGCCTCTCACGCTATCTTTGACGATGGTGAGCAATCTGAACAGGTGGTCTTTTCTGCCGGCCTGGAAGACATCTTCGTTGCAAAGTACGATGAAAGCGGAGATCTGGAATGGGCCAGGGGGGCCGGTGGTATC